>CADCMP010000001.1 GCA_902802565.1 Oscillospiraceae bacterium
TCGCAAGATGTACTTGACACTATTTTGATGTAGCGCCGTATACGAGACCCGTACGTACGGTGCAATGGGAGGGAGCGCTCACGCGCTCTCTACCCTATTAATGTGCTATCGCGCTTCGATCTCTTTGATGTTATATTCGTTTCCGGCAACCAGATACGTATGTTCACTGTTGCAGTGCGGGCAGATTTTGGCATACTTCATCGTTTCGTAAGTTTTGCCGCAGTCTTCGCAGTAGGTGACAGCGGGCAGAGTCTCGATCTTCAGTTCGGCGCCCTTCATGTATTCAGAGCGTTCCACCGCCCAACCCCAAACGCTTTTCAGATAATCCGGAATGATGCCGCTGACTTCTCCGACTTCCAGTGTGACGCTGCCGACTTCAGTCAGGTCATTTTCCTTGCAGAGTTTCTCTACTTCCGAAATAACATATAATACTGTTCCAAACTCGTGCATGTATTGTCCTCTCTTCCTTGGTCCGGACAGTTTGAATTGCCGGACCGCGATTCCTCTTATGCATTGTACATCAGAACCCCTGAGTATTGCAATTGATTTCGATCAATGTCAAAAAAACACAGACACTCTGCAGACGGATCTGCAGAGTGTCCAAGATGAAAGAGAGACGAACTACGTCAGTTGTAGGGAAACAACAGACGACTCGTATGCTATATAATAGCCGGTACCCTTGGATAGGATATGGGAGGTCTACACATTGTATAGCCTAGTGAGAAACGGACTGCACTGAGTACCGGCTGGAGGGGATAAGAAAAGGATTGCAAAAGGACCTGAAATTGCGGATACAGGTCTGCTGAAATCAATCCCTCACACATAGTGACGTAATAATATCCGAAATCTTGCGACAAGATCTCTTAAAAAAGGGATTATTTCCCAACTCAAAAGTGGAAATAATGGAAAAACGCCGAAATCTTTTTCTAAAAAAATGGGAAAAACAGGAGTTTTCCAACATATTTCAAATTTTTGTTGCTTGTCTTCCCTTGGGAATCCAGTTACAATGAGGGGCATGAGATGAAGAGGAACAGACGGACTGTTCAGAGAAGGCTTTTTATTATTGCAAAGGCAAGACAGGAGGCTTCTTAGATGGAAAGGACAATGCGCCCGTATGCAGATGAGCGACTGATTCTGCAGACCGGTCAAGGGGATATTGCGGCATTACAGCGCCTGTTTGAGCAGGTGTATGATGCCGTATACTGCTATGCGCTGTCCATCGTGTGTGATGATTGGACTGCAAAATGCATCACAGAAAAAACATTCCTTGCCGTATGGGAAAACGCCGGGGATTATCATGTGGAAACGAACGATGCACTTCCATGGATCCTGAATCTCTGTCACTGGCAGGCTAAAACTGCGGAGCCGGTAAAGTCATCTGAACGGAAAAACCCGTTTTCAAAGAGGCTGGAATGCCCCTTTATGAATCAGCTCCTCGAAGGATTACCGTCACGGATGCGACAGGTGGTGATATTGAAAGCGGTTATGGGACTGGAACTGCACGAGATCGCCAAGATCGTCGGCGGTTCTGTCAGTGGAACCGGATATCGGTACACGCATGGGATGATCCGTCTGGAGCGTGACACTTCCGTTATAAAACTTCTCTCCAGTATGGAAGAGGAGCTGTGTCTGGAAGCGTCAAAAGAAATCCCTGAGATGACGGATGGTTTTCTTCGCCAGTGTGAGGAAATCCCTCAGCGAAGAAATCGAAGCGGCATTATTCGCCTGTCCAGCCGGCTTCAGCCGCTGCGGCTTGCTGCAACAAGCGTTCTCCTGCTGGCTCTGCTGGGAACCGTGGGTGTGTACCACGCCGTGAACCGGCAGCGATCCGAAATAACGGTTACTACGGAAAACAATATGTCCCTGTCCGTAAACGGGTTGGACCGGGTGCGGAGTGTAGTGGCGGATAATGAGAACAAAAAGGCAGGAGCCAATGCAGCCGGATCTACTCTGACGGAAGTGATGACCTCCGTCACCAAAGAGGAATTGGACGATGAAAGCCTTTCTTCCGACAGCAATAGTATGCTGGTAACAGTACAGGAAGACGACAATGAACGCTCCGAACAGCTGCAGAAACAGGCAGTTCAGACCATTCGGGATACCGCCGACAAAAAAGGAGTTAACCCGGCGGTTATCATTCAGACACTGAGCGAGAACTCCGAAGAGGAAAATGGAAAAAGTGCTCTGGTCAATGAGCTGAAGGAAGCGCTTCAGGATTGCAGCGATCAGGGAATCGAAGAACTGTCCATTCAAGATCTGGCTTATCTGTATTACCGGAGAGGCCTGAATCTGGAGTCAGTCAGCCTGCATGGTGTTCCCAGTGAGGAAAAGTACCTCAAAGGCCGCGAAGCAGCGGACAAGATCTTTGAAAAGCTGAATTCCGATGAGACATGGGTGGATGTTTTCCTTACGGTATGGAACAATCAGCTGGTGTATCAGGTCACGGTTCTGCAGGATGGAGTCAAAAACATCTATGAGGTCAATGCTGAGAGCGGTGATATCGTCTGCGTTGTGATCGATGACGAGGAGACGGCGGCAGATGTTGCCGCAGAGCCGTCGGAAACCGTTTCGCCACAGCCGAAGAAGGTACAGGATTCCGGCACCTCCGGCAACACTTCTTCCAAGGGAATTGATTACTCGGATATCGACACCTGGCTCGATCAGGGAAGAAAGATTGTAAAATCCGCAACGTCCTCTGGAAGCACATCTTCCAAAGTCAGCCGAATTATCCGGGATGCGTCTTTTGGACGGATCAATCTGAATCTCGGCTGATAAGACACAGACTCGCAATGATTTCAGTGAGTGATTATGGTATAATATCACCGTAATCACTCATTTTTTGCATTATTCCGAAGGAGGATGTGATATGAAGCGTCTGGTTATCTACGGTCTGATCCTGACGATGATTGCACTCTGTCTGGCCGGGTGCGGCCGAAAAGGTTCGGACTTTTCTTTTGTGTCCGATGATACAGTCTGGGGAAACGGACAGGAAACTTCCGAGACATCCACACCAAAACCGACCAAAAAGGCGAAGAAAGAAAAAAACACGGCAGTATCTCAAGTTCCGGAAGCCAAAGAGGACGAAACCGTAAGGAAAAACGACGATGTCACCATTGTGGAAGGGCCGCAGGACGGTTCCGCCAGGAGCACCATCGATACACAGTTCTATTCCGTGTCCGTTCCCAAAGGATGGGAAGGGATCTATACTTACGAATTGGACTATCAGCCGCAGGGTGGATACTTTCTGGCATTTTATGAATTGAAGGACCATCAGTCTTTTGGAGGCGGTACGGTGATGACCATCGGTCTTTATCCGGAAGGAGAAGATTTCTCCTATCTGCCGGATTACAAACAGTATGGGACGCTGACGACACCGGACGGATCATACTCCATCGTCATCCTGTATCCCACTGATTTTCAATACACCACCGAGAATGCGTCCGTTTATGAGAAAATGACCGATCAGATTCCGGAAGTTCTGGATTCGATCAAAGCATCCGACGGGTGTGCGATCCGAAAAGTGTAATTCCGAAAAGGAGAAAGCATAGAGTTGAACAAAATCTGGAACAGAATCCTGATTTTAGTGTTTGCACTGATCTTTCTGGTCAGCGGAGGAATGATCGTGCGATACTTCATCGCAAGCCGGCAGGCAGAACATCAGTATGATCAGCTCGCGAGGCAGGTCCATCAGGCGGAGAAGGACACAGAGACCGGAAAAAACGGAATCTCGGAAAACAAGGTTCTCCCGCAGTACCAGAAACTGCTCAAACAGAATCCTGATCTGGTCGGATGGATATCCATTGAAGGAACAACGATCGATTATCCTGTGGTCCAGACAAAAGACAATGAACGATATCTGCATCGTGCGTTTGACGGAACAGAAAGCGCACACGGGTGTATCTTTGCCGATGCATCCTGCAGCCTGGTGAAACCTTCCGACAATATCATCCTCTACGGTCATCACATGAAGGACGGATCCATGTTCGCCGCACTGGATCAGTATAAAAATGAATCGTTCTTGCAGGAACATCCCGTGATCTGCTTTGATACATTGTATCGGCAGGGGAGATATGAAGTGATGGCGGTGTTTGTCGAGTCGGTCAACACCGGCGGCACGTCGGAATTCCGATACTATGAATTTACGGAAGCGGAAAATGAAAAGGAGTTTCAGGATTTTGTCCACGGATGTATTGAACGATCCATCTATACGACCGGGGTGTGGGCAGAACCGGGAGATGAAATTCTTACCCTGTCGACCTGTGAATACACGAAGAATAATGGGCGAATGGTAGTCGTGGCCAAAAAGAAACTTGAAGATGAGGCATGAACAATATGTCACGGATCAAAACCGGAACTTTTATCATGAGGTTCCGGTTTTGGACTGTTTATGCCGGAATATCACGCCGAAGAGAGGGCAATTAGTGGCAAAGTCTCTTGCAAACAGGCATGTTCTCTAATATAATGTAAAAGCAATATTATGTCATCCGTTTCCGAACCTCGGCAACGGAGTACAACTGGAATGAGGTATTCGTTTTGGAAAATAATATCAACAACACCGAAGAAACCGTAGAGATCGACTTAGGTGAATTATTTCATGTGATCTGGTCTAAAATCTGGATCATTATCGCTGTGACCGTGGTTTGTGCTGCTATCATCGGCAATGTCACCTATTTTCTCATCGATCCGACATACACGGCATCTTCTACCGTATATTTGCTTCCCCGTGAAGGTGAGGCTATGTCACAGGTCGAGATGCAGATCGGAACACAGATGACCAATGACGCTGCAAAACTGGCAAAATCCAAATCCGTCATCGAGCCTGTGCTGAAGGATCTG
Source organism: Oscillospiraceae bacterium (assembly GCA_902802565.1). Lineage (GTDB taxonomy): Bacteria > Bacillota > Clostridia > Oscillospirales > Oscillospiraceae > UBA2922. The sequence continues at coordinate 4,837 of CADCMP010000001.1, forward strand.
AAACTTCAGATGGATTATGAGGAACTTGCCAAGAAGATCTCCGTGGACAACCCCACGGATACCCGATTGATCGATATCAGTGTCAGAGATGCCGATCCGCAGATGGCAGCGGATATCAGCAATGCATTGGCGGATTCTCTTTGCGAGCAGGTCGCTACAATCATGAAGACCGATCGCCCCACCATTGCGGAACGTGCTGTAGCACCGGATAAACCGTCGGCACCCAGCATGAAGAAGAATGTCGTTATAGCAGCGCTTTTGGGTCTTTTCGCCACCATGGCAGTCATTGTGATCCAGTATATTCTGGATGATTCGATTAAAACAGCAGAAGATGTGGAAAAATACCTGCAGCTGAATACACTGGCATCGATCCCTCTGGAATTCTCCGATGACTCTGAAACCAAAACCCGCAAGAAGATCAGAAAGAAGAAATGAGCGGTATGCAGATACAGGGCTTGACAGATACGCACTGCCATCTGCTTCCCTATGTAGATGACGGTGCCGAAAATCTGAAAGAATCCCATGCGCTGCTCGCCAGGCAGTGGGAGCAGGGTGTGGAAACCGTGTTTCTGACGGTCCATCTCCGGAGAAAGATGTTTGAAACGCCTCAGGAGGAAGTGGAGAAGCAGTTCTACCGTTTGAAGGAGGAGTTCGCCGGGGAGGAGATTCCCGAACTGTACCTTGGTCGGGAAAATCACTGTGACCGGCTGTTCCTCCGATGCCTGGAGGAAAATCAGGTGCAGACACTGGGCGGCAGTCCGTACGTCCTTATCGAGTTTCATGATCACAGTTCGGATGACATCCGTTTTTTTGTCCACGAAGTGAAAAAGAGAGGGATGCTCCCGGTAATCGCCCATTTTGAACGATACCCCGCAATCCATGCTCATCCGGAACTGGTGGATGAACTGGTGGACCAGGGAGTTTGGCTTCAGATGAATACCGAGGGGATCCTCGGTGAGGAAGGCAGAAAGATGAAAAAATTCTGCTGGACGATGCTCAAAGAGGAAAAAGTGAAGCTGGTTGCGTCCGATGCGCATCACATGGGATTTCGGGAGCCGAACCTGGGAAAGTGCGCAGAACTGCTTCAGAAAAAACTGCCCGGAGAACTGTGCCGGGAGATCCTGTTCCGAAATCCGGAGCAGATCATAGAAAGTATCCGATAAATTATTAAGGTGGCATATATGGAACGTATTTCATTTAGCAATCAGGACATGTCCTATGCAGTTCGGGAAGAACTGAAAACCCTTCGTACAAACATTCAGTTTTGTGGGGATGACAAGAGAGTCATTCTGGTAACCAGCTGTCTGGCCGGCGAAGGAAAATCCACAACGACACAGGAACTGGCACAGACTCTTTCTGAGATTGATAAGCGAGTACTGTATATTGACGCAGATCTTCGTAAGGAGCGAGACGATAAAAGCGGCTTGGAAGGATCCTTTGAATATGGCCTGACCCATTACCTCATCGGACAGTGCACTTCCAGAGACTGCATCTATTCCACGGATGTACGCGGTCTGTATGCGGTTCCGTCCGGACAGGTGCCGCCCAACCCGTCAGAACTGCTTGCAAATGAACGGATGCAGGTATTGATCAATGAGATGAAAGAAGTCTTTGACTATGTGATCATTGATACCGCACCGCTGGGAATGGTGGTTGATGCTGCAGTGCTGGCTCCCTATTGTGACGGAGTGATCCTTCTGATCGAATCGGCAACGGTATCCTATCGTTTGGCGCAGGATGTAGCAAAGCAGCTGAAAAACACTCAGTGTCCGATCCTAGGTGTTGTGCTCAATAAAGTGGCTCGCGGCAAGGGAAGCTATTACGGATATGGAAAGTATGGCCGCTACGGTGCCTATGGATCCTACGGAGAAAGCTGAATCCAGAAACAAGAAAAAGGTGATTTCGAATTTGGTTCGAAATCACCTTTTTTAGCTTTTCCTTGAAAAAACAAAGATGGCTTTAATAACGGTTCCGGGCATCCTCGGTCAAATCCCACTCCAGGAACAGATCCTGCTCTTCCGGCAATCCTTCCGGGCGAAACGGTCCGGAACCTGCGACGGTGAAGTTCATCTGACGAAACACATGGATGGCAGGATCATTTCCTTCCCACATGTTGCATCGGATCGCCGAATAACCCATCTCACGGGCCATTTCTCTAGCATACCGAAGAAGCGACTTTCCGCATCCCTGACCGGAGAACTGAGGACGGACACATAAAACCTGGAGGACAAGTATCTTTTGATCGGAAGAGGTGGTGTTCCATGAGATACTATCGTATTCTTTCGGCTGAATCTCCGTAAGGATCATACTGCCGATCAGACGTCCTCTTGTTTCCGCGACATAAAGTTCCTGCCTGTTATGGGCACGATGTGAAATTTCCATAGTAGGGAAGACACCGAACTTCCAGTTGGAATATCCGGTCTGCTCCATTTCATGCATCAGCAGATCACGATATGACTGCGCTACTGCGTCGAGATCCCTTATATCTGCAGGACGAATCCTCATAGTTGCGAATTCCTCTCTTTGTATTAAGTATGGTTATTATATCACATGATGGAACGGGAACAACCAGAACTTTCCGAACAGGAGGAAAAAATGAATTTCACAAAAAATGCAAAAAAAAAGACAGTTCCTTCAACCTGACATTTAACAGGAGCCTGAACTGTCTTCAAGAAGACTATAATTGAGTCAACTTGTTTTTGTGGCTTTAATATACCAATAAAAATAAATGATTTCAAAACTAAGTGAAAAAAACATCAAATTGGTCAAAATGTCACCAAAATAGGTTTTTTCTCATTCTAGGGCCCGAAAAGTTCAATCTGGAAAAGTTGAATTTCTTCCAAAAAACGCAGTTTTTCCGCTGAAATGATAAAAATTTACATAAAAAAATCATAAAATTTTATAATTTTTTGTTTTCGTTATTTTGACCACAATATCTTGTGCTCCGGACAAAATAACACCACAAAACTTAGTTTACATAATTTCTTGACCGAATAAAAAAACTTTGAACCATAAGAATTATTTCATCATGGCTGCCATTGCCGCCCTGCAGGCGGCATCCAGCTGACGTGCCATTTCATCAATATCTTCTTTCATATCATTTTCCAGCCAATTGCGGACGGCGGAAACACATCCACCGGAACAGTACTGGAAGATCTGTTCCAGCTTGGAATCCGGAGCTTTCAGGCCGGCTCTCCGCCATTCGGCATAAGCCGTATTGTTTGCCATGCGAACGATGCGGAGAAGACTGTCGCTTTCGCTGTTCACGGAAAAGATGATGCGGCAGATATCCGCGTTTCGCTGAAAGATCGTACAACTCTGCCGAACCAGTTCTTCGATGGTGTGATAGTGAAAATGCTCCTCAAATGCCAAAGTCAGATCTTTCAGAATCTCATCCTCCATTTCGTGGAGGATATCTTCCGGAGCACGGTAATGTGAATAAAATGTATTTCGGTTGATGTTAGCTCTCCGGCACAGTTCTGTCGGTGTGATCTTATTGATGGATTTTTCCTCCATCAGAGAAAGAAGAGCATCCTTCAGAATTTTTTTTGTCAGCATGACACGCTGATCGGTGGAGTTCGCCATAATAACCTCCTGGACAGAAAATGCAATAGTTGTATTTTGTCGAACACTGTGTCCAGTATAAACTACCTGGGGCGGAAAGAAAAGAATACGATGATAATTCATATTACAGGGTCATGTACATGGCCCCACAACAAGATTGTTAATTATCGAACAAAATAGGAGGAGTATGTTCGATAACGTGCTGTTTTATATCGAACTGACTGTTGATTATCGAACAGATTGTTAGTAAAATAATTCTAGCATTTTAAATGCATCTATAGAATAGTAGAAGACTTGCTTGTTGCTGTCCTGGCTTACAATAAATCGGACGGCATATCAAGAACGCTTTCAGTTGTGATATACTTATATGGTCCTCGGCTCGATGAGAGGTGAACCGGAGGACCGTGTTTGGTACGTTTAACGGACGAACAACGCGGATGACATGAGGGGTTTCTGCAGTAGTGTATCACAGTTGTCGCTGCCTGTCCTTTCAAGTAGAGGGGGAAGACGGGCGGCTGCGGAATTCCTGTATTTAGCTACTTCAGGAATTCCGCATTTTTTATGGGGACGAGACGGAATGGACAGGATATCGGAAAAGAATAGATACTCTTTTTTGCTGGCGATAATGGATTTCCTGCCAGTGCTGCTGTTCGGAATTTCATGGATCCGGATCATACAGCGGGGAGGAGGGTTGCTTGCCGCAATCGGTATGGCAATGATCTTTTTCGGCGGTTTGAGTAAAGCGATTTGGAAAATGTATGTGGTTCAAACCGGAAAGGAATACGGTACGCTTCAGAAATTGTTTCGTATCCTGATGCCGGCGGGAGGGACACTGGCTCTCGTCGCGGCGATACGATGGTGCTGTTCTGCACCTTGGCATCTCATTATTTCCCGCTCTGTCTGGATTCTGCTGGCAGGTTTTGTGCTGGGGATGTTCCTCATGGGAATCTGGGGAAGAACACTGGATGACAGCCGAAAAAGCACATGGATCAAGGAATTGACAAACCTGATCGCACAGAGCTTTCTCCTTTGGTTTGTTATGGTTTATTGAAGAATAATAATGAAGGAAGGAACGGAGATATGCTGAAAGTTGGTACAATAAACTGCAGAGAAACGGATGTCACAGATGAAAATACCGCCATCGGCTGCGGAAGCGGAGGTCTTCCCGTCTACAGCACGCCAAGCATGGTGGAGCTGATGGAAACGACATGCTATGAGAGCGTTCTGGACGACCTGGAAGAAGGTCAGGGAACTGTAGGCATCAGTCTGAATATACAGCATGTATCAGCAGTCCCGGTGGGCCTGACGGTGACATGCCGTTCGGAACTTGTGGAAATAGAAGGCAGAAAGCTGACGTTTCAGGTGGAAGTGACAGATGAGACCGGAATCGTAGGAACTGGTACCCATGAGCGGTTTATTATCGACAATGAAAGATTTATGGATAAGACAAATTCCAAGCGGAACCGGATCACGGAGATGGGGAATCCCTCCAAACCGCAGGGTGCTGCCGGCAAACAGATGCTGAAACGGATGAATCGTTCCCATTACGAGCTTACAGGATGGGGGCTGGATTATCTCAAGTTTGCCCCCGGGGATCACATTCTTGATGTCGGATGCGGAGGTGGACAGACCCTGTACCGTCTGGCGGAATCATATCCGGAAACCACTTTGGCGGGAATCGATTACTCCGACGTCTCCGTGGAACTGAGCCGTGAGACAAACGAGAGATTTATTTCCGTTGGTCGTACCTCCATCCAAAAGGCATCTGTGGATGAACTTCCTTTTAATGATGATGTCTTCGACAAAGTAATCACGGTGGAATCCTTCTATTTCTGGCCGGATCACGATAAAGGTCTGAAGGAGATCCTGCGTGTGCTGAAACCGGGAGGAAAACTTCTGATTATCTGTGAAGTATACGGGGATGCACCCCTGTCACCGCGGGAAAGGGAGAACATTCAGAAATATACGATGTTTAATCCCACCAGAGCGGAGTACCGGGAACTGATGAAGCGAAACGGATTTCGTGAAGTGGACATTCATGTTCGGGAGAATGAGAAGTGTATCTGTGTCATAGGTACAAAGTGACCGCTCCAAAGGTTCTTAAAAAATTGTGAATAGTTGTTCCAATGGGATGAATTTTTAGAATCCTGGTTGTACAATAGAGCGCAGAGTACGCACCGGATCGGATAGATCCGGCGAAGATATTGAAAGCGGGGAATTAACTTTGAGCAACAAAAATGAAAAAAAGAGTAATGTTTGGCTGTGGATTCTGGCAGTGCTGGTCCTGATTGCTCTGGTAGTGGTACTGATCCTCCATCCGTGGAACCGATCCGAAGGAGATGCGGCGGATACTCCGGCCGTTACTGCTACGGCGGCCCCGGCGGAAACAGGAACCGTGGAGAGCAACAGCTCTCTCGGTGAAGCCGATCAGGCGGCAGCAGAGGCGGCTACCGGTGAGCAGCAGAGTACAACGATTGAAGACAAGTCAGGCCTGATTGAATCAATCCGCGTGCAGGATACGCTGGATACGGAAGGTGGAAAAGAAGTTGTCTATTCCATCCATCTCAATGGCAATGCGTCCTGGGGCACCGATTCCGAGGCGGACAAACAGACTGCGCTGAAGGTCATCAAAGAAGCAGTGGATAAAAGCCGTGCTGACGGATATACGGCATGCGATCTATATGTCTACCAGGCCAATAACTGCATGGCTTTTTTGTGGATGGAGTTTAATCCGCAGTATATCTCGCTCTTTGATGCGCAGGGAAATGCCGGCGATACTGTAGTGTTGACGGAAGAGCAGGTCAAGGCACTTGGTGCGACGATTCCGGAGTTCTAATACATCATGAATAATGAAAAAAGAATCTGAAGCGAACTGTCTTCGGATTCTTTTTTTGTGTTTTGCGGGACGAATAGTGTATACTGATACAACAAGGGAGATGATCAATATGGCTGATATGACACTATATGAAGATCGGAACTATTATTATATCCGGATCAAGGATTACGATAAAATGGATGCCGATGCTCAGGTCACGATCCCGTTTGATGAAGAGCTCTCAGTTTTGGTGGGGCTGTTGGAAGAAGATGAGTCTCATCGGATCCACTATATTGGAGCAAATCTTTCCAAGGAAGGTTTTACGTCAGAGGAAGCGGAAAACTTTATCGAAGCCTATGATTTTCGATTCTTTACCAAAGAGGAAGAAGATATCATCGTCCCACCTATCGAAGCATGTGTGGAGCTCTCTGCCGATTATGATATGGAAGGGTATCTGATCATGCTGATTCAGCTGGAGCCGCCCTGCGCTTCGATCCGGGATCAGCTCATCGCCATGCAGGACCTCATGGACGAGGAAGAACTGATGATGGAGATGGAGGATGATTTTCCATTTGAACTTCCGTACAAGATACCGGAGGTGGAATACGATCTGCCGGAGAACCGGGATAAATCTCTGCTGGAGATCTTTTTGGATTTTGCCGATGAATCCGCATCTCCCGAGCAGGTCATCGAGGCCCTGAAAGTATTGGAACCGCATGCGCAGGAAGACGGGAAAAGCCCTGATCTTCCCAAATACATGGAGGAATATGCAGAGTTCTATGAATTCTTCATGGACTGTTTCAGCGAGACTGAGGAACTGATTCCGATGATGGAGGAGATCTGGGGAGAGGCGCCGCTTGTGCTGCAGATCGGATCATATATGTATGAACGATCCTGTATCGAGAGCAGCCTCCAGCAGGAGAAATACCTGGGAGAAAAGGAAAAGGAAAGTCTGGAAAAGCTGCTGGATTATATCCGGCAGAGAGACACGTTCCGTGAGATCACCGTCTATCTTGAAAACTCGGAGGTCTATTCCATGGCCATCGAAGGTGGAATGGCAGAGGAGGATCTGGAAGAGAGGATGACATTCCTCAAAGCATATTTCATTGAACTTCTGCTGGGGATCGGAGTCCTTCTAGTGGAGTTCTATGACGATCAGATAGAAAAGGTCATCGTCAACGGCTTTTTCTGCAATAACGGGAAGATTAAAAAGATGGGGCCTTCCGATCTGATGGAGGCTCTGGATCTGCAGACCGGCTGGGAGGATCGTTTCCAGCTGCAGATCGCATTTCTGGATATTTAAAGATCAGGAGGGATAGGAACATGACAGAGGAGATTCTGAAAGCGGCAGCAAAGGAACACGGACACGAATGTCCCGGTTTGGCACTGGGGTTGCGAGTATCTGAAATCGCAAGTGAAGTATTCGGATGGGAAAAAATACCGGAGGATCTAACGGTTACGGCAGACCGGCCGGCATGCTATGTGGACGGGATCCGGTTTATGACCGGATGCTCTCCGGCGAACGGACGAATTTCATTCCGCAATGACGGCAGATGGGCCTTTGTGTTTTCCAGCAGCGGACGAAAAATATCCGTTGAACTGAAGAGCCGGCCGAATTTCGCTGCCGGCAGAGAAGCAATGATGGAAAGCGTCCTGTTCGGAGACCGGGATGAGCTGTTCAATATCAGCGATCTTGTGTGACAAAAAGATAATGCTTTTGAAAAAAGATGCTCCCGAATAAGGGGGCATCTTTTCCGGCGAGGGTTTAATTATGTGGTATGGAAAGACAGAGGAAGCACGTTTTATCGACCGGCCGAACCGGTTTGTTGCCCATGTGGAGAAAAACGGGAAGATCGAGACGGTGCATGTGGTTAACACGGGACGCTGCAGGGAACTGCTGATTCCCGGAGCGCGGGTGATCCTGCACCGACCTGGGACACCTGGGAGAAAAACGGATTATGATCTCATCGCGGTATATAAGAACGATGAAATGCTCATTAATATGGACAGCATGGCCCCGAACAGAGCAGTCCGGGAATGGCTGGAAGAACAGAACTGTGAGGAGATCCATCCGGAATATACCTATGGAGAGTCCAGACTGGATTTTATGACGGTGGAAAAGGGGAAGAAAACTCTGCTGGAAGTGAAAGGATGTACGCTGGAAGTAAACGGAATCGGCTATTTTCCGGATGCTCCCACTGTTCGGGGAGTAAAGCATCTCCACGAGCTGATCCGTGCCAGACGGGAAGGATGGAATGCAGCCGTAGGATTTGTGATCCAAATGGAAGGAATAAGAAATGTCCTGCCAAACCGGCAAACCCATCCGGAGTTTGCCGAGGCGATGACTCTTGCCAGACAGGAAGGGGTGGAGATCCGGGGATACCTGTGCAGGATCCGGCCGGACGAAGTGAAAATCATCGAACAGACAGTTTTATAATAACAAAAAAACGGGAGGCCTTGAGACCTCCCGTTTGGTTTTTATACAGAAATTACTGACAATAGGCGGCCAGCAACACCGCCATTTGTGCCCGCGTTACCGGCTCGTTAGGACGGAACGTACCGTCTTCAAAACCGCCGACGACCTGGCTGTTCTGTGCCCAGAGTACGGCATCGGCAAATTCCGGAGCAATCGTCCGGTTGTCCCGGAAGGACAATTTGCCGGATACAGCCGGAGATCCGGCTGCACGATAGAGCATCAGGACCATCTGTGCCCGTGTCACCGGAGTGTTGGGATCGAACCGGTCTGCAGATACACCGCCTGCGACACCGGCGCTGTATGCCCACCGTACGGCAGGATAGAACCAGTTATCTTCATTGACATCCGCAAAAGGCTCGGAACCGGCGGCAGAAGGTCGTCCGGCAAGACTGTAAAGGACGGTGGCAACCTGTGCTCGCGTTGCCTTGGACTGCGGCTCAAAGAGACTCTTGGAGCTTCCGACCATCAGTTGATTGTTATATGCATATCGGACTCCATCATAATACCATTCCCGTGCGGGGACATCGCCGAAGGGGAGCTCACTGTGCTTGATCCCCGGGATCACCTGAAGAATCTTGTTGGCCATATAGGCATGTCCTTCCAGAGAAGGATGAACACGAATGATGGAGGTGGTGATGAATTTATTCAGATCACCGCCGAGCAGCGGCTCGAACTGCGGGCATTCCGCACCCATGACATCTGCATAGATGTAAGTGCCCTGATGAGGAACACCGTACTGGATATAAGCGTTGATGGAACGGAAGACTCCGTCAAAAACGCGGCCCAGTTCGACAACGGACTGATCTGTCAGTTTTACATTGTATGCGTTGTTGAGGAGCCCCACTGCCACCAATGTGACATCTGGGTTGTTCTCATAAATGTAGTTGACGATGTAGCGGTAGTTTTCCAGGAACATGGTATATGCATCCTGGATCCCGGTAATCAGGTTGCTGATCAGGGTATCCAGCATACCGGCAGCATCGGCAATGGAAATAATCTCATCGAGAGATTCGGCATCGCCATCGAGATTGCGGGTAATCACATTGTCATCAAACTCATCCGACGGAGTCAGTGCGGAAAGATTCAGACCGGACACTGCCATTCGAAGAGGATAGGAGAACAGATCGTTGGATCCGATGTTCAGCGTAATGATGTCCGCATTCTTGATGGCCTCTTTGAAAACAGGGCGCATCTGCGAACGAAGAGGCTCCACCAGAGGGACCTGACTGCCACGGAACAGATCCTCGTCCCCCTCGTAATCATCATCCAGCATCCAACGGATCTCATTGGTACGGAATCCGCAGTATGCCAGAGGAGTGAATTCTGCACCAAGAGCATCCGCTACCAAAGTCGGATAGATGCCTTCAATCCTTGTAAAACCGCGCATCGTCTGCTGCGGGAATTCGCCTCGTCCTGCAGGAATGCTGTCACCGAGAGATACATAGGAATGATACGGTGCGGAAACAGTGTCTGCCAGTGCCCCGGCGGGAAGCAATCCTGCCAGGAGGCAAACGGACATCAGTGCACATAGAAAGATACGACAGAGTCTCATTTGGCTACCCCTTTTGTAGTTGAATTCTTTGAAGTAAAGTATACCATGCTTCCGATGACAAACACAAATAAAAAATCCCGATCCGAAGATCGGGAACACGGGGATTCAGCATGCAGCTGCGGAAAGGGGAAACAGATCGATCTCCTCATTGGAGTCCGCGCCGGGAAGAAAAGGGAGATTGCATGCCCACCGGTATAGTTCGAAAGCACAGAATATACTGTCTTTGCTGTTGGTGCTGTCCTCCTTTGCCAGAGGATTGACATGCAGGACATTCTGCTGAAATGTCCAGACAGAAGAGGGGATACGTGGCAGCTCGGTTCCTTCGGGAAAAGTAATGCATGGACCGAAGACCGGATGAAGATTGCTGTCCACAGTGCGATATCCCTTCAGATTCAGTTCTCTGACGGCAGGGGCAAGAGAATCATATACCTCAAAAAAAGTGCCGGGAACCAGACCGCGGGCGGAATCACAGATCTTATAGTTATCGGTTCGAATGTACAGCATGGGTCGTGACACTCCTCTCTTCAAAGTTGCTTACATCATTTAAAACTATATAAAGAACTACAAGGGATAAAATGACCAGCAGAGATTTAATAAAAAACATGATAAAACACTCCTTGAAGAATTGTATTGACAATAATAGTTGTTTATAGTAAATTAAAAACACAACAAAAGTTGTGATTGAAATATATCACACCACTTTTTCCAAGTCAATACCAAAATGGCCGTTTGGGAGAAAATTATGTTAACCAGTACCTTTTTTTGTACAGCTTTAAAGGAACTTCGAAAAAGCCGGAATATGAGTCAGCAGTCTCTGGGAGATGTTCTCGGCGTTTCCGCCAATACCGTCCGAGCATGGGAACAGGGGATCAAAAAACCGTCCATGGATGCTCTGATGGCGCTGGGTGATGCCTTTCATATCTCGCTGGACGCGCTGGTGGGAAGAGATGCGGCATCCGGTACAGAGGATGTCAGGGTATGGAAGCTGGCAGAGCGGTATCGTGAACTGGATCGCTTTGGAAAGACTGCGGTAGATGAGATCTGCCGGGTGGAATGGGAACGGGTTCGGAACCAGCAGCAGGCGAAGATCGTTTCGCTGGAAAGACCTTCCCGCATGCTTCCGGTCTATGACATGCCCTCCGCTGCAGGTGTCAATGTTCCCATGGATAATGATCAATATGAGATGACGGAAGTGGGAGAGGATGTTCCCGCACGTGCGCAATTTGGTGTTCGAATTCAGGGCGAGAGTATGATGCCTTATATCGGAGACGGAGAGATCGTCTATGTGGATCCCAGTGCAACACTCCGCAAGGGAGATGTGGGAATCTTTGCGGTGGACGGTGCCGTCTACTGCAAGATCTATTATGTGGATAACGATGGGAACCTTACGCTGGTCTCCGCCAATCCGGAGCTCCAGGAAGCAAATATTTACGTAGATCAAAGCAGCGGGCAGGAAGTCCATACATTCGGTAAAGTGCTGGGGCACTCTGAAGTTCGCATCCCGGATACTTTTCCCGGCTGAAAAATGAATAATAATAAGAACCTTTCGTCCCGGAGAAGAAGTTTTCTGGGACGGAGGGTTCTATCTTTTTCTGTCTGGAAAAAGCGGTGGAATCAGAAAGAGAAAACCAGTATAATGGGAAAAGAATCCGAAAATTACAGGATGAGGAATGTATCATGCAGGAATCCATTTTAGAAATGCAGGAACTGATCCGGCAGCTCAACGAGGCTTCTGACGCCTATTACAACGGTCTCCCGGAACGGATGACCGATTATGAGTGGGATGCGAAGTTTGACCGGCTGAAACAGCTGGAAGAAGAAACGGGGGAGATCCTTCCGGACAGTCCGACACAGCGTGTTTCGGAGGACCAGATCACCGGACAGAAGGAGGAGCACGAATTCTCCGCACTGTCTCTTGCCAAGACCAAGAAGATCGAGGATCTTGCCAAATGGGCGGAAGGTAGACCGCTTTGGGTCTCCTGGAAGCTGGACGGTCTGACACTGGTTGCAACCTGGGATGACGGCAAACTGACAAAAGTGGTGACCCGGGGGAATGGGCACATCGGGACCAACATCACGCACCTGGCAGATGCCATCCGCGGAATTCCGAAGACCATTGCGGAGAAAGGCCATGTGGTGATCCGCGGTGAGGCGGTGATATCCTATTCCGATTTCGAGGAGTTCCTCCTGACTTCCGAGGAGGATTATGCCAATCCCCGTAATCTTGCTTCCGGTTCTCTTTCCCTGAAAGATGTGAGTGTTGTGCGGCAGCGCCGCATCCGGTGGATCCCCTTTACTCTGGTATATACCGACCGGGAGATCCTCTCCTGGGGAGATCGCATGGCGGCGATGGAGCAGTGGGGACTGGAGCCCGTAGAACGGGAGATGGTCACAGATCCCACGGAAGAGAATCTGAATGCGGTCATTGAGCGGTGGACGAAGCTCGTGACGGATAAGATCAACCCCTATCCGGTGGACGGTCTGGTCATTGCCTATGATGATACCGAGTATGCTTCGACAGGGTCGGTCACCGGCCATCACGCCACCCGGGCCGGACTGGCCTTTAAATGGCAGGATGAGGCCGCGGAGTCCGTTCTGGACCACATCGAATGGTCCTGCGCTGCTTCCACCATCTCACCGGTGGCGGTCTTTGAACCAGTGAATCTGGAAGGGACCGTAGTCAAACGAGCCTCCCTCTGCAATATCAGTGAATGCCGGCGTCTCGGGATTGGATCGAAAGGGACCCGCATCTCCGTGATCAAAGCCAACAAGATCATTCCGAAAGTAATCAAGGTTATACATGCGGAGGGACAGTTGGAGATCCCGGAACAGTGCCCGGTATGTGGGGCGCCTACGGAGATCCGCATCCGTCCGGAGAGCTCGACGGAAACACTGAGGTGTACGAACCCTGACTGTACGGCAAAACAACTGAAAAAGTATTCCCGATTTGTTTCCAAAGAGGGAATGGACATTGACGGACTGTCCGAAGCGACCGTATCCCGTTTTGTCAATGAGGGGTGGATACGGGGATTTGCCGATTTTTATCATCTGGACCGATATGAGGAAGAGATGACACAGCTGGAAGGCTTTGGGGAGAAATCCGTTGCAAATCTGAAAAAAGCAGTGGAGAAGTCCCGGGAAACGGATGGACAGCATGTACTGTATGCACTCTGTATCCCGCTGGTGGGTGTGGATGTGGCAAAACGGTTGCTTGGATCCTATTCCATGGAAGAACTGCTGCAGGCTGCGGCCGACGCAGAGGATCTGGAACTGTTTTCCCATATCGACGGGATCGGTCCGGAAAAATCCGCCTCCTTTATCCGATGGGTCCGGGAAGGTGACCATCTGGCAGAGGTACATCGGCTGCTTCGGGAACTGCAGATCCGGGAAGCACCCGGAGAGACAGGAAGCCGGTGTGAAGGACTGACTTTTGTGGTCACGGGTGATGTTCATGTGTACAAAAACAGAAATGAACTGAAGCAGTACATTGAATCACAGGGAGGAAGAGTCGCAGGTTCTGTGAGCGGATCCACATCATACCTGATCAACAATGATGTCAATTCCACTTCTGGTAAAAACAAAAAGGCGAAAGAACTGGGAATCCCGATTCTTTCGGAAGATGAATTTATACGGCAGTTTGCCGACGCATAGAGAGGGGAAATGGGAACATGGAGTTTATGATTGAGAATGTGATGGCCAGAAAAGGGACCGTCGATAAATTCGGACTGACGGAGAAAGCCGATATGGTGGAGATGGAGGTTTCCGAGAAAACCGGAGCACTAAAGGAACACTTCTGGGTGAACCTTTCCAAATTTAACGGAATGCCTGGTCTTATCATTGCGGAGGAGAGCATCATCGAGGCACTGGATCGGATGACGGAAGAGGATATCGAACACATTCAGGGAGTCGCCATTGAACGCTATCATGGGGATACCTATGAATCCATGGAGGATACCATCGAGTTTTCCGCATTCATGAGCTGTTACCGTTTTGCCCGGTTCATTCTGGAGGGAATGTACCGTTGCCCCAACGATTTTGAGATCCCGGACAATCGGGAATAGACTGATTTTAAGAAACATAATAAAGCTGTAACTGGGTCATTTCGTTTTCAGACCCGGTTACAGCTTTTTCGGTTTGGCCGTTCTGTCATTAATTGATGCAAAAACTGTACAAATCGCACAATTTGTGCTTTCGCTTTGGTTTACAGTGAGTTATTTTTATTGGATTCGCACAATAAACAGTGTATAATACATTAGCTTGAGTTTCTGTAAAAGCCATCATGGATAATCGGGCAGGAAAACCAGTCGGAACTTAGAATGGAAAAAAGGTTCGGTTATGAAATGATGGAGTTGCAGGAAAAATATGAATTGCAACTCTTTTGTGTATGTGTGTGTATTGTGAAATGTGGGACAGATGCGGTATGAGAGGGTAAGAGTCGTCATCTGTAATGTGTTTTACAACGCAGGATTGTTGCAGATCTAGGAGGAAGAAAACTATGACTGCTTTAATAGCTGCAGTACCTATCCTGTTGGTCATCGTTTTGATGATCGCATTTAACTGGCCGGCCAAAACGGCATTGCCTCTCGGCTGGGCAGTTACCGTTCTGATTGCTCTCCTTTACTGGAGACAGGATTTCGGAACATCCGCTGCCTGGGCTTTGGACGGCTTCCTGGAAGCCATCAGCACTCTGGTAGTTATTCTCGGCGCAATCCTCATCATGAACACCATGAAGCATTCCGGCGCAGTTACCGCCATTCAGCGCGTATTTAACGGAGTGAACCCGGACAGACGTATCCAGGCGGTCATCGTCGGATTTGTCTTTGCTGCTTTCATTGAAGGCGCTGCCGGATTCGGAACCCCGGCTGCTCTGGCAGCACCGCTGCTCATCGGCCTCGGCTTCCCACCGCTTTGCGCTGCTGTTGTGGCTCTCATCTATAACAGCACACCGGTTGTGTTCGGTGCAGTCGGAACCCCGACATCCACTGCCGCTGCGGTTGTGCAGCAGTCGGTTGAGGAACTGGGCGGAAACGCAGAGCAGTTTACCATGGCACTGACCAAGTATTCGGCACTGGGACAGGCCGTCTGCGCACTCTTTATCATCTGCGCCGGCCTCTTCGTCATGACCAAGATGTTCGGACCGAACCGCTCCGGCAAGGAAGCATTTGCAGCATTCCCGTTTGCCATCTTTACCATTGTTGTATTCGACGTATTCTATCTGATCATGGCCTTCTTCTTCGGCCCGGAGTTCCCGTCTCTGATCGGTGCGATCCTGACTCTTCTGGTAGTCATCGTTGCCGCAAAGAAAGGATTCCTCTGCCCGAAGAAAGTATGGGACTTTGACAACAGAGAAAAATGGGACTCCAGCTGGCTCTCCACGCAGGAAGTCAAGCAGGATGTTGACAACGGCATGTCCGCTGTTCTGGCATGGACTCCCTATGTGCTCATCGGCCTTATCCTTGTAGCGACCCGTCTGAACTGGTTCGGACTGAAGGATCTCCTGAAGGGACAGGCATTCACGGTAACCATCGCCAACATCCTTGGTATGGAAGGTGTTACCTGGAGCTGGAACTGGGGCTGGAACCCCGGTGTGATTCCGTTTATCCTTGTATGCATCATCACCTGGTTCCTGCACAGAATGCCCGGTGCAAAAGTGAAGGAAGCACTGCTGGACACTTATCATCAGCTGACCGGCGCTGCCATCGCACTGTTCTTTGGCGTCTCCATGGTTTACCTGTACCGCAACACCGGCATGAACGCATCCATCGACAAATCCATGCTGTATGTCATGGCGGAAGCACTGGCCAAGATCTTCCAGAGCGCTTACATTATCATCGCTCCTATCATTGGCGTGCTCGGATCTTTTATGTCCGGCTCCAATACCGTTTCCAATACACTGTTTGCCGGTCTGCAGTTTCAGACTGCCAGCATTCTTAAGATGAGTCCGGTCCTGATTGTTGCTCTCCAGAACATCGGCGGCGCTGCCGGCAATATGATCTGCGTGAACAACGTTGTTGCAGCATGTGCTACCACCGGCACCATGGGCAACGAAGGAAAAATCATCAAAACAAACGCACTGCCCTGCTTTATCTACTGTCTGATCGCCATCGTGGTACTGGGTGCCCTGATCCTTATGGGGTCGGATCCTCTGGGTCTCGGTGCCGCCATCTCTGGCTGATTCCATCAGTCGTAAATAAGTAAACAAAGGAAAAATTTGGAGGTATCTACTATGATTCATCTTTCCTATGATCAGGAAATAACCCTGATTAAAAAACTGCTTGCCCCGCTGAACGTCGTCGAGTACGATGCCGACTACGTGGCAAAAGTTGTTACTCACTCCGATTTCACAGGTACCTATTCTCATGGCCTGTCCCGTCTCTGCATTTACCTGCGTCAGTATATGGCCGGCGCTTTGAATGCACAGCCCGATTTCAAAATCGTACAGGACAAGGATGCATCTCTTGCATTTGAATGCGACCTTGGCTCCGGTATCGCAGCAGTAAACCGTGTATATGACGCAGTCCTCGAGCGCGCCCGCAAATATGGCGTTGCCGCAGGTGTTGCCCGCAACAGCGCAAACATCGGCTGCGGCGGTTTCTATGGCCACCGTATGGCGGAAGACAACGTGATCGGTTTTGTCGTCAGCAACACTTATCCCTGCCAGGCACCGTACGGCGGTGCTGACCGTCTCATCGGTACCAACCCCATCATCCTTGGCTGCCCCACCACCAATCCGGAGCGTCCCATCGTTATCGACGTTTCCACCAGTGGTGTCGCCATCGGTAAGGTCTTCGCATATCGTCGTGAAGACAAAGAGATGCCGGAAGGCTGGGCCAATGACTATGATGGCAATCCGACCACCGATCCGCACAAGGCTTACTGTGTCCGTCCGATGGGCGACCACAAGGGCTATGGTCTCGCGGTATTCGTCGATATGTTCGGCGGCGTTCTGGCCGATGCTCTCACCAGTGCTGAGATCCCCTTCGTAGAGGATATGGAACCGGAGAAGACCGGCTTTGCAGTCGTCCTTCTGGATATTGCACACTTCCTGGATGTCGACCGCTTCAAAGAGCACGCTTCCCAGTATGCAAGCATGCTGAAGAACAGCCGTACCGCCACCGGCGTAAAAGAGATCTTTATGCCCGGTGAGATCGAGGCTCGTCTGCTTGAGGAACGCAAAGTTTCCGGCGTTGATTTCTCCGATGCTCTCGTTGCTGAGCTGGAGGATCTGGGACGTCAGTGCGGCGCTCTCGGCGAAGGCGGAAAACTCGAAGATCTGCTTGCCTAATCGAAAGTATTTGCTTGACCGAACCGGCAATTTCCGGTTCGGTCAAATTAATATGTATCTGTCCGGATCCGCCATATATATGGAGCATGTCCCGGCATCCTGTCGATAATGACGGATCATCCGGAATATATTAGTATTTTTTGTTAAACAGGAGGATTACATGGCAACTTATAATAAAATCACGCCTGAGATCGCCGCGCAGCTGAAAGCTGTTGTCGGCGAAAGAAGATTCTTCGAGGGTGAGGATATCGATCCCAACTATTCCCACGATGAAATGCCGATCTACGGAAAATATCTTCCCGATGTCGCAGTTGACGTGGAGACCACCGAAGAAGTATCCGAGATCATGAAGATCTGTTCTGCCAACAAGATTCCCGTTACCTGCCGTGGCGCAGGCACCGGACTCGTTGGCGGATGTGTTCCCCTGGCCGGCGGTGTCGTACTGTGTACCCGCCGTATGGACAAGATTCTGGCATATGATATGGAGAACCTCGTAGTCCGTATCCAGCCCGGCGTGCTGCTGAAAGATCTGGCTGCCGATGCCCTGGATCACGGCCTGATGTATCCCCCCGATCCCGGCGAAAAGACCGCGACGGTGGGAGGAAATATCTCCACTAACGCAGGCGGTATGCGTGCCGTCAAATATGGTGTTACCCGTGACTATGTTCTGGCGTTGACGGTCGTTCTGGCAGATGGCCGCATCATTGAGCTTGGCAAATCTGTATGCAAAACCAGTTCCGGTTACAGTCTGCTGCATCTGATGGTAGGCTCTGAAGGCACCTTGGGAATCATCACTGAGATGACCATGAAACTCATTCCGAAACCCATCTGTGATGTATCCTGTCTGGTACCGTTCCGTGATGTGGAATCCTGCATCCACTCCGTCCCGAAGATCAAACTGGCTAACCTCGATCCTCAGTCCATCGAATTCATGGACGCGGATATTGTCACTTCTTCCGCCGCATTCACAGGAAACCCCATTTTCCCGGAGAATGTCAATAATGAAGAAGTAGGCGCCTCCATCCTTGTTACTTTCGTCGGCAATGATGAGGACGAGCTGGATCAGAAGATGATCAAACTGGGTGAAGTGGCAGAAGAGGCCGGTGCCTTGGATGTGCTGGTCGTTGCCACCTCCGCCAATAAGAAGGAAGCATGGGCAGCCCGCTCCAGCTTCCTGACTGCAATCGAAGCAGACACCAAGCTCATCGATGAGATGGACGTGGTGGTTCCCGTGGATAAGATCCCTGACTTTTTGATCTATATCCGACAGCTGGGAGAAGAGAATGGAATCCGGATCCGCAACTTCGGTCATGCCGGAGACGGAAACCTGCATATCTACTGCTGCTCCAATGATCTGGAAGAAGAGGAATTCAAGAAGAAAGTCAAAGTCATCATGGACGCTGCATATACCAAGTGTGCAGAACTGGAGGGACAGGTATCCGGTGAGCATTCCATCGGTCATGCCAAGATGGTCTATCTGGAAGAGTCTGTTGGTGAAGACGTATTCAAGCTTATGGGCGAGATCAAGAAGGTCTTCGATCCGGATTACATTCTGAATCCGGGCAAGGTCTGCGACAGCTCCCTGGTCAGCTGATTCCGACATGTTTCTAGATAATCGATTATTGGAAGGAGTAACCTATGCTTAAAATACTTGTATGTGTCAAGCAGGTTCCGGATGTTGACCTTGTTACGATGGATCCGGAAACCGGCAACCTGGTTCGCGAAGGCGTACCGACTCTGACAAATCCCCTGGATCTGAATGCGCTGGAAGCAGCAGTTCAGGTCAAGGAAAGATACGGCGGCGAGATCACTCTGATCACAATGGGACCTCCCATGGCAGAGAGTACGCTGCGTGAAGGCCTCGCGGTGGGCGGTGACGATGCGATCCTGATCACCGGGCGCCCCTTCGGCGGTGCCGACACTCTGTCCACAAGCTACCCGATCCTGATGGCGGCAAACATGAAGGGCAAATTC
The DNA here is from genome assembly GCA_902802565.1 of Oscillospiraceae bacterium. Classification (GTDB taxonomy): domain Bacteria; phylum Bacillota; class Clostridia; order Oscillospirales; family Oscillospiraceae; genus UBA2922. The sequence goes on from CADCMP010000001.1 coordinate 24,503, forward strand.
GATCTTATCTTCTGCGGAAAAGAGTCTCTGGACGGGGCCACCGGACAGATGGCTTCCCAGCTGGCAGAACGTTTTGACGCATCTCAGATTTCCTGCTGCTACAGCATTGAAGAAATCACGGACGGAAAGATCAAGGCCACCCGTACTCTGGAGACCGGCAAGGAGATCGTTGAGGCAACGCTCCCCTGCCTTATTACGGTGGAAAAGGACAACTTCTACGGAAGACTTCCCAGCCTGAAGGCCTATTTGGCATCCAAGACGGCTGAGATCACCACTTATACCGAGAACGACATCGACGGTCTGGATATGAATAAGATCGGTGTTCCGGGATCCGGTACCATCGTTCCGAAAATCTATCCGCCTGAACTGCCCGAACCCGGACAGATCATCAGCACCGGCAGCGCGAAAACCGACGTCAGCAAACTGGTTGAGCTGCTGGCGGAAAAAGGCTCGATCTAAGGAGGTCCTACTATGCAGAAATCTGATTACAAAAATATGTGGGTATACATCGAGCATGATGGCGAGACCGTCGCACCTGTGAGCCTTGAGCTCTGCTGTGAGATCCGCAAGCTTTGCGATGTAACCGGCGAAAAACTGTACGCAGTAATCATCAGTGATCTTCCTCACGAAGAAGTGGATAAGATCAGAGAATGCGGTGTGGACGGAATCATTTATGTCAATGGTACCGGTTATGAATATTTCAATACCGATGCGTATGCCAACGTGTTCACGGTCCTGTCCCGCAAATATAATCCGTCCGCCATCTTTGTCGGCGGCACCATCTTCGGACGTGATTTCGCGCCCCGGTTTGCAGTTCAGCTGGATACCGGCTGCACCTCCGACGCCATGGAGCTGGAGTATGATCCTGAGACCGGTGATATCCAGTTCATCGAGCCGGCAGTCGGCGGCAAGATCATGGCCGTTATCACTGTACCGGTGATGCGTCCTCAGGTGGGCACTATCCGTCCGGGCACCTTTAAGTATGCACCGGTAGGTGCCAAGGAGAATGTGGAGGCGATCTGCGAGGAGATCAGTTTTGATCCCGAAGCAATCCGATGCAAACATATCGATTTCATCCCCGATGACATGGATCCGGAACTGGATATCGCCAATGCCGACTGCATCGTATGTGTCGGTAACGGTCTGAAAGACTCCGAGCATCTGGAGCGTTACCGTGTTCTGGCAAAATTGCTGGGCGGCAAAATCGGCTGCACCAGACCGCTGTTTGACCGCGGTATCCTTCCGTACAAACTGCAGATCGGACAGTCCGGCGTTATGGTCAAAACCAAGCTCTACATCAGCTTTGGTGTTTCCGGCGCAGTAAACCATACTGCGGGTGTTGACGCCGATGTCTTCGTTGCGGTGGATAAGAATCCGGACGCCCAGATCTTCAACTATTGTGACTATGGTATCGTAGGCGATATGGATGAGGTCTGTGATGAGCTGATTGATCAGCTGAAGGCAAGACAGGCCTGAAAAACCCGATAAAACAAAAAATGACGGCTTCGGCCGTCATTTTTATTTGCTGAATCTTAACTTGTTATATTGTGGAGCCGCTGGGTCAAAGCAGGCAGGGTGCCATCCTCCAGTGCCTGAGCAATGAGTCCTGCTCTTTTCCGCTCCTCCTTAATATACCAGGTGAGGACCGTTAGGATCTCGTCCCGTGAAAGCGTCTCCACAGCACGATCCTGCAACTCCGTATAGTGTTCTGCATATTCCGGATCTCCAAGGTCCCAGCGAAGGAACAGCTTGATCCACTCATTGACCTCCTGAGAGTAATCGGGAAAACCGCGGGTTACGGTCTTTTTCATGATGGAGCGAAGCTCGACCCATTCCGTGGTTTGTATTTCCAGTACCGGAAGATCCGCGCATTTTTCATCCACAGTACGTTCTTCCTCCGGAAGACCGTGCGGGCGCTTCTCAATAAACTCAATATCCCCGGGCCCCGGTTCCCGCAGTTGGGAATACTCCAGAATACGCTGTAGTGTTTTGACACAAAGACCGCAGCCGGTGCCGGCTCCGGTCTTTTCCTGCAGCTGTTCCAGTGCAGAGGCACCTTCGCCGATGGTCTTTCGGATCTCGCCTGCCGTGATATTCCTGCAGCGACACACCAGCTCGTCGTCCGGAATATCACGGACATGTGTGCGGCTTTCATAATCACGGCGGCCTAAGTTCTCCCATTTCATATCGATTACCTGAAACGAAGGTTATTTTTTCCCTACGAACAGAGTACCGACCTTTTTGCCGGCAATCACATCGTAAAGTGCCTGAGGACGGTTTCCATTGGTAATGATCACGTCAATGCCCTGGGCCGTAGCAAGCTCTGCAGCCTGCAGTTTTGTCTGCATGCCACCGGTTCCACGGCGGGAGCCTACGCCGCCTGCCAGAGAGTGTGTCTCCTCCGTGATCTCTTCGATCCGGTCGATGAGTATGGCATTGGGGAAGAGACGGGGATCCTTGTCATAGAATCCGTCGATATCCGAGAGGATCACCAGCTTGCTGGCCTGACAGAGCACTGCCACAACCGCAGAGAGCTTGTCGTTATCGCCGAAAAGCCGCTCTTCCGACTGGATCTCCGTGTAGCTGACAGAATCATTCTCGTTGACGATAGGGATTACACCGTTTTCCAGAAGTGCGTTGAATGTGTTGGCCAGATTTTCCTTTTTCTCTTCCTGATGGATATCATCGGAATTGAACAGTATCTGAGCCACCGTCTTATCGTAATAACCGAAAAACTTATCATAGAGGAACATGTTGCTGCACTGTCCGACTGCTGCCGCCGCCTGTTTCATGCGCATGTCAGTTGGTTTTTCCTTCAGGTGCATTTTGTTGGCGCCGATGGCAATGGCACCGGAGGAGACCAGTACAACCTCGTATCCCATGTTCTGTACATCGGAGAGCACCAGAGCAAGATCCTCAAAAGAACGGAGCTTGCTGTTTCCCAGTTCATTGGTCAGGGTGGAGGTACCTACCTTCACGACGATTCGGTTTTTATGTAACATACTACGATCTCCTGTCTGTGTGTAATAACATTCCTTCTGCTGCGATTTCTGCCATGATACCATACTGAAGAAGAAAGGTCTATCAAATGGCATGAAAATCCCCGGCGGATCGCCGGGGAAACGGTGTTTCAGCCTTTCAGACCGCGTTCCTGTCGGTCCATGTCCTCCACGACGATGTCAAAGATCTCGCCGAGAGTAGAGCAATACTCCAGCACTTTCCACGGTTCGTTGGTGTGATAGTGGATCTTTATAAGGTCCTCATCGCCGACGGCCAGAAGGCTGTCTCCAACGAAGTTTTCCGTAAAATAATCAAAGATTTCATCCTCGTCCAGATCGTGACCTTCGATGAGAAGCTGAGTATCATATCGAAATTCTACCATTGAAATGAATTCCTCCAAAAAAGAAAGATTAAGTCAATTGTAGCGAAAACCCTGTATCTTTGCAACAATCCGGACGGGCGAAAAAGGCACGGATCAGGAAAAAAACGAAGGGAAAAACGAAAATAGTGTCGTAATAATTCACAAAAATTTTTAATTGAATCGTGTGGAGATGTTTTGAAAAAAGGTGGAACACAAGGAAAAAGTCAGACAGATTTTGAAAGATTGTTGGATTAAAAACAATCCGAAAAGAAATGATGAGCGCATTTCGGAAATTTGGGCGAAAATCCGAGATTTTACATTATCAGCAAAATGTCCACAGACTCTTTCGGCAAATAAAAAAACCATTGGACAATTTGTCACAGGACACATTATAATAGTTCGGAAGATATACCGACTCAGCCGATGCCCCTATCGGGAGCCGGATGGATCCGTCCCCCAATTATTATCGGATCCACAGCAAAATAGAGAAGGAGTAAACGAATGAAAAAAAGTACAAAGCGTCTGATCAGCATGCTGCTGTCTCTGACATTGATCGTCAGCATCGCCGGGATCAGCGTATTCGCAATGGACGACAGCGGCGTTCCCGCGGCTGCCGAAAAGACCTATGATACCTATACGGTCCTGGGTGACAGTATTCCCACGGGCTATGGTATTGTACAGGGTGCCGATGGGAAGTACTGGTCTCCCCACGGACACTATGTGTATAATTCCTATCCGGCCATCGTCGAGCAGACGCTGGGCGTGAAGAACTTCAACATTCAGTGCCGTTCCGGATTCCGTACGGTAGAGGCCCTTCGCATGATCGACCCGTCCGTGTATGATACATGGACGGAAGACGAGCAGTTCTTCAGCGACTTCCTGCTCCAGTATCTGGACCAGATGAAGCCGGAAGAGATCGCAGCCATGCAGGCAACGGCTTATGATGAGATCAAGAATTCCGATCTGATCACCATCAACCTTGCCAACAATGATATCCTGTCCTATTCTTCCATGAAGTCCACGATCGAGGCTCTGAACGGTACCGGCAACACCGCTCTGTTCACACAACTCGGCGTTGTGGCTGCTGCCATCAAGGAGTATGGTTCACTGGGAGCTCTCATGTCGACACTTATCTCCAATGGAGTAACCATTGCCTATCTGGGCCAGTATATGCTGGAAGGCTTCCAGCTGTATATGAAGAACTGGAACATCCTGATCAAAAAGATCCGTGAGATCAACCCAGATGCGGAGATCCTGGCCATCGGCATGTACAATCCGTTCAACACCCTGAAACTGACGGATGCCTCCCTGATTGAGATCGGCCGCATGATGGATCCCATGATTCAGATGGTCAACGCGTACATCTCCATGGGCAGCGAGATGCGCAACGAATACAAGTTTGTCGACGTAATGGGAACGGAGGCCTTTAAATTCCCGTCCTTCATGGATCCCACCGTATTTTCAAACTTCACTCTGATGGTGCATCCCACCGTCGCAGGCCACGCCTATATGGCGGACAAGATCCTGAACGTCCTGGGTGAAGGTGCACAGGGTTCCGTGAAAGGTGCAGACTTTAAAGTCAATGTTCCCTCCAGCGTGCCCGGCGGCACCGTAAAAGCGACCCGCACTACCGCAAAGGCAGGGGAAGCGGTGACCGTATCCGTAAAACCGGATGCCACGCACGACTTCAAGGAGATCTCCTTCACCACCGGCGGAGGAAATAAGATGATGATCGCTCCGGACGCGGAAGGAAACTACAACTTCAATATGCCGAGCTCCGATGTCAATGTCGCTGCTGTGTTCGAGGCCTGCCCCAGCGCGAAGTTCAAAGACCTTGACCGCAAAGCCTGGTATCATGAAGAGACGGACTTCGTCCTCGGCAAGGGATACATGGCCGGTATTTCCGAGACCGCTTTTGCTCCGGAAGCAAGTCTGACCCGCGGAATGATCGTCACGATGCTGTATGCCATGTCCGGCAAGCCGGATGCCGGCAAAGCACCGTTCAGTGATGTCAGTGCCGCCCGCTATTATGCCAAGGCAGTGGCATGGGCAGCCGCAAACGGGATTGTTGCCGGTTTTGAAGACGGAACCTTCCATCCCAACGACAACGTGACCCGCGAACAGCTTGCCACCATTCTGTGTGCCTACGCAAAACACATCAAAGCTGCCGAAGTCACTCCGGGAGATATCTCGAAATTCCCGGATGCCGATTCCGTACACGAATATGCCAAAGAGGCGGTAGCCTGGGCCGTTGGTGCCGGACTGATCTCCGGACGTGCCGACGGAAACATTGCTCCCACCTCCAGCGCCACCAGAGCCGAAGTTGCTCAGATGATTACGAATTTCTGCGGCGCATTCATGCCGGCAGCCTAAACATAACCAATGAATATGATGCTGCATCCCATCCCGGGATGCAGCATTTTTTTCGTTTCTGCAAAAAAACGGAGGATTCCATTCCGGTTTCGGTCAGCAATGAGAGAGTTTGTATTGAAAAAAATGAATTTTGGTACTATAGTTAGAAAAGTCTCTCGCTTTTTCGTGGCAATTCGGAAAAGCAATCAGAACTGCAACACCGCTGCCGTCCGGGCAGTGGTGAATACGATAAGAGGAGGAAATTGGAATGGCAGAGAACAATGGGTACTTCCTGACACTTCCGGCCTTTGAAGAGGCAAGTCAGAAGGTCAAAGAGGTCACGGTTCCTACCGAGCTGATCTACAGCGACTACTTTTCCAATCAGAGCGGCAACAAGGTCTATCTGAAACCGGAAAACATGCAGAGAACCGGCGCATATAAAGTTCGTGGGGCATATTACCGAATTAGCAAACTGTCGGACGAAGAGCGCGCACGCGGCGTTGTCACCGCCTCTGCCGGAAACCATGCACAGGGCGTTGCACTGGCTGCACAGCAGTTTGGATGCAGAGCCACCATCGTCATGCCAACGACGACTCCTCTGATTAAGGTGAACCGCACCAAGGCCCTGGGAGCGGAAGTCGTTCTTCACGGAGATGTATATGATGAGGCCTGTCAGGAGGCTCTCCGTATGGCAGAGGAAGAGGGAAGTACATTTGTTCATCCTTTCGATGATCCAGGCGTAGCGACCGGACAAGGGTCCATCGCCATGGAGATTCTGCAGGAGCTTCCCCTTGTGGATTATGTTCTGGTTCCCATCGGCGGCGGCGGACTTGCCACCGGCGTATCCACTCTTGTGAAACTGCTTCGTCCCGACGTGAAGGTGATTGGCGTGGAACCGGACGGCGCTGCCTGTCTGAAAGCTTCCCTCAAGGAAGGAAAACCGGTGACGCTTCCGAATATCAACACCATTGCCGACGGCACTGCCGTGAAAACCCCGGGCAGCAATGTGTTCCCGTATCTGCAGAAAAACCTGGACGAGATCATCACCGTTCCGGATTCGGATCTGATCATGGCGTTTCTGGATATGGTGGAGAACCATAAGATCATCGTGGAAAACTCCGGACTGCTTACGGTGGCGGCACTGAAGCAGCTTAACTGCAAAGATAAGAAGATCGTGGCGATCCTTTCCGGCGGGAATATGGATGTCATCACGATGTCTTCGGTAGTGCAGCAGGGTCTGATCCTTCGTGACCGTGTCTTTACGGTGTCCATCCTCCTGCCGGACCGTCCCGGCGAACTGGAGCGTGTGGCCGGAATCATCGCACGGGAGAATGCCAATGTTATCAAACTGGAGCACAACCAGTTCGTTACCACCAACCGCTCTGAGGCGGTGGAGCTGCGTATCACCATGGAAGCATTCGGAACGGAGCATAAGAAAGCGATTCTGGAAAAACTGGAGGAGACCGCTTACCGGCCGAAAGTCGTCCGTACGACACTGTAAGCTGCCGGCTGTTGTATTCGGTATGGATTTCGACCGTGATGATAGTTTATTTTAATAATATGATTGAGATGTCTTTCCAATAGTCTGGGAAGACATCTTTTTTTAAAAAAAGGACAAGTTCGTCCTTTCGAACCGACCGCAAGTATGATATTCTGTCAATGTGAAAAAATAAACGGCATCGGGTAACGACTGGAAATACCAGGACGCAGAACAAACAGATGGTTGCAGCAAGCCGCTGAAACAGAAATTACTGAGGTCAATATGCAGGAGAATAAGATAAAACTTATCGCCATCGATCTGGATGGAACCTTGCTCAACCGCAAAGGTCAGATTGATGAGCCCACTGCGAAAGCAGTTCGGAAAGCAACGAAACAGGGAACGGTCATCGTCATCTCTACGGGAAGACCCATTGAGGAAGTGCCGGAGGAACAGCTGAACGGGATCGGTGTCCGCTATGTCGTGGCGTTAAACGGTGCCGCAGTCTATAAGATGCCGGAAGGAAAATGCATCTGCCAGAGACCCATGCCGGCGGAGCTGGCATCTGCACTGATCGATGAACTGTCCGCTCTGGAAGTCTACCCGGATGTTTTTGCCGCGCAGATGGAATACGGCCTGGGCGACCGGGAAGAGATGCTGGACCGGCTTCCGCTGCCTTCCGATATCCGGAATTATATTCGTACACACAGTTTCTTTATCCCCAATCTGCCGCACTTCATCCGGCGGCGGAACATGGATATCCTGAAGATCTCCGTCAGCTTCATCCGGACCAGAGACGGCAGTGTCCTGGACTATGAGGAAGCGGAGAAGATTCTGGAAAACTATGACCGGTTGTCCGTCACCAGCGGGGGAGAGCACAATTTGGAGATCACCGGACAGGATGTGACAAAAGGGAGCAGTATGGATCTGCTGCTGGAGGAAGAATCGGTCGCGTGGGATGAAGTCATGGCCATCGGGGATTCGAAGAATGATCTTGATATGATCACCCGTTCTGGTCTCGGTATCGCCATGTCCAACGGATCGGAAGTATTGAAACACCATGCGGACTACGTGGTGGCGTCCAATGCCGATAACGGCGTGGCGGAAGCCATTACACTGTTTGCACTTCATAATGAGAAAAAGTCGAAGGAGGAAGATGACATGTCATTTCTGGAACTGGCAAAAGAACGGTATTCCTGCCGGAAGTTTTCCAACCGTCTGGTAGAGCCGGAAAAACTGGAACAGATCCTTCAGGCCGGTATGGCAGCCCCTACAGCAAAGAACTTCCAGCCGGTCCATCTGTGGGTCCTCTCGTCCAAGGAGAGTATCGAAAAAGTCAATCAGGTCACCCGCTGCATTTACGGTGCCACAACGGTGATCGCGGTGGGATGCAGAGAAGAGGACGCCTATGTCCGCGATGATGGAAAAAACTACGCGGATGTGGATGCCTCCATCGTGGCGACCCATATTATGATGGAAGCACAGGACCTGGGACTCAATACTACCTGGGTGGGATGGTTCGATGCACCGAAACTGCATGAGCTCTTCCCGGAGATGGAGGGATACGATGTGGTGGCATTGTTCCCTGTGGGGTATGCATCCGATGATACGGCCGGTCAGCCGTCTCCCCGTCATACCGAACGGAAGACCAGAGAGGAACTGGTCACAGACCTCTGATAAGCGTTTCAGGAGCCCGGAACCGGGCTCCTTTTTTGCGGAGTTTGGCAGCGAGAATCTCGGAATAACCCGATAGAGTTTGGATTCTTTGGGGACATTACCCACTATTGGAAAAAGAGAAAAGTTGACAAATGAGCATATTATACAAATCGTATGATATTTTTTATACAATACTACCAAATGAAGAAGAAATGTGGTATATATTAAGGTGTCAAAGAAAAAATCTTTGACGTGTGGCTAAGTACAGTGGTTGTGACGTACCCTCCCCCTCTATATACGATTGTCACATTACCCCTTTTCCTTCTTCGCGCCGCAGCCGTTGTGCTTACCGCATTTCCTCTCAATCGAAGGCGTGGTCCTTCGAACCTCTTTTACTTTTGCTTTTGGAACGCAACAGGCCCGCCATCTGGCGGGCCTGTTGTATTTTTTCATTCCGGATTCACGTTGCTTTTAACGGAAGACCACAGTATAATTCTGATTGTTGCAGAAAGGGTGGATCACATGGACCGGATCTTGATCGGGAATATGATCTCCATGCTGGCATCGGTTTTTCTGATTCTCAGCTGTTGGGTCAACACGAAGAAAAGTACATATCTCTTTCAGATCCTGGAGGCTTTGACTCTGTGCATATCCGCCGTCTTTTTTCAGGCATGGACGCAGCTGAGTACACTGACACTGTCGGTGTTGCGGAATTATCTCGTGATGACCGAACGGTATGATCGCCGGATGATGTGGATCTTCTCCGGCCTCATCGTGGTTTTCGGCCTGGCCGTGAATAATCTGGGTGTGTTGGGACTTCTTCCCCTTGTAGCCACGGTCATCCTTGCCATATGCAACTATTATCTACAGGATATTATGGCGATCAAGTGGAGCTTTCTGTTTAACTGTGTCCTTTGGGGGATCTTCGGATTTGCCATCCGCGACTATGTGTCCGGTATCACGCAGGCAGTTACCTGCGGTATCGGACTGGTTTCCATTATGAGACTGTATCACATGCGGAAAAAGGACAAAAAAGAGAGAGTTCCGGAAAAGCAATACGGATCATAAGGAGGTTACAGATATGCTGGAAGTCGGAACCAAAGCGCCGGAGTTCACACTGCAGGATCAGCACGGCAATAATGTGACCCTGAGCAGTTTTCAGGGGAAGAAGGTCGTCCTGTATTTCTATCCGAAGGACAATACCTCCGGCTGTACCAAGCAGGCATGTTCTTTTGCCGAACGGCATCCTCAGTTCATGGAACGGGGAGCAGTGGTCATCGGTGTCAGTAAGGACACAGTGGAGTCTCATCGGAAGTTTGCGGAGAAATACGGTTTGCCCTATATTCTTCTGGCAGACCCGGAAAAGGAAGTCCACATGCTCTATGATGTGTGGAAAGAGAAAAACATGTATGGAAAGACCGTCATGGGAACGGTGCGAACTACTTATCTCATAGATGAGGATGGCGTCATCGTGAAGGCGCTGGGCAAAGTGAAGCCGGGGGAGAATCCCCAGGACATGCTGGATTTGCTGGATGAATAATAACAGAGGGTACCGTCAGCAATGCTGCGAGGACGGTACCCGTTTATTATTTGTATTCCGTGGGAAAGATGCAGATTTTTATGTGACCACAGAGGATTAGTATATAATGCACAAAAATAATTGTTCACAAATGTTTAATTTGACAAAGCGAAGGAACGTGTTATAATCCGTGGTGATCGATGAAAGTCGGTCCATCGCACAGAACGTGCGAAATAAGAAACAGGAGGTGCCAACATATGAACGCAGTGAAGTATTACCGTATCAAGAGCGGATTGAGCCAGCGTGATCTGGACCGCCGTGCCGGGATCCACAGTGTGCTGATGATGGAAAATTCCGATCCCGACAGTGCTGCCTATCATATTTCGTCAGAGGACTACATCGCTATCAGCAGTGTCCTGGGAGTGTCCGTGGACGAGTTATACCGTACCGACCTTCCCAAGATCGTGGAGACATGATCCGCTGAAGAAATAATCGAACAGGGCAGACACTGATATCCATCGATATAGTGCCTGTATTTTTTTGCCCTCTTCCATCTCTCTGATAGGACGGAAGAGGGTTTTTTGTGACTATTCACACTGTTTCCCCTCGGGGATGTATGATATGCTAAGAAGCACAGACCAAGTAGGATGAGGAAAAACGGATGATTGTAGATATCAGTACGGAAGACCGGAAATTCGGACAGGCAGTCCTTCATACGATGAATCCTGAAACCATTGATCGCGGATATGAGGAACTCCAGGAACTGGAGGACTATGGATATCCGGAGGCTGCTGTGGTGCTGGGACAGTATTTCCGCAACAGTGATGTGGGCAAGGCGCGGAAGCACTTTGAGTTCGCTGCGGAATACGAGATTGGAGAAGCATTTTGGGGTTTGGCACAGACCATTCCCCATTCCAGTGTTCTGAGTCTCGACAGCCAGAGAGATCTTAGGTGGTTCCGGTGTGTTCGGACGGCAGCGGAAAAGGCCTGCACCGAAGCACAGGTGGAGCTGGCGCGGTCTTACCGACAGCTTGGATACAATGCGCCGGCAGCATACTGGTATCAGATGGCTAAACTGTACGGACATGAAGATGCCGGTTTTCAGCTGGATATCCTGTCGGATCTGTGGCAGGGCAGCGGATGTCCGGCGGATCCCGCAAAACTGCCGGAAGCTTTTACCGAACTGCAGCGGGACTGCGGTATGCTGGTACTGCGACTGACAACCAGAGCACGGGATTATGATACCGTCTATCAGCTGACACAGAATGCACTGAAGGAAGATGCCATGGCGGAACTGTCGCTGGCGGCTATCTACGAAGGAAACGGCAACATGGAGAATGCGGGAAAAGTATACCGTATTGCGGCATCTCACGAGGAACCCTATGCCATGAAACGCTGCGGGGATCTGCATATGGCAGGAACAGGGCTTCCACCGGACGGCGATCTGGCCGTCAAGATGTATGCCGATGCTGCAACCGCAGGAGAACGGACTGCCATGTATGAGCTGGGACGATGTGCCGATGCCTTTGAACAGGATCGGGAAAAAATGGCATTCTGGTTTGCCAAGGCCCATGTAAGGGGACATCGCATGGCGACGGAAGAGATGAGGAAACTTATTTATAACTGAGTCGAAATATGTACAAAAAAGACGTTCCTCCGGTTTTTGAACCGGAGGAACGCTTTTTATCGATCCTGAAAGGAAATCGCATGAGGCCGGCAACGGTCGGCGCACAGGGTGCATCCATCTTCGCATCGATCCTCGTGGATAACGACGGGATTGCTTCGGTGATAGCTTTTGTCAAACACTTCATTCCTGCACAGATAGACACAGGCTCTGCATACATTGCAGATGTTGGCATCCACCACAGGCATTTTGCTGCCGTATGTTTTTTTCACGGCTTCCGGCTGGGCCGGAGCGGCCGGAGTTTCGGAAGGCCGTTTCTTGAAAAGAGACATGATCGTTCCTCGCTTTTCTGTCTTTCTGACTATGCATTATAGCGTTCAGAAGATGAAATCACAATGAGAAGATGGATGGGTATGGAAAAAACTTTATGGGATAATTATAATGAAATCAAAAGAATGGAGATCATAAGGAGGGTTCGTCATGGCGACCATTGAGGAATATATGGAGAGTGCCGAATTCATTAAGGAGAAGATCGGTTCCTTCCGGCCAGAAATCGCACTGGTGCTGGGAAGCGGACTGGGATACGTAGGCGATGAAGTGGAGGAACCGGTGATTGTTCCTTATCATGAGATCCCCCGTTTTCCCGTCTCCACAGCTCCGGGACACAAGGGACAGCTGGTGTTCGGCAGACTGGAAGGAAAAAATGTCGCGGCAATGCAGGGGCGGTTTCATTATTATGAGGGATACTCCCTGCAGGAAGTCTCCTGGGCCATTCGGGTGCTGCGGCTTCTGGGATGTGAGAAGGTGATCCTTACCAATGCAGCCGGATGCATCAATCGAGACTGGCATGCCGGAGAACTGATGCTCATTACCGATCATATCAAGTTTTTCCTGGATTCTCCTCTTCGGGGAGAAAACATCGAGGAATTTGGATGCAGGTTCCCGGATTCTTCCCATATCTACACACGAGAACTTCAGGAACTTGCCCGCAAGACGGCAGGGGAACTGGAGATAGATTTGCGTGAAGGAGTGTATTTCTATTTCCCGGGACCTCAGTATGAAACACCGGCAGAGATCCGGGCAGCGTCCGTTCTGGGCGGTGATGCTGCGGGCATGAGTACTGTTCCGGAAGCCATCACGGCATCGCACTGCGGAATGCAGGTGCTGGGATTTACACTGCTGAGCAATATGGCAGCAGGAATACTGGATCAGCCGCTCAGCGAAAAGGAAGTGCTGGACGCGGCAAAGGCGGCCAGCGGTAAGTTTTCCTTACTTCTGCGAGCCTGTATCCGGAAGATGTAACGAAAAAGCAGAAGCCTTCCGTTTTTCGGAAGGCTTTTTTTATGTCTGAAGATACTGAATGCAGGGACGGAAGGCGGTAGGGATGGAGTACCGGGTGCGGATCTCGGAAATATCCGCCGTTATCGTTTGGATGCCGGGAAACAGCGCGGCTGCGGCAACTTCGAACTCATTCTGACTGCTGCACAGAATTTCCAATACCTGCACTTCCCACTCTCGGTGAGAAAATATATGGCGGTAGGATTTTCGCATCAGGATTTGAAGGCCGGTGGCTGCGGAGGAAAGCGTTGCTTTCAGCTCCTTTTCGGTCGGATGGCCGTCCAGCATGGGAAAGCCGGGAAGTCCCGCAAGTAGTCCGTCCTCCGGCCGATGCTCCAACAGGACCAGATTATCGAAACGGAGAAGAATGGCGGTGTGCTGACTGACCGTGCGGGCCTTTTTCGGCGGAACCACGGGATAACTCAGTTCTGTACCGGAGGAATGTGCTTGGCAAAGACAGTTCCACGGACATTGTTCACACAGGGGTTCCCCGTTGGGAAGACAGATCGTAGCGCCCAGATCCATGACGGCCTGATTATAGTCTCCAGGTCGGTCAAGGGAGATGCGCTGGGAATAAAATACCTCGGCATCTCTTAAGGCCTGGGGGGATTTGATGTTCTCCTCATATTCTGTGCGCCGGGCAAAGACGCGCAGAAGATTTCCGTCCACAGAGGGGATCACTTCTCCGAAAGCAATGGAAGCAATGGCTTCCGATGTATACCGACCGATTCCCGCCAAATTCTGCAATTCCTTGGAAGTACCGGGAATTTGTCCACCGTATTCATCCATGATCTGACGGGCTGCCTTGTGCATGTTACGGATCCGACTGTAGTAGCCCAGTCCTTCCCACAGTTTCAGGCAGACTTCTTCTTCCGCATCTGCCAGGGCTTTTACATCGGGCAGTGCTGCCAGAAAACGTTCGTAATAGGGGACTACGGCATCCACCCTTGTCTGCTGCAGCATGATCTCCGAGATCCACACATGATAGGGTGTGGGATCCTCCCGCCAGGGAAGGATGCGCCTCCTGGTGTCGTACCACTGGAGCAGAAGCTCCGTATCCAGTTGTAATGGGGCTTGATTCATGAACCGTTCTCTTTTCCAATGGAATGGAGTCATTATACCGTATTGCAAGGGGGATGGGAAGAGCAGTCCGGGAATCGGACAAAGGTCTTTTTTCTTGCTCTGAAGCAAAAATGTTGCCATAATAAAAGAGAATATAACGCTTTTGAAAAGGAGGAGAGAATATGGGGGAAATCCACAATGAGAACAAGCTTGGTACCATGCCGTGTGGACGACTGCTGGCATCCATGTCCATCCCCATGATGATCTCTTTTTTCATTCAGGCGATGTACAATATTATCGACTCCATGTTTGTGGCCATGCTGTCGGAGAATGCGCTGACTGCGGTATCACTGGCATTCCCCATCCAGCAGATCGTCAATGCTATCGGGGTTGGGATTGCTGCGGGTATTACCGCTCTCGTTCCACGGTATCTGGGGCAGGGAGATGGTCGGACTGCCAACCAGATCGCCAATTCCGGGATCTTCCTGAATGGGACGGCGACACTGATCTTTCTGGTTCTTGGAATATTTCTTCCCTCCACCTTCTATCGGATGCAGACGGATGTCACGGAAATCGTACAGGGAGGCACGGTTTATCTGACCATCGTCATGTGCCTGTCTGCCGGAGTCCTATTCGGACAGTATTTTGAAAAGATGCTGGTGGCCTCCGGATATGCCCGTCATGCTATGTATTGTCAGGGAGCGGGAGCGGTGTTCAATATCGTTTTTGACCCTCTCCTGATCTTCGGGCTGGGACCGTTTCCCCGCATGGGTATTGCCGGCGCAGCAGTGGCCACCGTTGTTGGACAGCTTTTAGCCACGGTGTTAGCGGCTTGGCTGAACAGGAAGATCAACCGATCCATTCATTTCGATATCCGCCAGATGCGTCCGGCGCCGGAGTGCAAGGAAATCCTGAAGACCGGACTGCCCAGCATGATTACCATCGGACTGCACTCCGCTACCACCTTCGTGATCAATCAGATTTTGCTGGTTTACAGCACAACAGCCACGGCGGTGTACGGGATCTGGATCAGGCTTCAAAATTTCGCCTATATGCCTGTTTTTGGCATGAACAACGGCATGATTCCCATCCTGTCCTATAATCTGGGAAATAAGCGGCCGGATCGAATCCACGAGACCACCCGGCTGGCATTCCTGTGGGTGCTGATCTTTACGGTGACGGAAATGATCCTTCTGGAACTGCTCCCGGGCGGCGTCCTGCATCTGTTCAGTGCATCGGAAGCGATGCTGGCTATCGGAATACCGGCGATTCGCATCGTCTGCATCTCCCTGCCGCTGGGCGCATTGAGCATCATAGCTTCCGCATCCATGCAGGCACTTCGACACCCCATGGATACGCTGCTGCTGAATGTCTTCCGGCAGTTTGTGGTGATCGTGGCTTCCTTTGCTTTGCTCTCGGCGGTATTCCACCGTCTCAATGTGCTTTGGGCGGCAGTTCCCATTACGGAAGTAATCAGTGTAATTATCGCATGGTTCCTGTACCGCAGGACCATGCAGGACGTGGAACGATCAATCCTTCATTCGAACAAATAATGAAAAGCCTTCGGTTCACTGGAACCGAAGGCTTTAATCATTTTATTGAGATCACATAAATATTGCCTGATATACCCAGATGATGATCGGGATGGTAAGGACACAGAAGAACAGGCTGAGGATGTTGTATATGCTGGCTTCCGTAGTTCTCTGATCATAGATTACCGCCATCTGTGCGACATTGGAAGCGGTGGGCGCTGCCAGGGACATGAATGAGATCAGGAGGATGCCGGTCAGCTCCGGGTGATGGTTCAGAAGACCGCTGCACCAGAGGATCCCAAGGGCAATGAGCGGGAAGACGATGAGACGACCCAGCAGTATCCCGTATGCCCTTTTGCAGGTGAAAATATTCTTCACGGAAGTGCCGGCAAGGACAAGACCGACAGACATCATGGAACACGGTGCCACACAGGCTGACAGACCGTTGAGAGTCTTTTTCATGATTTCCGGGATCCGGACCTGAAGGGCCAGGAGTATCAGGCCAAGGAATACGGCGATGAGATTGATGTTTTTCAGAAGCTTTTCCCAGTTGACACCGGCCTGTTCCTGCAGGATGGAGTTTCCGTGGGTCCAGAACAGAAGATTGAAAGGCACCTGAATTGCGGCGGCATAGAAGGTCATTTCTTCTCCCAATGTCATGCTGACAAGAGGAATGACCAGATTACCTACGTTGGAATAGACCAGGGAAGTGGTGTCCACGGGATCCAGAGACAGAGGCTTTTTGATCAGCTGGGTGATCACGATCCATACGATGTAGATTACAAAAACAAAAGCCATGGCATAGAGGAAGCCGTGAAGACGCTCCGGAGTCAGATCAATCTGAAACGCCATGAGGATCATACAGGGGCAGAAGATATAAATGGTAAGGCTGGACAGCAGCCTGCTGTCCTCCGTTTTTAAAACAGAGAGCTTTACCGCAAGATATCCCACCAGCACCCAGATAAGCATGACGGCAATATTGGACATTAAAGCCAGGGATAAATCCATTATAAAATCCTCTCTTCACAAATTAGACCCAGTATACAACACTTTGCGGTTTCCGAAAAGGTACCGCATCCACGCAAGCATCACAAAAGTGTTCCCCTTCCAACCGGAAATTTTGGGGATTATTTTTCCCGTTTTCCACTACTAAGAAGGGGGGAGAAATGATAAAATTAGAAAAACTGTTGATATAGATTACGAATGGAGGATATGCAAATGGCTGACAACAAACGTCCAGAGAACATGGAACGGATCACGACCCCGGAACTGGCACAGCAGTTCATCGACGAACAGATCAAGGCCCTGAAGGAGCAGATCGGTGACGGAAAGGTGCTTCTGGCACTGTCCGGCGGCGTCGATTCTTCTGTCGTGGCTGCCATGCTGATCAAGGCAGTGGGCAAGCAGCTCACCTGTGTGCACGTCAATCACGGACTGCTGCGCAAGGGCGAGCCGGAACAGGTCATTGAGGTGTTCCGCAACCAGATGAATGCCAACCTCGTTTACGTGGATGCTACCGACCGGTTCCTGGACAAGCTGGCCGGAGTGACCGATCCCGAACAGAAGAGAAAAGTCATCGGCGGCGAATTTATCCGCGTCTTCGAGGAAGAGGCAAGAAAGCTGGATGATATCCGATTCCTGGCACAGGGAACCATCTACCCGGACATTCTGGAGAGCGGCGTGGTCAAGGCACACCACAATGTGGGCGGACTGCCGGAAGACCTCACCTTTGAACTTGTCGAGCCCATCAAATTCCTCTTTAAAGATGAAGTCCGCGTTGTCGGCAAGGAACTTGGCCTGCCGGACGGCATGGTCTATCGTCAGCCTTTCCCTGGCCCCGGACTGGGCGTCCGCTGCCCCGGCGCCATTACCCGTGAACGTCTGGAAGCGGTGCGTGAATCCGATGCGATCCTCCGTGAAGAGTTTGCCAAGAACGGACTGGAAGGAAAGGTATGGCAGTACTTTACCGTCGTTCCCGATTTCAAATCCACCGGTGTCCGCGATGACAAGCGCTCCTTTGAGTGGCCCGTCATCATCCGTGCCGTCAACACCAGAGACGCCATGACCGCAACGGTGGAGGATGTTCCCTTCGCACTCCTGCAGCATATCACTGCACGAATCACCAGCGAAGTGCCGGGAGTCAACCGTGTTCTCTACGATCTGACTCCGAAGCCCACGGGAACCATCGAATACGAATAATCCTAGCTCGGAAAAAGAAGACCGCGAACTGCTCGAATCGTCAGTTCGCGGTCTGTTTTTTGTTGGGCTGTTATTTCTTTCGTTTCAGAGACCAGATCCGATCCATCATTCCATAGTAGAGCAGTCGGACATCGGCTCCTTTTTCGTTGAAGATTCCTCCGATGACAGAGAGATGATCGAAGTCCAGCTGAGGCATGACGGTCCACTGCCCGGGAAGGATCACCATCCCGTCGGCATAGTCCGTGCTGGGGTCGAAGACCTTTTCACCCTTCTCATCCAGATGATAGGGAACACGACCGGAGTATACATTGACCATGCCGTCATTTGCCTGCCATTCCGGTCCCATGGTCTGCGGAATGACGGGGACCGTCACTGCATACTCCCCGAATCCGTCGGTATAGGAAGAGGGAGTTGTTCCCGTGAACCGGCCCATGGCGGCGGCAAGATCCCGGAGATAGGTGATCATGTTCTCCGCGGGCACCTGATTACCGGTGGCGGGGTCTTCCTCCGTCCGGCATCCGTAATAGGACAGATAAAAAACGTCCGGCTGTACTTCGATGGATGCATTCATGTCTGTGGCCCGTTCCACGCGCATATCCGCCAGCGCATTGTCGTTGTGGCTGTAGAAACCGGAAGCGCTGATGGCCTGCGCCACTGCAGACTCACTGGTATGCCCGTCGGACTGGATCCCGAAATGCTCCAGATGTGCCTGATAGTTCTTGTTCTCTGCCGCGGAAGAGGTGGCGGAAGACCCGGAAGAGGACATGTGAGTGGCCGTGCTTCCGTTGCTGGGAGTAGCAAGGATCGTGATGGAAAAGACCCAGTCGCCATGCCCGCCGGTGAACAGCGGGCTGACTTCCGTTCCGTCCGCATCACATGCGGCAACTTCCTCCGGAGCACCGTCCGCCAGAAGATCCTCCATCAGACGGCTGGTGGTCCCGCCGAAACTGTGGCCGATGAGATTGACCTTGTGGTCGGAGGACCACTTGTAGTCTCCCAGAAGAGGCTCGGAGGAGAAGTCCTCCCCGTAGCGTTCATGTCCGTATTTCTTTGCATGTGCCGCACCGTAATCCACTCGCGTCCCGGTGAGCTGGGCATACAGTTCGCAGGCACGGTCCCAGGCGCTGGACAGGGGACCGACGGAGGCCATGTGCACATCGTATCCTTTCTTGTTGAGGGCGTCTTCCAGGCTTCCGGTGGTCAGACCGAAATAGGCGATGTCCTCGTTGTGGATATCATAGTGTCCCCAGCCGGTGTAACCGTGCACGAACACCGTGGGGAAATCCGATCCCCGGATGGTCTTCGGGCCGAAAAGCAGAAACCCTCCCACGGCCATCGCCAGTGCGATCACGGCGGCAATGATTCGTTTGATCCATGTAGTCATTTGGATACAATCTCTCTTTCTTTTTGTTTTCTCTTCCATTAGTCGGCTGCAGGATCTGTTTTCCGTGCAGCGAAAAAACATGAAAAAAGGCGGTCATGAGACCGCCTGAAAGTGCTGCGCCGTCTCAGCGGATGAACAGCAGACTGCTTGCAATGATGAACTGGGCCGGGTAGTAGGTCAGATAGTTTGCGATGATGACGCCCTTAC
This sequence comes from Oscillospiraceae bacterium, assembly GCA_902802565.1. GTDB lineage: Bacteria > Bacillota > Clostridia > Oscillospirales > Oscillospiraceae > UBA2922. The sequence goes on from CADCMP010000001.1 coordinate 44,214, forward strand.
TCTCATTGCCGGCAAAGTAAGTCTGGCTGAGCACAAGGTCGGAGATCAGGAAGAAGATCCCGCCGATAAACATGAAGTTCAGGGTCATGAACTGGAAGTCATGCATCCATGCGAGGCTGCCCGCCAGAAGCGTCATGCTGAACAGGATCCCACCGTAACCCATGACGATGGGACGGTAGATGCCGTAGTCCAGCTTCATGATCTTACCCATGAACCCATTGATGATGCCGATGACAAACCCGATGATGATGGGAATGATGATGTATCCGAGCCGGGACGGATCTCCGTAGTTGATGATCATGCCGAGAATGAACAGCACATGACCGGCAAAGAAGGAATAGAACCCGGCAAAGGTATAGGTCCGGTCATGCTCCGGGTAGATGAATTTGAGATCCAGCCACACATCCCCCAGCAGTCCCATCAGCAGACCGCCGATGACAAAGAAGGCATAGGCTCTTGCCGGTGTGCCCCACGGGATCAGATACGCCAGAAAGACGGCGATGAAACAGAAACAGACGGAAGTGAATGTCTTGAGGAGAAGCTCCTTGACATCATATTTTCTCAGTTTGGCCGGAATATACATCAGCAGCAGGACCGCACCGAGAGCAAGAAGGATCCAGTAAATTATCATTGAAATCATCCTCTCCTTTTCTTCGTTGTGTCCATTCTACTATACGGCGGCAGGAATTTGAATCACCTGACGCCGACTTTTTCAATTTTTTTCTTCAAAAAATACGCAATAACTGTTGTTATTTCAAATATTTTAAACTTTTTAGAGGGAAAAACAGGAAATAACATCCTCCGGGCGGAAGGGAAGATCCTTCCGGAGAGAAAACGAACGGAGAATTGTACTTTTCCTTTCGGAATGGTATAATTCTCTCATCAGAAAAAACGCGACAAACAGATCGAGTGGAGGGAATGGAATATGAGTGCATATCCTTTGATCACCATCAGCAGACAATATGCTGCCTACGGAAGAACCGTGGCGAAGGGACTGTCGGAACGTCTGGGGATCCCGTACTACGACAGAGACTTCGTCAAGAAGACCGCCGAGTCTTCCGGATATGCGGAAGAGGATATCATCCGCGAAGGGGAGGATATCTCGAAAGGAAGCAGGTTCTGGAACAGTTTTCTCAACAATGCCACCGTATATTCCAGCTCTTACGACGGGATCTTCGCCGCAGAGAGCAAGGTCATCCTGGAACTGTCCCAGGAGCCCTGCATCATCGTGGGTCGCAGTGCCAACCATGTCCTGTCGGAAGCGGGCATCCCCGCCTTCCATGTGTTCCTGTACGCGGATCTGGAAAAGCGGATCCAGCGGGCGGCGGAACTGGGAGAAAACGGCAATACGGATCTGCGGAAGTATGTCCATCGGCGGGATACCATGCGTGAGACCTACTGCAAACTCTATACCGGTTCGGAAATGAGTGACTACAGCCACTATCATATCTGTCTGGATTCCGGATTCCTGGGACCGGACAAATGCGTGGATATCCTCGCGGATATCCTGCAGTAGAAATAAGTGTTGAATCGAAGGCCTCCGGCGGACTGTGATCTGCCGGAGGCCTTTTGTCATGTGGATCGGGAAAGAAACAGTGGATTGTTTTCCGCCCATCCATTAAAATGGAGTCACTGACGACAAGGAGAAGCGGCGCAGACCGCTTTGCGTAAAAATGAAAGAACGATTTATTCAAACCTTTAATATCCGGGATCTTCTGGCCGGGGTCATCGTGGCACTGGTCTCCATTCCCATTTCCATGGGATACGCACAGCTGGCAGGGCTTCCCATGATCTTCGGCCTGTACGGATCGCTGTTTCCCATCCTGGTGTTCGGACTGTTCACCTCGTCAAGGAACTATGTGTTCGGCGTGGATGCCGCACCGGCGGCGCTGGTAGGAGGGATCCTGGCAAAACTGGCCGTGGAAAACGGCAGTGCGGCAGCGATGGAGATCGTTCCCATGATCACCCTGATGACCGCTTTCTGGCTGGGTATTATGGTTCTTCTCCGGGCGGGAAAGATCGTCCGCTACATCTCCCGGCCGGTGGTGGGCGGTTTTGTCACCGGTATCTGCGTGGAGATCATCCTCATGCAGATCCCGAAGCTCTACGGCGGGGATACCGGAACGGGAGAACTGTTCCATCTGCTCCGGCATATCGTGACCACGGCAATGTCCTCCTTTAACCTTCTGTCCCTTATCCTGGCGGTGTGTTCCATCGCCGTGATCCAGCTGGGCAGGAAAAAGTGGCCGCGGTTTCCCATGTCCGTGGCCGTCATGGCAGCGGGAGTCCTGCTGACGGTCCTGCTGCATATCGACCGGTATGGGGTGCGTCTGCTGCCTGCCGCGCAGCCGGGACTGCCGAAACTGATGATGCCCGGGCTGGGCGGATTCCGGTTTGCGGATCTTGCCATCTCCGCCCTGACCATCGCAGTGGTGATCACTTCCGAGACCCTGCTGGCCTCCGGCGGATTCGCCCGGGAAGACGGTTACCGGCTGGATAACCAGAAGGAGATCCTCGCCTACGCGCTGGGAAACCTCGTGGCTGCCTTTACCGGCTGCTGTCCGGTGAACGGCAGTATCAGCCGTACCGGGATCGTACGCCAGTTCGGATGCAGATCCCAGTGGATGAGCATCTCCGCGTTCCTTGTCATGGGGGTCATCCTGCTGTTTTGTACCGGCTTTATCCGGTTTCTGCCGGTTCCGGTCCTGGTGGCCATCGTGGTGTGCGCCCTGTACGGTGCCTGCGAGTTCGATCTGGGACGGAAGCTGTACAAGACCAGCAAAAATGAATTCTATATCTACCTTGCGGCACTGTTCGGAGTTTTGATCTTCGGCACGGTCTATGGTGTCGTCATCGGTGTGATCCTGTCCTTCCTGGAAGTGATCATCCGCGCGGTGGCGCCTCCCAAGAGCTTCCTCGGCATCATCCCCGGGAAGACGGACTTCTATGATCTGGAAAGGAACCGGGATGCCCGCACCATCGAACATGTGGTGATCTACCGGTTCGGCGGCAATCTGTTCTTTGCCAATATCGATGATTTTGAGTCGGATATCGAGGACGCGATCCAGCCGGATACCACCACGGTGGTGGCGGATACCGGGGCGGTGAGCAGTATCGACATCACTGCGGCGGAACGGCTTCTGGAGTTCAGTGAGGAGCTGAAGGGGCGGAACATCCGTTTCTATCTGGCGGGACACTCCGGAAAAGTCAATGATCTGCTGCGTATTTACGGAGCGGAAGAGCTGGTGCGGCAGGGGACGGTACGCATGACCGTAACGCTGGCACTGCGGGACGCAGGGTTCACGCCGCCCTATGTCATGGACGGGGAGGATCGGGAGAACCTGATCCGGCAGCGGCTTCGCAGCATCCTTCACACCATCCGGCCCGTGGACAATACCCAGGCGGAAATGGACTGGGCCTTCGGACAGGACAGCGACCGGTTCAAGGAGGAACTGGTGCGGGAAATGATCGAACACAGCGGGGATGCGTCCAGAGGCGCCCGGCCGGACCATCTGGCGGAGGCACTGGAGAAGAGCTCCTTCGGAAGGCTTGCGCTCATGGATGAAGACGAGATCCTGGACCGGCTGGAGATGCACCTGGATGAACTGGCGGGAAAGACCGGTCTGAGCCGGGAGACCATCGGAGAGGAACTGGAAAAACGCCGGGATGTGGTCGAAGAGAAACTGGAACATGTGGATCCCGGAGCACTGCGGAAGCTGAAGGAATACCGGAAGACCCACGGGGAGGCGCTGAGGATACGGAACCGGGAAGCCTATCAGCAGATGATACGGAGACGCCTGGAACACCTGAAACGTCTGGAGCAGGAACACCCGGAACTGGCAGAGAAACTGCGGCAGCTGCTGGAGAGCGGAAAAAACGGAAACGGCTCTCCCTGATTGCATCTTGCAGGATGGAAAAAGTCTTGTTATGATGTTGTGGACAAATGAGAAAACAGAGAGGTGCGAATCATGGCTGAATTTCGTTATGAGATCGTGGAAGAACTGGGCGTGATCTCCGAGAACCGCGCCGGCTGGACCCGGGAACTGAACCTGGTATCCTGGAACGGCGGAGAACCCAAGTATGATCTCCGGGACTGGGCCCCGGATCATGAGAAGATGGGAAAAGGCATTTCCATGACCAAGGATGAGGTCTTTGAGCTCCTGCAGCTTCTGGAGGAGACTCTGGGAGACGAGGAGCCGGAATTCGACGACGATCCTTCCTTTGAGGAAGTCTGATCGGAAAAAAAGGAAGAGGACTGCGGTACATTATCCGCAGTCCTCTTCCTTTTCGGCATCACGCCGTATACGGTGTTACCGTTTTCTGGGGATCACCAGATCAAACAGTCCGCCGAACAGGGTGACGAGAGCTCCCACTCCCATGAAGATGTATTTATTGACACCCTCGACCTTCTTCTCGATGACATAGGCAAAGCTTGCGATGCCTACGAGAAGGCAGAGGACTTTGATCACGATCTGCAGTACGCCTTTCATAATTACCTCCCTACAAACGAAAAGAGTCGGATGTTGTTCTTTGATATTTATTTTACGTCAGGTGCAAAAAAGGTGTCAACGGAAAAGGGACCGGTTTTCCCAAAACCGTGATTTTTTCCATTATAATCCGAAAAACTTGTGGAAAATCATGGTTTTCCCCGGACGCTCACCGCGTGTACGATGCGGCCGGGAAGCGTCCGCCGGACCTGCATGGCGCCCTTGGGACAGAACTCCTGACAGCAGAAGCAGCGGATACAGCGGTCCCGGTCGATGCGGGGAAGACCGTCCGTCATGGTGATGGCCCCGGCCGGACACACCTGGCTGCATTTCCCGCAGCCGATACACTGGGCCTTCCGGACACCGGGGCGGGTGGTCATGGTCATTTTCATCACCGCTCCCCGCACCCTGCCGGTGAGTCCGGGAGAGGAGAAACTCAGATCCCGGGGGGCGGCGCTGGTATCGAAATCCGACACGCGGAACAGGCTGGGGGAATCTCCCAGAACGGGGACCTCGTCGCCGTCCTCCGGTCCCAGCCCCCGGGCGGCTGCCCGCCGCAGCGTGGGGATCCGGCTGGAGGAGAGCTGGATGATCCCGGCACACACCGCGTCCATGCTGTAGGGACTGCGGGAGGCCATGATGCAGCCGATATGCCGGGGATGTCCGGCGGTAGGGCCGTTGCCTTCCATGCCCTCCACCGCGTCCACGAGATAGAGCGCCGGCCGGAAGTGCTCGTTGAGATCGATGAGCATGTCCGCAAAGAGGTCTTCCCGGGGAAAGCGCATGTGGCATTCGGATTTTGCCGTGCCGGGGATGGCGCCGAACATGTTCTTCACGGCGCAGGTCATCCCCATCATGGCGTGGGTCTTCAGCTTGGCAAAGCAGATGATGGCATCCGCTTCCTCCAGCCAGGCGGTATAGGGAAAGGTGTGCAGCACCGCTGCATCGTGATCCACCGCGTCCCGCACCTCAAAATTGTCGTTGAGGGAACCGCCGACCTCTTCCACCGCATGAAGCCCCGTGGCCTGATAGATGCCCCGCAGAGCCGCACGGCTGTACAGTCCGCCGGGACTGTCTCCCACCACGGCCCGGGCGCCCTTCTCCGTGATGAGCCGGCACAGCTCCCGCACCAGTGCGGGGTGGGTGGTGGCGGCTTCCTCCGGCTTTGCCGCGGAGACGAGATTGACCTTGACGGCAACGGTCATTCCGGGACGGACGAAGTTCAGGGCGTCCATCTGGCGCAGCACCAGCCCCATGGACTGACGGACCGTCGCTTCCTCATAATCGGCGCATGCCTGAATGCTGACGGGGGCGTAGGACATTTTTCGCATCCTCCTGTGTGGGATCCGGCTAGTTCGAATAGCCATAAAAGATTGTCAAATCTTTGGTAAAGTTGTGGAAAAAACATATTGTTTCCCCTGCGGACAGTATAATATAATAATTGCAGCAAATCTAGAAAGGAACGATTGTTATGAGCACTGTTTCGGACTTAAAGCGTTTCACCGACGCACAGCAGAGCAGTTTTGCCACAGCGCTCTCTGAGATACAGAACGGGAAAAAGCGCAGCCACTGGATGTGGTACATCTTTCCGCAGATCCACGGTCTCGGCGTGACTCCCACTTCCCAGTACTATGCCATCCGGTCCCTGCAGGAAGCCAAGGACTTTCTGGCAGATCCGTATCTGGGCGGCAACCTCATCAAGATCACCAGTGCACTGCTGGATCTGGATACCAACAACGCATCCGCCGTCTTCGGATTCCCCGATGACCTGAAGCTGCGTTCCTCCATGACCCTGTTTGCACAGGTCAGTGATTTCGATGTGTTCCAGAAAGTGCTGGACAAATACTTTGACGGGAAGCCGGATGACCGGACCCTGTCCATTCTTGCAAGAGACTGAGCAAAGAAAGACCATACACCCACCGATTGCCGCATTCCGAGGATGCGGCAATTTCCATCCCCGCCTCATGGCCGGGACGGAGCGGAGAGACACGGAATCGGAGGAAGAACATGCGAATTGAGAGGGAACGACTGCTGAAGATGGCCCGGGATCTGAGACCGGTCATGGCGGACCGGGAACGGGCCGGACACGCCACGGAAAAAGGGGAGAAGGATTACGTCACGGAGGTGGACCTGCAGGTGCAGTCCCGGGTGACGGAACAGCTGCGCGCCTGGTACCCGGATGTGCAGATGCTGGCGGAGGAGAAGGACAATGCCGCGGTGGATACCCGGGGAGACTTCTGGATCCTGGATCCGGTGGACGGGACCTCCAACCTGATGCATGACTTCCGTCACAGCGCCCTGTCCCTGGGATACTGCGAGGACGGACGGCTGTCCTTCGGCATGATCTACAATCCCTTCACCGACGAACTGTTCTGGGCCCAGCGGGGACAGGGAGCGTATCTCAACGGCACGCCCATCCGCGTCAGCACCCGACAGACGCTGGAGGAGAGCCTCATCCTTTTCGGCACCTGCCCCTATCACCGGGAGCGGTCGGCGGAGGATTTTGAACTGTTCCGCCGGGTATTCCTGCGGTCTCAGGACGTGCGCCGGCTGGGATCGGCGGCTCTGGATCTGGCCTATATCGCCTGCGGACGCTCGGATCTGTTCTTTGAACGGGACCTGAAGCCCTGGGACTATGCCGCGGGCCTGATCCTCATCGAGGAAGCCGGCGGTACCGTAACGGATTACCGGCAGCAGCGTCCCCCGGTGCGGGAAAACTCCGACATCGTGGCGGGAAACGGCATCACGGAGAAGCTGTTCTTCCGTCAGTTCGGGGACATGCTGTGATCCGGTCATGACGGAAGGCATCCTTCCGTCATTTTTGTTTACTTTGGTTTTTCACAACGGTATAATGAGAAAAACAACCCGGGAAAGAGGAGCACTCGACATGCCAAACGCAGAAACCCTGCCGGTCTCCGACCATCGAATCGAATATCTGGATTACCTTCGGGTCATCGCCACCATGGCGGTGGTGCTCCTGCACATCTCCATCCAGGGATGGGGCGACGTGGACGTGCAGAGCGGACCGTGGATGGTCTATAACGTCTGGAACGGACTGGTGCGCTGGTGCGTGCCCGTCTTCGTCATGATCTCCGGGGCCCTGTTCCTCAATCCGAAGAAGAAGGTGTCCGTCTACCGCCTGTGGACCAGGAACATCCCGCGGATCCTCTCGGCCTTCCTGTTCTGGTCGGTGATCTACGCGCTGTATCATCTGGCCACCCGCTCCGGATGGACGGGGCATACCTTCGCCATGGCCGTGCTGACGGGAAACTATCACATGTGGTTCCTGTTCCTCATCGTGGGGCTGTATCTCGTGACGCCTCTGATGCGGAAGATCGCCGCCGACCGGGGAATGCTCAACTATTTTCTGGTGCTGTCCCTGTTTTTCGGATTTCTGATCCCCACGCTGCGCCATCAGGTGATCCCTTTTTCCGTGGCGCTGTCGGAGAGCGATACCATCCATGCCCTGCTGAAGGATTATGATTCCATGCGGATCTATCTGCCGCTGGGATATACCGGATACTTTGCCCTGGGCTGGTATCTGTACAAACGGAATCTCACCCCGGGAGAGCGCATCGTCATCTATGCCCTGGGGGTGGCGGGATTCCTCCTCACCATCACCGGAACGGCGGTGCTGTCCCGCAATCTGGCGAAAGCCAACTCCGCCTGGTACGAATACGTGTCCGTGAACGTGCTTCTGGAGAGCATGGCGGTGTTCGTACTGGTGCGCTACTCCTCCCGTTACTGGAAGGAGAAGGTCCGGAACCTTCTGTCCGCCATGGCGGACAAGACCTTCGGGATCTATCTTTTCCATCTGCTGCTGGTGGAATTCCTGGCCGATGTCATCGGACTCAAATCCACGCTGTTTACACCGGTCCTGTCCGTGCCCCTGCTGGCGGCGCTGTCCTTCACGGTCAGTGTTTATGCCGCCAAGGGACTGAAGCGGCTGGGACGGTTTTCCCGCTATATACTTTAAAAAGAGGTGCTGCAAATCATGACGACTTACGAACTGATCGCGAAGACCGCGGAAACGAAGTACGCCCTGGCTTCCGCCGGGACCGAGCAGAAGGACCGTGCCCTGCTGGCCATGGCCGACGCCATCGAGGCGGCCACGGAGGAGATCCTGGCGTGCAACCGGGAGGACATCGAAGCCTCCCGCAGCAAGTATTCCGACGTGATGATCGACCGGCTCATGCTGGATCCGGAACGGATCCGGGGTATGGCGGACGGCATCCGTCAGGTGGTGGAACTGCCGGATCCCGCCGGACAGATCCTGCGCACGGTGACCCGTCCCAACGGACTGGTGATCCAGAAGGTGTCCGCTCCCATGGGCGTCATCGCCATCATCTATGAGAGCCGCCCCAACGTCACCAGCGACGCGGCCGCCCTGTCCCTGAAAGCGGGCAGCGCCTGCATCCTGCGCAGCGGCAAGGAGGCATGGAAGACCTCCAACGCCATCGTGGAGGCCATGAAGAGGGGTCTGAAGGAAGCGGGACTTCCGGAAGACAGCATCAACCTGATCCAGGATACCAGCCGGGAGAGCGGAAAGGTGCTCATGACGGCAGAGGGCCTGGTGGATCTTCTGATCCCCCGGGGAGGCAAGGGCCTGAAGAAGGCCATCGCCGAGCAGGCCACCGTGCCCACCATCCAGACCGGCGACGGAGTGTGCCATGTCTATGTGGATGCCACGGCCGATCAGGAGATGGCACTGAACATCATCGAAAACGCCAAGACCAGCCGTCCCAGCGTGTGCAACGCCGAGGAACAGCTTCTGGTCCATCAGGATATCGCGGCGGAGTTCCTTCCGAAGCTGGCCGCCCGCCTGCGGGATGACCGCAGCGCCCAGGGCCAGATCCCGGTGGAACTGCGCATCGACGCAAAGGCCGCGGAATACATCGACGGCACCGCCGCCACGGAAGAGGACTTCGACCGGGAGTTTCTGGATTACATCCTGGGCGTCCGGGTGGTGGACTCCGTGGAGGAGGCCATCCGGAACATCGATCTGCACTCCACCCATCACAGTGAGTGCATCGTCTCTCAGGATCCCGCGTCCATCGATCTGTTCACCCTGAAGGTGGATGCCGCCGCCGTCTACGTCAATGCCTCCACCCGTTTCACCGACGGGGGAGAGTTCGGACTGGGCTGCGAGATGGGCATCTCCACCCAGAAACTGCACGCCCGGGGCCCCATGGGCCTGGAGGAGCTGTGCACCTACAAATACGTCATCCGGGGCACCGGCCAGACCCGCTGACCAACCCAAAATAAATCGTTGACACTGAAAAATCTTTATGCTATTATCACTTTAAACCGATGATGAAGAGCAAGTAAGCTCAGTGAACTTCTCCACAGAGAGCCGGGGCAGGTGAAAGCCGGCGGGAAGAGCTGATGACTGAATGGACTTCGGAGGGCGACCCGATGCCGCAGGCGGAGGGGAGACGGAGCGTGAACTTCGTTACCAACATCGTGACATGATAGTGTCACTGAGAGGGCGCGTCACCGCGCCAAGCCGGGTGGTACCGCAGGAGAGATATACACTCCTGTCCCAGCAGAACACAATCTGCGGGGACAGGAGTTTTTGTTTTCCCGCAAAAAAGAGAAAGGAAGCGAATACCATGGCAGAAAAAATCCCTTACAAGATCTATTTGACGGAAAACGAGATCCCGAAACAGTGGTACAACGTCCGTGCGGACATGAAGAACAAACCGGCTCCGCTGCTCAATCCGGGCACGCTGGAGCCCATGACGGCCGAGGAACTGGGTGCGGTGTTCTGCGAGGAACTGGTACAGCAGGAGCTGGACAACGATAATCCGTACATCGACATCCCCCAGGAGATCCAGGACTTCTACAAGATGTACCGTCCCGCCCCTCTGGTACGGGCCTACTGCCTGGAAGAGGCACTGGGGACCCCCGCCAAGATCTACTACAAATTCGAAGGCAACAACACCTCCGGAAGCCATAAGCTCAACTCCGCCATCGCCCAGGCCTACTATGCCAAGAAGCAGGGCCTGAAGGGCGTCACCACCGAGACCGGAGCCGGCCAGTGGGGCACCGCACTGTCCATGGCCTGCGCCTATCTGGGCCTGGACTGCAAGGTCTTCATGGTCAAGGTCAGCTACGAACAGAAACCCTTCCGCCGTGAGGTGATGCGCACCTACGGCGCGGAAGTGACCCCGTCTCCCTCGGAGACCACCGCCATCGGCCGCAAGATCCTGGAGGAGAACCCCGGGACCACCGGCTCCCTGGGCTGTGCCATTTCCGAAGCAGTGGAAGTGGCGGTGGGCACTCCCGGCTACCGCTATGTGCTGGGAAGCGTTCTGAATCAGGTGCTCCTGCACCAGTCGGTCATCGGACTGGAAGCCAAGGCGGCACTGGACAAATACGGCGTCAAGCCCGACATGATCATCGGCTGCGCCGGCGGCGGATCCAACCTGGGCGGTCTCATCTCCCCGTTCATGGGCGAGAAGCTCCGGGGCGAGGCGGACTACCAGATCATCGCCGTGGAACCGGCCTCCTGCCCCAGTTTCACCAGAGGCAGGTACGCCTACGATTTCGCCGACACCGGCATGGTGTGTCCTCTGGCCAAGATGTACACCCTGGGCAGCGGTTTCATCCCGTCTCCCAACCACGCCGGCGGCCTGCGCTATCACGGCATGAGCCCGGTGCTGTCCCAGCTGTATGATGACGGACTCATGGAAGCCCGCGCCGTGGAACAGACCAGCGTGTTCGAAGCCGCGGAGATGTTTGCCCGGGTGGAGGGCATCCTTCCCGCACCGGAATCCAGCCACGCCATCCGCGTCGCCATCGACGAGGCACTCAAGTGCAAGGAGACCGGGGAAGAGAAGACCATCCTCTTCGGCCTCTCCGGCACCGGCTATTTCGATCTCGTGGCCTACCAGAAATTCAACGACGGTGAGATGGACGACTACATCCCCACGGATGAGGATCTGGCCCGGGGCCTGAGCAAGCTTCCCAACGTGGACAGATGATCCGGAAATAAAAACGACTGCCGATCCTCGGGATCGGCAGTTTTTTATGGGAAAAGGCATAAAAATGCCCAATATCCGCCGTGGTTTTGAAAGAAAAAGTGGGAAATCGCAGAAAATGGCAGAAATTAACTGTTAAAAAAAGAGCAATCCTTGAAGATGAACCCCAAAAAGCGTACTATATATAAGCAATAATAAAACAGGTATAAGAAACTCTTATACCTGTGAAGTGAAGAATAGAAGGAGAGTTGTAAGTATGAGTGATCATCACAGAAGAGGAACATTCGGCAGCAATATGGGCTTCCTGATGGCTGCTGTCGGTTCCGCAGTAGGTCTGGGAAACATCTGGGGCTTCCCGTATAAGATGGGAAACAACGGAGGTTTCGTCTTCCTTCTGGTGTATCTGATCCTTGCCGTGTTTGTCGGCATGTGTGTCATGATGGGTGAGATGGCCATCGGCCGCAAGACCCGCCAGGGTCCTGCCGGTGCGTACCGGGCGATCTCCCAGAAGTTCGGATGGCTGGGATGGCTTGCCGTCATCGCCGGATTCGTCATCCTGTGCTTCTATCTGGTGCTGGGCGGAATGGTCCTGCGCTACGCAGTGGGTTATTTCCTCGCCATGTTCGGCGTGGACACCTTCGGCGATCCCGCATCGTTCTTCGGTGCGTTCCTTACCAACGGATGGTCCATGGTGGCATTCTTTGCACTGTTTGCCATCATTAACGCCGCCATCGTCATGGGCGGCGTGGAAGGCGGCATCGAGCGCTTCAACAAGTTCGCCATGCCCGCACTGTTTTTCCTGCTTCTCATCGTACTGATCTACGTGGCATGCCAGCCCGGCGCGGGCGAGGGCTACCGCTACATCTTCGGTGTGAACTTCGAGCCCCTGAAGACGGACTTCCTGGGCGTGGTGAAGACCGCGGCCGGACAGATGTTCTTCTCCCTGTCTCTGGGCATGGCCATCATGCTCACCTACGGTTCCTACCTTCCCGAGAGCGAGAACATTCAGAAGAACACCGTCATCATCGTCGCCTTCGATACGCTGATCGCCATCATGGCCGGTATGGTGGTCCTTCCCGCGTGCGCCGCATTCGGACTGGACTACGGCGGAGGCCCCGGCCTGCTGTTTGCCACCATGCAGATGGTCTTCCATAACATGGGCGGCTTCATCGGAAACCTCATGGGCTTCCTGTTCTACTTCCTGGTCTTCCTGGCAGCCATCTCCTCCTCCATCTCCATCATGGAGGGAACCGTTGCCACCCGTGTGGACCGCAACTTCCGTGAGAACAAGGGCGGCAAGTCCGGCGGACGGATAAAGGTCTCCCTGATCATCACCATCGCCGCTCTGGTCCTGGGACTTCCCGTGGCACTGGACGGTCTGGGAAGCGGCATTGCCGGCGGCGCGCTGGTGAACGCTCCCGCACAGATCCTGAACGTTGCCGTTCACGGATGGAACGACTGCTGGCTGGATCTCTATGACATGATCTCCGAAGGCATCCTCATGCCGCTCGGATCTCTGATCATGGCCCTGTGCATCGGCTGGAGCTGGGGCACGGACATGATCCTGGATGAATGTGCCAAGTGCGGCGCAAAGCCCTGGGGCCGCCGCTTCTTCGAGGTCTGCTACAAGGTCATCACTCCCATCGGAATGCTCATCGTCCTCTACGGACAGATCGTGAGCTTCTTCGGATGATCGGAGGATCCACCGAATAAAAAGAAAAACTGCCTTCCGGTGTTCGCCGGAAGGCAGTTTCTTATGTCGTTGACGACAACCGGATCAGCGGTTGTTGTATTTCTCGATGGCGTCGGCCAGCAGTTCCATGGAGCGGGCAATGTCCTCCCGTTTCAGAACGTAGGCCATGCGGATCTCGTTGACGCCGGAGCCGGGAGTGGCGTAGAAGCCGGCGGCGGGGGCGAACATCACGGTCTCGCCGTTGTTGCTGTACTCTTTCAGCAGCCAGGTCTGGAAGCTCTCGGCATTGTCCACCGGAAGCTTTGCCATGCAGTAGAACGCGCCCTTCGGGTTGGAGTAGATGACGCCGGGGATCTTGGAAAGGCCTTCCACCATGGTATCGCGGCGGGCCTTGTACTCCTTGCGGACGGCATCGAAGTACTCCGGTCCCACGTTGTACAGAGCGGCGGAACCGATCTGGTCGATGGTGGGAGTGGACAGACGGCCCTGGGCATACTTCATGACGTTCTGCATCAGTTCCTTGTTGCGGCTGAGCAGGCAGCCGATACGGGCGCCGCAGGCAGAGAAGCGCTTGGAGACGGAGTCGATGACGATGGCGTTCTCCTCCAGTCCCTCCAGCTGCAGGATGCTCTGCAGGGGCTCGTTCTCGTAGACGAACTCACGGTACACTTCGTCGCCGATGACGAACAGGTCATGCTCTTTGGCGATGTCGCACACCAGCTGCATCTCTTCTCTGGTCAGAATGGTGCCGGTGGGGTTGCCGGGGTTGGTGAACATGATGGCGCGGGTGTGCTCGTTGATCAGCGGCTCGATCTTCTCGCGGGATGCGAATTTGTAGCCTTCCTCCGGGGTGCAGGGGATGGGCCGGATGGAACCGCCGGTGAGGTTCACAAAGGTGTTGTAGTTGGTGTAGAAGGGTTCCGGAATGATGATCTCATCGCCGTCGTCCAGGATGCAGGACAGAGCCATCATCAGAGCCTCGCTGCCCGCGGTGGTGATCTGAATCTCGCTCTTCTCCAGAGGAACGCCGATCTTCTCATAGTAGTTCTGAACCGCATCGATCATCACGGGAAGTCCGGGGGAGGGAGCATATGCCAGAACGGGATCGTTGATGGCACGGATGGCTTCCATCATCTCTTTCGGAGTCTCGATATCCGGCTGACCGATGTTCAGATGGTAGATCTTGATCCCCTTTGCCTTTGCCTCATTGGCCAGAGGTCCGAACTTACGGATCGGTGACAGGCCGCATTTCTCGATTTTACTGGAAAATTTCATGTTGTGTCTCCTTACTTTCCAATTTATTTGTTTTTTCAATAGTTCGTTGTCACGTGCTATTTTCGTCTAGATTATAATGGTTGGGAAGAACTTATGCAACCGTGATTTCCCCGATTTGTGAAGATTTCAGGGAAATCTTTCCACCGGTCGGCCGTAACGGAAGACTCCCGCGCGGCGGGGTCCCGTCCCGGGGAAAACCGTGACGGATTCGTTGAAATGATCCCGGTCCTATGGTAAAATAATTTGTTGAATCAAACGATACGACTCGAGGTATTTTATGGGTATTCAAGTATTTTTCGCAAGCCTGCTCTGCCGGTTCCTGAAGGCAGTGGCCCGCGTCGCCCACCGGGGCGGCACCGCCATGCCGGGACGGTACGCACTGAAACTGTGCCCGGACCTTCTGAAGGTGCTGGCCAGGGACGTGCATGTGGTGGCCATCACCGGCACCAACGGCAAGACTACATCCTCCCGCATGGTGGAGGAGGCCTTTGAGGAGGCGGGGCTGGACTACATCTCCAACCGCTCCGGCGCCAATCTCATCTCCGGGATCACCACGGAGTTCGTGATGAATGCCACCCTCGCGGGGAGACCGAAGAAACACTACGCCGTCATCGAGTGCGATGAGGCGGCGGCCCGGAAAGTGTTCGGACAGCTCCGGCCGGAGGTGGTCCTGGTGACCAACCTCTTCCGGGACCAGCTGGACCGCTACGGGGAAGTGACCCATACCCTGGGCAATATCCGGGAAGGCCTGAAAGGCACCCCGGAGAGCATTCTCTGCCTGAACGCGGACTGCTCCCTGACATCCTCCCTGGCACTGGAGCTGCCCAATCCCTGCGTCTATTACGGCGTCAACGGCACGGCGGTGTCCTCCCGGGAAAAGCCCAGCATCTCCGATGCCACCCACTGCATCCGCTGCAAGACGGAATACGAATACGATTACATGACCTACGCCCATCTGGGGGGCTACCGCTGTCCCCAGTGCGGCTACCGCCGGCCGGATGCGGACGTGGCGGTCACCGCCGTGGTGCGGCAGACCGCGGACAGCAGCGTCGTGGACATGGACATCTTCGGTGAGAAGCGCACCGTCACGGTGAACCTTCCCGCCGTCTACAATATCTACAATGCGGCCGGCGCCATCACGGCGGCCAGGAAGATGGGGATCCCGCTGGATACGGCGGTGAGCGCCCTGGGCCGGTTCAACTGCGGCTTCGGACGGATGGAGAAATTCGATCTGGGAGCCGGCGGGACCCGCATGATGCTGGTAAAGAACCCGGCGGGCTGCAACCAGGTGATCTCCTTCCTCCGGGAGATCGGGGAGGATTTCACTCTCGTGGTGTGCCTCAATGACCGCAGTGCCGACGGCACGGACATCTCCTGGATCTGGGATGCGGAATTCGAGCATCTGGAGGAGATCCGGGACCGCATCCGGAACGTCTATGTCTCCGGCACCCGGGCGGGTGACATGCAGCTGCGCATGAAATACGCCGGCATCGATCCGGAGAAGATCCGGCTGGAGACGGATTACGCCAGACTGGTGGACGCCATGGCCGCCCAGGAAGTGCCGGTGTTCATCATGCCCACCTACACCGCCATGCTGGATCTGCGGGAACACCTGATCCGCCGGTGCGGCGGCGCGGACTTCTGGGAATAAGGAGGGACGGAGGATGGAACTGAACATCTGCTATTTGTATCCCGATGTGCTGAATCTGTACGGCGACGGCGGCAACATCATCTGCCTGCAGCGGCGTCTGCAGTGGCGGGGCATCACCAGCAACGTCACCCGTGCCGGCATCGGCGACCGGGTTTCCCTGGCGGACTATGATCTGATGTTTATCGGCGGAGGACAGGACTTCGAGCAGGAGGTGCTGCTGGAGGATCTGCACCGGGGCAAGGCCTCCGAGATCCTGGCGGCGGTGGAGGACGGCAAGACCTTCCTGACCATCTGCGGCGGATATCAGATGATGGGGAACTACTATCAGACCCATGAGGGCGTCCGCTGCGATTTTATCGGCGCGGTGGATCTGTATACCGTGGGTTCTCCCACCCGCATGATCGGCAACTACAAATACCGGTGCACCGCCGACAACGGCGGCAGCCTGGTGGTTGGATTTGAGAACCACAGCGGAAAGACCTATCTCGGCGACGGCATCTCCCCGCTGGGGACCGTGGAAGCGGGATATGGCAACAACGGCGAGGACGGCACGGAAGGGGTGCGCTACCATAACGTGTTCGGCACCTACAGCCACGGCCCGGTGCTTCCCAAGAATCCGGAATTCTGCGACTACATCCTGCAGACCGCCCTGGAGCGCCGGTACGGCTCGGCTCAGCTGGAGCCCCTGGGGGACCGGGAGGAAGCCTATGCCCATGACATCATGGCAAAACGGATAGGAGCAAAATGATATGATTCGTTTCTATAACGGCAGGGTCCTGCAGTTTGACGGCGGCGTCCGGGTATCGGAGGACCGGGAAGTCTGGGTGGACGGAAACTCCATCTGCTACGTGGGTCCGGCCCGGGAGGACATGCCGTCGTTTGACCGGCAGATCGACCTGAAGGGCGATCTGCTGATGCCCTCCTTCAAAAACGCCCATACCCACACCGCCATGACGTTCCTTCGTTCTCTGGCGGACGACCTGCCTCTGCAGGAATGGCTGACGCAGCAGGTGTTTCCCCGGGAAGCCAGGCTGACGCCGGAGATGATCTATGAGTTTACCCGCATCGGGATCCTGGAATACCTGAGCAGCGGCATCACCGCGAGCTTCGACATGTATTTCAAGAACGATGCCTATACGAAGGCCAACATCGATTCCGGTTTCCGCACCGTGATCTGTGCCTCCATGAACAATTTCGACCCGGATCCCACCTATGTGGAGCAGGAGTACCGGAAGTTCAATGATCTCCATGAACTGATCTCCTACCGGCTGGGGATCCATGCGGAATACACCACCTCCCGGGAGCGGATGGAGTACATCTCCTCCCTGGTGCACAGGTACGAGGCCCCCTTCTTCTGCCACAACTCCGAGACCCGCGGCGAGGTGGAGGGGTGTCTGGAACGGTACGGCATGACGCCCACGGAGCTGTTCGATGATCTGGGGCTGCTGGATTACGGCGGCGGCGGATACCACTGCGTGTACTTTTCCGACCATGACATCGAGATCTTCAAAAAACGGGGCTGCTGGGTGGTGACGAACCCCTCTTCCAACGTGAAGCTGGCCAGCGGCATCGCTCCCGTCAGCCGTTATCTGGACGAAGGGCTGAACCTGGCCATCGGCACGGACGGGGCGGCCAGCAACAACGCGCTGGACATGTTCCGGGAGATGTATCTCACCGCCGTGCTGCAGAAAGTGGCGAACATGGACGCGGCGTCCTGCGATCCGCTGAAAGTGCTGGAAATGGCCTGCGTCGGCGGCGCCCGGGCCATGGGCCTGGACGACTGCGACGACATCGCCGAGGGCAAGAAGGCGGATCTCATCGTCCTGGATCTTACCCGCCCCAACATGCAGCCCATTCACAATATTCCGAAAAACATCGTGTACGCCGGATCCAAGGAAAACGTCCGGCTGACCATGGTCAACGGTGTGGTGCGTTATGAAGACGGCGTCTTCCATATCGGGGAGACACCGGAAGTGATCTACCGGAACGCACAGAGCATGATCAAAGAGGTCCTTTAATGCAAACCATCGATCTACATACCCATTCCACATTCTCCGACGGCAGCTGCACGCCCACCGAGATCCTGCAGAAAGCCCATGAAAAGGGCCTGGCCGCCCTGGCGGTAACGGATCACGACAACGTGGGGGGCGTGGCCGAGGCCATGAATGCCGGAGAGGCCCTGGACATCGAGGTGATCCCCGGAGTGGAGTTCGGCTCCGGATACCGGGGACGGTCCATCCATCTGCTGGGATACCTGTTCGATCCGGACGAGGAGAATCTGAGAGACACCATCGATTCCGTACAGAATGCCCGGGTGGAGCGAAACGAAGTCATCGCCTCCCGGATGCGCGAAGACGGGATCCCGGTGACCGTGGAGGAACTGATCCGGAAACACGGGACCACCAGCATCGGGCGGCCTCATTTCGCCAAGGTGTTCGTGGAACACGGAAAGGCGGAGTCCGTGCGGGACGCCTTTCAGAAATTCCTCAATCCGGGGCGGGCGTACTACTATCCCCGGACCTTCATCCCCCTGGCCCAGGCGGCGGGCGTCCTCCGCCACGCCGGCGGCGTGCCGGTCCTGGCCCATCCCTTCCAGTACCGTTTCACGGAAGAGGAACGGCAGGAGTGGCTGCAGTACTGCCGCAGCATCGGCATCGAGGGACTGGAGTGCCGGTATTCCGGATACGACGGGGAACAGACCGCCTATCTGGATGCCATGGCGGAAAAGTACGGGTTCTGCCGTACCGGCGGCAGCGACTTCCACGGGACCTTCAAACCGGATATCGACATCGGTACCGGCAAGGGCTCTCTGGAGGTGCCCCTGTCTTTTCTGGAGGAACTGAAAGTACGGCGGGAGGAGATCCTGCACCGGTGAAGCGACAAAAAAACAGAGCGGAGAAGACCTTGTGTCTTCTCCGCTCTTTCTCATTGATGGGATGGTTCAGAATACGTCCTCGTTGACTTCCTCCGGCGGCGTCTCCAGCGTCGTGGGATCGGCCACGGCGGTCTTGAAGAACTTCACTGCGGAGGCCATGTAATGGCCGTCGCAGATGCGCTCGTCCAGCGTCAGGTTGAAGTCCAGATACTTGCGCTGCTCCACCGTGCCGGTGCGCGTCACCTCGTAGGCCTTCCGTTTGGCGCCGAAGGCCAGGAACACGGGGACGTTGCCGAAGTTGTAGATGTGGTGGAACACGGGACGGATGCCCAGGGAGCCCAGGTCGGTGATGACCATGGATCCGTGGAAGGGACTGACTTCCATCCATTCCTTCTTCAGCCAGCCGAAATAGTCCATGATCTTCAGCAGGCCGATGATCATGCGGAAGACGGGACGGGGCAGTTTCTTCATGGCGTTGGCAAAGGCCTCGGTGCCGTTGTCGTCCGTATGGCCCTTCACTTCCGACAGGGCGTCGTTCATCTTGTGGTAGACGTCATACACGGTGTCGGAGGGATTGAAGTGCAGCTTGATGGTGGTCTCCGGAGCACCCAGCTCCATGGTCTTCTTCACCGTCATGACCACTTCGATGTCGTTTCTGGCATAGTAGTGGCGGCCGGAGATGAACCGGTTCATGGCGGGGTACTTGGCCACGGCGCGGATATAGGCGGCGATGAGCACATGAAGGAAGCCCATGCCCTTGTATCCGTTGACACGCTGCTTGCGCAGCCAGCGGTCCGCCTCCGTGATCTCCACGTTTTCCGAGAAGAAGTTCAGGGCATCGTTGCGCTGCGCCATCACGTAGGGGATGAACAGTTCAAACCCGGACAGGGAGCGGAGCAGACGTCCGTCGCTGCGGTCGCCGGTCCTGCGGCGGTAGTGTTTGTATGAGGTCTTCGGCATAATCATTCTCCTATATGGACTGCTTAAACAGTTTCAAATATTTTAAGTAATTGCCCATAATTATAGTACGCGGGGGAGGAAAAGGCAAGCCGCGAAGGCCCCGCAGACGCCGGGAAGAGGAAAAAACGGCAAAAGAAACAAAATATGTTGTTATGTAAAACGATCCTTTTGTCTAGATTGAATTGCCCGCCGGGAATGGCATTTTTACACAGTTTCGGGCCGCCTGTTTTGGTGGGAATCACGGAAAAAAAGGAGGGGAAAAGAGGCATTTTTCGTTATTAAATTATTAACGATTTCTTTGGTGTATTTGCTCAAACTTTATCAATGAAAAGTGATCTGATTTAGTTGATTTTGGGTATGCTCTTTTGTTATATTTAATTTAATGTAAAATGAATTCCTTGCGTTTTCATTAAATTTATTTTTGCAGAAGTTTGATTTACGGGGGGAGGTGTGTCAATGTCATTTGAGGCGATATCGACGATTACTAAGGCAGAAGAGAATGCTAAGGTTTCCATTGAGAAAGCAGAAGCTAAGGCCAGAGAACTGATCGCAGAGGCTGAAAAGGAAGGGAAGGCTGCAGTGGATGCTGTCCGTGAAAAGGCAGCGAAGGAACTGAAGACTTACCAGAAGAGAGCAGATACCAAAGCGAAGAACCAGGCCGATAAACTTTCCGCCTCAACAGAGGACATGAAAGCGTCGTTGCGAGCCCGCGCGGAAGAGCGCATTGACAACGCGGCAAAAATAGTCGTGGAAAGGATAGTGAGCAGCTAAATGGCCATTGCGAAAATGAAAAAACTGCGTTTGATGGTCGTTCGCTCACAGAAAGATGCGCTGCTGGATGAACTCCAGAGACTCAGCTGTGTCCAGGTCTTCGAACCGGACCAGGAAGAGTTCTCGGAGCCGTCTCTGACAGCCAGCGTCAAGAAAGAGGACGCTGATCTGACGCAGTACAAGACTCAGGAGGCCTCCGTTCAGAGAGCCGTCGGAGTCCTGAAGAAATACGCGCCGGCAAAAGGCGGGCTGCTCTCGCCCAACAAGATCATCAGCCAGGACGAGTTCTTCAGTGACGACACTCTGGAAGAAGGCATCAAAGACGCCGCTGTGATCAACTCCGATGAGGACCGGATCAAGCGGATCGCCGCAGAGGAAAGCAGGCAGAACGCTCTCATCGAATCCCTGACGCCTTGGAAAGACTTTGACGTTCCCATCGAGTGTACGGGAACGGAACGCACTTCTCTGCTCACCGGCATCCTGCCGGCGAAAGCGGATTTTGCGGAAGTGGCCGCCAAGGTCAATCAGATCACGGATGAGGCAGAACTGTTCAAGGTAGGCGAGGACAAGATCGCCACCTATGTCGCTTTGATCTGCATGAAAGAGTATACCGATCAGATCCAGGAACTGCTCCGCGGGGAAGGATTCACCGCGTCCAGTCTCTCCGATATGACCGGCACTCCCAGTGAGAACATCAAAGCCTCCGAGAAAGAGCTGGAGCTCCTCGGGGCGGAGAAGGAAAAACTCACGCAACTGCTTGCCGCGGAAGGTTCGAAGAGAGAATCTCTTCAGCTGACCCAGGACCGGCTGACCACCAAGATCAACCGTGCCGAGTCGGAAGGCAGAATCTACGGAACGGATTCCACCGTATTCCTGGAAGGATGGCTCATCGAAGACAAGGAGCCGGAATTCCTTGCCGTAGCAAATAAATACGACTGTGCGTATGAACTCGAGGAACCGAAGGAAGAGGAATACCCCGATGTTCCGGTCAAACTGAACAACAACGATTTCTCCACAGCCGGAAACATGATCACCGATATGTATGCGCTTCCCCAGTACGGAAGCGTGGATCCCAACCCGAGGATCGCACCGTTCTTCATCCTGTTCTACGGACTGATGCTCTGCGATATGGGTTACGGACTTCTGATGATCATCGCAGCACTGCTGGTGCTGAAAAAACAGCGTCCCTCGAAGGAGCGCGGCATGTACAGCGTGTCCCGCCTGATGCTCTACGCAGGCATCTCCACCTTCATCATGGGCGCTCTGACCGGCAGCTTCTTCTCCGATGCTCCGTATCAGATCGTTCACATGCTGAATCCGAACAGCACCTGGCAGGGTCTGCCGGCACTGTTCTCACCGCTGAAGGACAGCGTTTACATCCTGGTAGGCGCCATGGTCCTCGGCCTGATCCAGCTGAACGTCGGTATGGCGATCAGTTTCAGGAAAAAGAAGAACCGCGGACAGATCCTGGATGCGATCCTGTATGAAGGTGCCCTCTGGGTCATCCTCATCGGTGCCGCCCTGGTTCTGACGAAGGTCTCCATCACCGCAGGCAAGATCGTACTGCTCGTCGGCGTTCTCATGCTGGTGTACGGTGCGGTGAAAGATGCCAAAGGGCTCGGAAAGATCACCGGTATCTTCGGCCTTGCCTACAACGAACTGACCGGATGGTTCGGCGATCTTCTTTCCTATTCCCGAATCATGGCACTGATGCTGGCCGGCAGCGTTATCGGCCAGGTGTTCAATACCATCGGTTCTATTACAAACAACATCTTCTTGTTCATCATCATATTCCTGATAGGACACACGCTGAACTTCGGCCTGAACCTCCTTGGATGCTATGTCCATGACCTGAGACTTCAGTGCCTGGAGTACTTCAACAAGTTCTATGAGGACGGCGGAAAGAAATTTACTCCGCTGGGAATCAACACTAAATACTACGACGTCATTAAATAATTAGTAGGAGGATACAAATATGGAATTCCTATTCGCACACACAGGCTTAGCAATTGGCCTTCTGGGCGCAGGTCTCGCAGCCTGCATGGCAGGTGCAGGTTCTGCACTCGGTACTGGTTATGCAGGTCAGGCAGGTGCCGGCCTCATCGCAGAAGATCCCGATAAGTTCGGTAAAGCAATGATCCTTCAGGTTATCCCTGGTACCCAGGGTCTGTACGGCCTGGTCGTATGGTTCTTCGCCATCATGCAGATGGGCGTTCTCAGCGGTGAAGCTGTGAACCTGAGCTTCGTTGACGGATGCAGATATTTCGCAGCCTGCATGCCCATGGCAATCGGCGGCCTGGTTTCCGCTGCTGCACAGGGCAAGGTCGCAGCCGCTTCCGTGAACCTGCTTGCAAAGAACGAAGAGCACTGGTCCAAGGGCATGATCCTCTGCATTACCGTTGAGTTCTACGCCATTTTGTCTCTGCTGGCTTCCTTCATGATGCTGGTGAATATCTGATCCCAACGGAATCTCAGATAAAATAAAGATAAAAGGCAGGACTTTGAAATGAAAGGTATTGAAAAAATATCCGCTCATATCGAAGCCGATGCAAAAGCTGCAGCACAGAGCGTGCTGGACGCAGCCCAGGCAAAGGTCAACCAGATCAAGGCAGATTTTGACCAGAAGGTGAAGACGGTCTACGAGACCAAGATCGCCGACGGCAAAAAGGAGATCGACGGCAAGGTCGACAACGCCGCACGTCTGGGAAACATGGAAGCGAAGAAATCCGTCCTTGCTGCCAAGCAGGAGATGGTTTCCAAGGCTTTTGACCGTGCCCAGGAGATGATCATCGATTTGCCGGCGGAAAAGTACGAGGCGTTCCTGACGAAGCTCGTCGTGGAATCCGCCAACACCGGCAAGGAAGAAGTGGTCTTCAATGAGCGTGACAAATCAAAACATGCAAAGAAAGTAGTGGATGCTGCCAACAAGCAGCTCTCCGCAAACGGCATGGAAGGCGGCCTGAGCGTCGCAGACAGAACCGCGGATATCGCCGGTGGCGTCCTTCTCAGCGAGGGCGGCATCGAAGTGAACTCTTCCCTGGAACTTCTGATGGACGTCTGCCGCACCGAAATGTCTTCACAGGTTGCTGAAGTATTGTTCGGAGAATGAGCATTTAGCATTCCAACAACAGGAGGGAATAATTTGGCTAACAAAAAAGAAGATTATCTTTTTCTGTCGGCGATGCTAAGAGCTCGTGAGTCAAAAATGCTGAAGCGGTCCAAAGCGGAAGCGATGCTGGACGCCTCTTCCTTCGGGGAAGCGGCCCGCATGGTCTCCGACTGCGGATACAAGGATATGTCGGCGATGAACGCCAAGGAGATCGAACAGGCACTCAACGAACACCGTGCCGAGGAGTTTGCCGAACTGGGCAGAATGGCTCCCAACGAGAGTGTCGTGGACCTGTTCCGTACGAAGTACGATTACCACAACGTCAAGACTCTGCTGAAGGCAGAGGCCGAGAATGTGGATCGTTCCGATCTTCTCAATGATTCCGGAAGGATCTCCGTGGAGAAACTGACGGAAGCCATCCATGAGGATCAGCTCGTAGGCGTTCCTTCGATCCTGGGCGATGCCATCCGTGAGGCCAAGACGGTCCTCGCACGGACGGGCAACCCGCAGCTGGCAGACTTTATCCTGGACCGTGCGTACTTCGAGGAGCTGGACGGTTTCTCCAAGGAACTCAACAGCGAATTCCTCAAAGGCTACGTACAGGTCATGATTGACTCAGCTAATCTACGCAGCGCCGTAAGAACATTGCGTATGCATAAAGACGCCGATTTCCTGAGAACCGCATTCGTCCCCGGCGGCAATGTGGATGAGGCACGTCTTCTGAACGTGACCTTCTCCGGCAACGGCGAAGGACTGGCACAGCTTTTCAACACCGGAACGCTGTCCAAGGCCGCATCTCTCGGTGCAGCCGCAGCGGCCGGCGGGACCATGACCGAGTTCGAACGCGCCTGCGACGACGCAGTCACGGCCTATCTGAAAAAGTCCGGACTGGTCGCCTATGGCGAGGAACCCGTGATCACCTATCTGGCTGAGCTGGAGGGTGAGATCACCACCATCAGAATGATTCTGACCGGTCGGCTGGCGGGTATCGAGCCCCAGGTCATCAAGGAAAGGTTGCGTGATCTTTATGCTTAAAATAGCTGTTATCGGCGGTCGTGAGACCGTTATGGGCTTCAAGGCTCTCGGCCTGGAAGCCTGCCCCGTTGAGAATCTCACCGAGGCAAAAGAGACTTTAAGAAAGCTCACCAGGGACTCGGATGATTATGCCATCATCTATATCGAGGAGAATCTCGCAGAGAATCTGACGGATGAGATCGATCGGTACAAGGATCTTCCCAAACCCGCCATCATCCTCATTCCCGGACGTGAGGGCAGCAATGGTCTCGGTATTAACGCACTGAACGCGGCTGTTGAACGTGCTATCGGCACCAACATCCTGGAAAATTAATTTTCCCGTTCCTTAATTTTATCCATAAAAAAAGGAAGGTATGTAAATGAGCGGAACTGTTACAAAAGTTTCGGGTCCGCTGGTCGTCGCGACCGGTATGGCTGACGCCAACATCTCTGACGTTGTCCGTGTCGGCAAACAGCGACTGATCGGTGAGATCCTGAATATGACTGGCGACTCAGCATCCATCCAGGTCTACGAAGAGACTTCGGGTCTCGGACCGGGAGCAGAAGTTGAGACAACGGGTATGCCCATGTCCGTTGAGCTTGGCCCAGGCATGTTAGATAATATTTACGACGGTATTCAGAGACCTCTGCCCGAGATCAAAAGTCTCGCAGGTGATACCATCACCAGAGGTGTCGACGTACCGGCACTGAACAGAGAAAAGAAATGGGAGTTCACTCCCGTCGCCAAGGAAGGCGACAAGGTCGTCGCAGGTGACGTGCTCGGTACCGTTCAGGAGACCAGCACCATTCTGCACAAGATCATGGTGCCCAACGGAGTTTCCG
Organism: Oscillospiraceae bacterium; assembly: GCA_902802565.1. GTDB lineage: Bacteria > Bacillota > Clostridia > Oscillospirales > Oscillospiraceae > UBA2922. Next base: position 69,875 of record CADCMP010000001.1, read on the forward strand.
GCACCGTAAAGAGCATTACCGCCGGCACGTTCACCGTGGTGGAGACGGTTGCAGTGGTGGAAGATGAGGCAGGTGCATCCCACGAGCTGACCATGATGCAGAAATGGCCGGTCCGTGTTGCCAGACCCTACGTCCAGAAATACAACCCCTCCCGTCCGATGAACTCCGGACAGAGAATCATCGATACCATGTTCCCCATCGCCAAGGGCGGTACCGCCGCCATCCCCGGACCCTTCGGTTCCGGTAAGACTGTGGTACAGCACCAGCTGGCAAAATGGTCCGACGTGGATATCGTGGTCTACATCGGCTGCGGCGAACGCGGCAACGAGATGACCGACGTTCTGATGGAGTTCCCCGAACTGAAGGACCCCCGCAACGGCGAGCCCCTGATGAAACGTACCGTCCTTATCGCAAATACCTCCGATATGCCTGTTGCAGCCCGTGAGGCTTCCATCTACACCGGCATCACCATCGCTGAGTATTTCCGCGATATGGGCTATGACGTGGCAATCCTTGCAGACTCCACCTCCCGCTGGGCCGAGGCCCTCCGTGAGATGTCCGGACGTCTGGAAGAAATGCCCGGCGAAGAAGGCTACCCCGCATACCTGGCATCCCGTATCGCCCAGTTCTATGAGAGAGCCGGCGTGGTACAGTGCCTCGGCTCCGACGACCGTCAGGGTTCCGTCACCGCCATCGGTGCCGTATCTCCTCCGGGCGGCGATATTTCCGAGCCGGTATCCCAGGCGACCATGCGTATCGTCAAGGTCTTCTGGTCCCTGGATTCTTCTCTGGCATATGCCCGTCACTTCCCGGCCATCAACTGGCTGACATCCTACTCCCTGTACCTGGATACCCTGAGACCCTGGTATACCACCGAGTTCGGCCAGGAATACATGGAGAACCGTGAAAAAGCAATGCACATCCTTCAGGAAGAGAGCGAACTGAACGAGATCGTCCGACTGGTCGGTATCGACGCACTGTCTCCCTCTGACCGTCTGACCATGGAAACTGCAAAGAGCCTCCGCGAGGACTTCCTGCAGCAGAACGCCTTCTCCGATGATGATGCATATTCCTCCTATGGAAAACAGTTCAAGCTGCTTGATCTGATCCTGAGATACGACACCTACTGCCGCGACGCTCTGGACCGCGGTGCCGACATGAAAGCCATGTTCGCCATCGATGCCCGTGAGGAAGTCGGCCGTGCCAAGGTCGCCGATCCCGAGAAGTATGCCGAGATCTACAACGAGATCGACATCAAGATGAAAGAGCAGATCGAAAAAGTCGTAGAGGAGAGTGCTGAAGAATGATTAAAGAGTATAAAACTATAAAAGAAATCGCCAGCCCTCTGATGATCGTGGATAACGTCAGCGGCGTTACCTACGACGAACTTGCTGAACTGGAACTTCCCAACGGCGAAGTCCGCCGCTGCAAAGTACTGGAAGTTGAAGGTGACAAGGCAGTCGTACAGCTGTTTGAGTCCGCACAGGGCATCAACCTGGCCCAGTCCAAGGTCCGCTTCCTGGGACATCCTCTGGAGCTCGCAGTTTCCGAGGATATGCTCGGCCGTGTCTTCAACGGCATGGGCGCCCCCATCGACGGCGGTCCCGAGATCCTGGCCGATGCACACATGGATATCAACGGCCTGCCCATGAACCCGGCAGCCCGTGCCTATCCCGCAGAGTTCATCCAGACCGGCGTTTCCGCCATCGATGGTCTGAACACTCTGGTCCGTGGCCAGAAGCTTCCCATCTTCTCCGGCTCCGGTCTGCCCCACGCCGCTCTGGCAGCTCAGATCGCCCGTCAGGCAAAGGTTCTTGGCGATAACGAGAAATTCGCCGTTGTGTTCGCAGCCGTCGGTATCACGTTCGAAGAGTCCGAGTACTTCATCAACTCCTTCCGTGAGACCGGTGCTATCGACCGTACGGTTATCTTCTCCAACCTGGCAAATGACCCTGCAGTAGAACGTATCTCCACTCCGCGTATGGCACTGACTGCTGCGGAATACCTGGCCTTTGAGAAGGACATGCAGGTCCTGGTCATCATCACCGATATCACCAACTATGCAGAAGCTCTCCGTGAGGTCTCTGCAGCAAAGAAGGAAGTTCCCGGACGTCGTGGATATCCCGGCTACATGTACACGGACCTTGCGACCATGTACGAACGCGCCGGCCGCCGTCAGGGCAAGAATGGCTCCATCACCATGATCCCCATTCTGTCCATGCCCGAAGACGACAAGACCCACCCCATCCCGGACCTGACCGGATACATCACCGAGGGTCAGATCATTCTGTCCCGCGAACTGCACCGTAAGGGCATCGTTCCTCCCGTGGACGTTCTTCCGTCCCTGTCCCGTCTGAAAGACAAGGGCACCGGCGAAGGCAAGACCCGCGAGGACCACGCACCTACCATGAACCAGCTGTTCGCAGCCTACTCCCGTGGCAAGGATGCAAAGGAACTGATGACCATCCTTGGTGAGGCAGCTCTGTCCGACGACGACAAACTCTTCGCAAAGTTTGCCGATGAATTCGAGCAGCGCTACGTCAGCCAGGGCAATGAGACGGACCGCAGCATCTTCGAAACACTGGATCTTGGCTGGGATCTGCTCCGCATTCTGCCCAGAACCGAGCTGAAACGTATCAAGCCCGAAATGATCGCCAAATACATGGACGGTCAGGACGCCGCGAAAGCAGAGTAATCCCGCTTAAGACTTTTGATTTGGAGGTGATGCATTATGCCGAAAGGAACCATCACACCCACCCGAATGGTGCTCAATCAGCAGAAGGCACGTCTGAAAACGGCGAGAAAAGGCCACAAGCTGATGAAGGATAAATGCGACGAATTAATGCGTCAGTTCATGGACATCGTCCGGCAGAACAAGGAACTGCGTCTGAAAGTCGAAGAGGGAATGACCGCTGCGTTCAAATCTCTGCAGGTGGCAAGTGCCATCATGTCCCCGGACATGCTGGAACAGGCCCTCCTGTATCCGAGACAGAGCGTGGAACTGGACGTCAAGTACAAGAACATCATGAGCGTCAACGTACCTCAGTACAGTTTCCGTACGAAAAATGACGATCCCAGTGAGATCTATCCATACGGCTTCGCGCAGACTTCCGGTGAACTGGATGATGCGCTGGACAAACTGGCTCACGTCTTTGAAGATATGCTGCAGCTGGCACAGGTGGAGAAATCCACGCAGCTGCTGGCGCAGGAGATCGAGAAGACCAGACGTCGTGTCAACGCCTTGGAGTACGTCATGATTCCGGAATTTGAAGAGACCATCAAGTATATTCAGATGAAACTGGATGAAAACGAAAGCTCCACGAAGGTTCGACTCCTTAAGGTCAAGGACATGGTTCTTAAGGACTCTCACGATTTCGAGACATAATGAAACAAAACACCGCAGGGGAATCTCCTCTGCGGTGTTTTCATTCCGGAATGAACCGGGCTCCCTGACGGATCCCGTCCCGTTCCAGACAGGAATTGATATGGTTGAGAACTGCCTTTTTGTTCCCGCTCCACAGCGGGGCAAGAAGGTCTTTTTTTGCCCCGTCCCCGGTGATGCGGTGCACCACCATGTCCGGGGGAATCCTCATAAGACACTCCTCCAGGATCCGGGTGTATTCCTCCAGGGACAGCACTTCGAACGCGCCCTCCCGGTACATGCGGGCCAGCGGAGTGTGATCCAGGACATGCAGCAGCTGGAACTTGATCCCCTGAACGCCGGAGCGGCCGATGTATTCCGCGGTCCGGACCATCCGGTCCCCGTCCTCCCCGGGAAGTCCCAGGATCATGTGCACCACGGTGTTGAGCCGGCGCTCCTGCAGCCGGCGCACCGCATCGTCATACTCCTTCAGGGAATAGCAGCGGTTGATGAGCCGGGCCGTGTCTTCGTGGATGGTCTGGAGCCCCAGCTCCACGAACACCGGCTTGATGTCGTTGAGTTCCTCCAGCAGATCCAGCACCTCCGGGGGCAGGCAGTCGGGACGGGTCCCTACGGACAGGGCCGCGATCTCCGGATGGCGAAGGGCGCTGCGGAAGAGACCGTCCAGCTTCTCCACCGGTCCGTAGGTGTTGGTGTGGTTCTGGAAATAGGCGATGTACCGGCCTTCCGTGTGCTTGCGGGCGAGTACCTGTTTGGCCTTTTCGATGGCGGTGTCCATGCCGCCCCCCACGGGAACGGAGAAATCTCCGCTTCCGGAGTCGGAGCAGAAGATGCATCCGCCGGTGCCTTTCGTCCCGTCCCGGTTGGGACAGGTGAATCCGCCGTCCAGCGCCAGCTTGTATACCTTGCATCCGAAGGTCTCCTTCAGATAACGGTTCAGGGAATAATAGTGTTCCAACGGGCCGATGCCTCCTGAGTTTTTTTCCAAGATATCACGGATCCCGCCGCATGGGAAGAGCCTCTTTCCATGGACAAGCGGAGCGGAGAAGAATATAATAAGAGGCAGAAAAACTAACGCGACCGAGGTGTTTTGGATTGAAGATCACGTTTATTGGCGCCGCCCATGAGGTGACCGGCAGCATGACGCTGCTGGAAGTCGGGGATAAAAAGGGCCTCATTGACTGCGGTATGGAACAGGGGAAGGACCTGTTCAAAAACGCCGAACTGCCGGTGACGGCAGGGGAGATCGATTTTGTGCTGCTGACCCATGCCCATATCGATCACTCCGGAAACCTTCCGCTTCTGTACAAACAGGGATTCCGGGGCAACGTGTTTGCCACGGAGGCCACCTGCAACCTGTGCGATATCATGCTGCAGGACTGTGCCCATATCCAGATGCAGGAGGCGGAATGGAAGACCCGCAAGGAGATGCGGAAGGGCAACGCCGCGGTGGAACCCATTTACGACATGGAGGATGTGCAGGGTCTGCTGGGCACCATGATCCCGTGCCGCTATCACGAGATGATCGAGGTCAACGACTGTGTGTCCATCCGGTTCACGGATGTGGGGCACCTGCTGGGATCGGCCTGCATCGAGGTGTGGCTCACGGAGGACGGCCAGGAAAGGAAGATCACCTTCTCCGGCGACCTGGGCAACTCCAATCAGCCCATCCTGCGGGATCCCCAGACCGTGGAGGAGACCGAGTATCTGATGATGGAGACCACCTACGGCGACCGGAATCACGAGCGGGTGCACACGGACTACGTGTCCGAACTGGCGGAGATCATCCAGACCACCATGGACCGGGGCGGCAATGTGGTCATCCCGTCCTTTGCCATCGGCCGCACCCAGGAGATGCTCTACTTCATCCGGGAGATCAAGAACCGGGGCCTCGTCCGGGGTCACGACAGTTTTCCCGTCTATGTGGACAGCCCGCTGGCAGTGGAAGCCACCGGGATCTTTCTGCAGTGTGATCTGGACTTCGTGGACGATGAGATGGCGGCCATCGTGCGGCGGGGCGAGAACCCGCTGGTATTTCCGGGACTGCACACCTCCGTCTCCACGGACGAGTCCAAGGCCATCAATGCCGATACCGAGCCGAAAGTCATCATCTCCGCCTCCGGCATGTGCGACGCCGGCCGCATCCGCCACCATCTGAAGCACAATCTGTGGCGTCCGGAATGCACCGTCCTGTTCGTGGGATATCAGGCGGAAGGGACCCTGGGAAGGATCCTCATCGACGGCATCAAGAAACAGGTCAAGCTCTTTGACGAGGATATCGAGGTGCGCGCGGAAGTGCGCGTGCTGCCCGGTGTCAGCGGACATGCCGACCAGCAGGGTCTTCTCAACTGGCTGCTGTCCATTGCGGAAAAACCGAAGATGGTGTTCCTCAATCACGGAGACCCGGAATCCTGCGAAGCGTTCCGGGACAAGATCCGGGAGCTGGGCTACGAGGCATTTGCCCCCTACAGCGGTACCAGCTTCGATCTGATCCGGGGCCAATTCGATGTCGTCACGGAAGGGATCGCCATCGAAAAGACGGAACCGGAAGCATCGAAACCCAGAGAGAATCCCGTGTTTGCCGCGCTGGTCCAGGCGGGAGAGCGCCTGATGGCTGTCATCCGGGATCTGAAGGGAAGCCCCAACAAGGAGCTGCGTGCCTTCGAGCGGCAGGTCACGAAACTGGCGGAGCGCCTGGAGAACTACCGCAACAGCTGAGCCGAATACGGAAAAACGGAAAACCGGCCCTGCCGCAAGGACAGGACCGGTTTTATTGCGTTCAGCCGTTATTTTTTCTCGTCATGGAAATCCTGCAGGATCTCCTCCACTTTCTCCTCCGCATCCACGGAACGGGACTGGAAACGTCCCTGAAGCTTCGTCAGGAAGGAACTGCGCTCCTCGCTGCGGATCTTTTCCGGATCCTCCGGGCCGGCTTCCATGTTGCTCATCAGACGTACCAGGTACACCAGCAGCAGAGCGGCGTTGGAGACCACGATCAGGACCAGGCCCAGGTTCAGGCTGTCCGCCACCACCAGGATGCTCAGAAATGCCCCCAGCATGATGAAGTACAGGGTCTTGAAGGGACTGGTGCGTCCGTAGGCAAACCCCGCGATATAGTAGAAGGCGATGGCGCAGCAGGCATAGGCCAGGATCTGGATGGAGTAGACCCACACCGAGGGATTGGTGGCATGGATCTTGTAGCAGTTGATCAGCCCGATGCCGTACAGCAGGATGGGGATGGTCATCAGCAGGGCAATGGTGCCGTCACTGACATCGCTGGCGATGGAGCGGAACACCACGGGCGTGAGGATCCCCGAGACCATGGCGCAGACACCGAAGACCAGAGTCAGAGCGGGACTGGAGTTGTCCAGCCCGGTGAGGATGAGGATCAGACCTCCCAGCACCTCCACCGCGGCGATGATCATGGGAGCGGTCATCTGACGGTCTCCCGTCCCCTTCAGGGCGGTGCGCACATTGTCGGATACGGTCATGTTCTTCTCGTGGATGCCCTGGACGATGAGGAAAAACCAGATCGCGGCGCCCAGCACCACCAGAAAGACCAGGATATTCAGAGGACTGTTGGTGGACAGCCCGTTTTCATCAAAAGCAATCTGATTCTGCAGCCAGCGGCAGAAGGAGCCGAAGGCTCCGGCGCCGACGACGATCGCCAGATTGGCCAGTGCGTTTTTTCGCATTGCAATCCTTCCGTTTCTGTTGTCATTTCGTATGTCACAACATTTTATACTTAATTGCGGATCACGTCAACAACAGGCACAAGTTCTGGGGGTCTGTGATTTGACTTAAAATAGGAAGAATGCTATTATGTCAACATATAGCCGTTATTGACTGCGGAGGGTTTGTTTATGGACCATAACAGAAAAGACAAGAACGGCACTCTCTTCAGTGAATGGTTTCGTCAGATGGATCGTCGGGAACTGATCGAGACGATCTCCCAGCTGTGCGATGCCGTGATCAGGGATGCCGGAGAAAACAATTACCGCGGCGGGATCCGCCCGGGAAATATTTTCCGCAACGAGCAGGGTGAGATCACCCTCGGCGACGGCGGAATGCCGCAGAGAAGCAGCTGGACCGCGGAACAGCTGGAGTTCATCTCTCCGGAGGAATTCTGGAACGGAGAGGCTTCCACACGATCCGACGTGTATTCACTGGGTCTGCTGATCTATTACTGCATTTCCGGAGGCAAGCTGCCCTTCCAGCCGGACAAGAAGAAGCTGTCCGCGGAAGAGCGCGCCAAGACCGTCCGCCGCAGAATGGGCGGAGAGCCCATCAATGCTCCGGAAGGGAGCGGAAAGAGCCTGGGCTCCATCATCGAGAAAGCCCTTTCCTTCCGTCCGGAAGACCGTTACACCTCCGTGGATGATCTTCCCATCGTGCTGAAGCTGTGCCTGAAGGAACTGGATTCTCCCAAGCCTTCGGAGCCGGTGATCGAGAAGACGGAAGAGGAACTGTCGGATGCCGAGAACATGATGGTGGGCATCATCAGCAAGGCAGCGGAAGAAGCCGCACTGTCCGACGGCGAGAAGAAAGAAGCCGCGGCTCCGGAAGAGACCGAGTCGCTGGAAGATATCGAGGTGGAGATCGTCGACATGGACGAGGAACCGGAAGCCGAAGCCTCCGGCGAAGAAGTCCCCGCCGAGAACGAGCCCGAAGAGACCGCCGGAGAAGCTCCGGCAGAGGAGGCCGAAGAGCCCGCACCTGCCGAAGAAGCAGCCGCCGAAGAAACACCCGCCGAAACGCCGGCGGAGGAAGTCCCGGCAGAGGAGCCTGCCGCCGTGGAAGAGCCGGCAGCGGAAGAACCCGAGGCCGGGGAAGAGGCGAAACCGGAAGAAGAGTCCGACGGCAAGGCAGCGGCCGCTGCCGCCGCAGCTGCAGCCGCGGCTGCAGGCACGGTCCTGGCATCCAAGGACGAACGCATCGGATCCGGAGCCGGCCCCAGAACTCCGTCGAAGAGACCGGAGAAGGGTCAGGGGAACTCCAGACCTGCCGTGTCCTATCAGACCGGCTCGAAGAAACCGAATCCTTCTTCCAAGAAAAAGAAAAAGAAGAGCTACCGCGGGGTGCTGGCACTGCTCCTTCTGTGTGCACTGCTGGTCCTGGCCGCCATTATCCTCCATGCCATAACAAAGCATACGCAGGAACCGGCGGAACCCACCCCGACTGCGGTTCCCACCGCCACACAGGCCGCCGAGACGGATGTCGTTCCCGAGCCGCCTGAGACCAGCGAGCCGGAACCGTCCGAGGCTCCGGAAGCGGCACTGACCGTTTACAAGGAAGACTCCAGCTGGACTGCCGCAGAGAGCAAGTGCGAATCCCTGGGCGGACATCTGGCCGTGATCCACAATGAGGAAGAACTGCAGGAGATCATCTCTCTTGCCAAGCAGCAGGGAATGCGCTTCATCTGGATCGGATGTCAGAGAATGTCCGACGGTGCACTGCACTGGGTCAACGGAGATGCCATCGACTACTACGTATGGGCAGACGGCGAGCCGTCCCTCATCGGCAGCGGCGGTGAGTCCGAGAACTACATCATGCTCTGGAACACCAGAGAGGATCTCACCGGAGAATGGGTCTACAACGATGTCGGAAACAATCCCGCAATGGAATATGCCTCCACATACAGCGGACGCATGGGATACATCCTGCAGACCGGAAACTGATCGATACCACCCACAGCCGGGCATTTGCCCGGCTGTTTTTTTGAGTTCGGCGGCACCTTCCTTTCCGGGGAGACCGTCAAACCGGGGATTTTTTCTGAAAAACAAAAAATCCCCCTGCGTAAGGTATTGCTCGTTACGCAGCGTCATGATGTAGAATCCATGGCGTAAGGGAGGTGAAAGCTATGTCCAAATACACAACGGGAGAGCTGGCGAAGCTCTGCGGTGTTACCGTTCGAACGGTTCAGTATTATGATACCAGGGGCATCCTGGTCCCCAGTGAGCTGTCCGAAGGCGGAAGACGGCTTTACTCGGAAGACGATCTGAAGCTCATGAAGATCATCTGCTTTCTGCGGGAACTGGATCTTCCCCTCGATGCCATCTCGCAGATCCTGGAGGAAGAGCATCCCGAGAAAGTGATCTCACTGCTGATCGAGCAGCAGGAGGAAGCCCTTTCCGATGAGATCTCCGAAAAACAGGAAAAACTGGAAAAGCTTCGTGAACTGAAAAACGGACTGAAAAGCAGATCCGCATTCTCTCTCGAATCCATCGGTGACATAGCCGTATTTATGGAAGGCAGGAAAAAACTGAAAAAGATGCGCTGGATGATGATCCTCACCGGGATCCCGGTCACGGCACTGCAGTGGTTTTCCATCATCTATTGGATCATCTGCGGCGTCTGGTGGCCCTTCGTCATCTGGGTGCTGGTGGCGGTTCCCTGGGGGATCCTGGTCAGCCGGTACTACTTCAATCATGTGAAATATATCTGCCCGGAATGCCACGAGGTGTTCAAACCCGCTCTGAAGGAAGCCTTCTGGGCGAATCACACGCCCACCGCCCGTAAGCTGACATGCTCCGGATGCGGTCACAGAGGCTTCTGCGTGGAAGTATGGGGAGGTGACGGAAGATGAGTGAATTTGAGAATATCGTCATCGGGAAAAGCAGTATTCCGTCGCTGATCATCACCGTCGTTCTGATGATCGCCATCCCCGTCGTCTTCTTTCTCTTCTGGCGCGGGAAGCATAAACAGAGGACCGGGATCCGGTATCTCCTGGCCGGAGCCGTCGGATTTCTGGTTTCCGCCCGTGTGCTGGAACTGGGCGTACATTATTTCTGTATCATTTCGGAGAATCCCGTTTCCCGGTTCATCAACGGAAATACCGCGGCGTTCGTCCTGTACGGAATCACCATGGCGGGTGTTTTCGAGGAGTGCGGAAGACATATCATTCTGAAATACATCATGAAAAAGGACCGCACCCGTGAAAATGCGGTGCTGTACGGCATCGGTCACGGCGGGATCGAGATCCTGGCGGTGCTCCTGCCCACGATGATCACCTATCTTGCCGTCGCCGTGCTGTTCTCTTCCGGGAATACGGAATCGGCGCTCAGCGCACTGAAGATCACGGAGCAGACGGCTGCCGCCGCACTGCCGTCGGTCCAGGCCGCTGCCGCGTTCGATTACGGAATGATGGCCATGAACGTCATGGAGCGTCTGTTCGCGATGTTCGCCCATATCGGACTGACGGTGATCGTTTTTTATGGCGTTGTGAATGCTAAGAAGCTCTGCCTGCCGGCCGCCATCCTGCTGCATATGCTGATGGATACCTTTCCGGCCCTGTATCAGCGCGGCGTAGTGCCGTTGTGGTCAGTGGAAGTCTGGGTAGCTCTGTGTACTGTCGTGATTGGCTGGATCGCCGTGCAGCTCTACCGGAAGATGAAAGCACCGTCTTCCGCCGGAAGTGTTTTGTGATATGTATTTCAATTTGTATGATTACCACAATCATGGGTTCCGCGTAGCCATGCAGCCTGATTCCACCTGAATTCTCTGAATGAGGGATGGACTTATATGCCATTTGATCATATGATGGTTCAAAACGAGAGGAGGATTTCTTCGATGAATCAAATGGAGATTGGATCCTTTATAGCAAAAAAGAGAAAAGAAAAAAACTATACACAGGCGATTCTTGCCGAAAAACTTAGAGTATCAAATAAAACCATATCAAAGTGGGAAACAGGAAAAAGCATGCCGGATTATGCGGTTATCCAAAATCTATGTAGTGAATTGGATATCAGTCTTTCAGAACTGATGGACGCAGAGGAGAATGAATCCAACAGTATCCGTCCATATGATGAGGAACAGATCCTTGAACTGATAAGAAGAACTCAGAATCTAGAAAATCAAAGGACTTCCTTATATGGAGCAATCCTGATTGTGATGGGAATCGCCCTGCTGACACTGAGTTTTGTGGTGGGAGGAAGCAACCTTCGGGATTTCTGTTCTGGTATATTATTAGGATTATCCATTGTTGAGATGCTGGCAGGAGTTTACATGCTGGCAAGAGGGTTCTCTAAACAGCAATAACAAATGAAAATGCATATTGTTTCCGGACTGACTCCCGGAATATGGATTGCAACTTGAAAAAAACCACACGATGAATCACATCGTGTGGTTTTTGATTATTGAATCGAAATGTGTCCGTGATCAGCCGCCCAAAACCCAGCATTCGGTTTCCGGAAGATCGCCGGATACGATAGGGACGAAGCGGTAGGCCTTGTCGCCCACGGTAAAGTACTTGCTGCAGGCTTCCTGATATTCCGTATAGGACTCCGCATCCGTATAGCAGTAGATGCGGTCACAGACATTGGTGAACATCTTGATATCCTGGCCCGTCATGGTGCCGGTGGGATCGGAAATGGCATCCCGGGTCCCTACGGCAGACACTTTCACGCCCTTGCTGGAGATGGAGCGGGCCACGCTGAGGATGTAGCTGTTGATGATGCTGGTGGCATCCTCTCCCGCGTTCTCATCCACGTACTTGAACTGATCGGCGCTGACGGAAGGATGCATGACATTGGTCAGCAGGATCTCATCGAATCCCATGTCCGCAAGCTCCGTGCCCAGATCGATGACGTAGCTGCGCATCTCGGAACTGGTGGGATCGATCCAGCCGCCGTTGCCGTCAGTGTAGGTATCCCCGTCCGTTGTATGCAGCGCGGAGACGGCGTTGCGCTGGGACATGAAGCTGTCCACGCAGCAGCTGAGCTCTCCCACGAGCCAGATATCCTCGTGGGCCTTCTTCACCGCTTTCACGATGGCAGCCAGATCCTCCGTGCCGTTGACCATTCCGTCCGCCACTTCCATAACATGATCCATGCTGACGCTGGTGTAATCGATATACACCGCTTTCATGGCATCCAGATCATACCCGGCGGAGGCGGTGACGGAAGAGGTATCCGTCTTCTCCACCACGATCTCCTGCTGGCTGGGATCCCCCAGATCCTCCGCGGTCTGGGCGTCCTCCTTCAGGATGGGAAATTCCACTTTGACCCCGTCCTGCGTATAGACGACATATTTCTGCAGCCCGTAAAACAGGAACGCCGTAATGGCCAGAAGGACCACCAGAGCAATGAGGGCAATGGTCACCCACTTGACCCATTTGCGGCGCAGCCGTTTTCCGCGATACAGGTGACTGTGAAATAAATCAGACATCTTCTATCTTTCCGATCCGTCGAATGTGACGCTCCTCATTGGAGAAGGGAGTGTCCAGGAAGGTATCCACGATCTTCAGTGCCAGGCCTCCGCCTACCACGCGTCCGCCCAGAGCCAGGATGTTGGCGTCATTGTGAAGACGGGTGGCTTCCGCCGTGAAGCAGTCCGTGCACAGTGCGGCACGGATCCCCGGGACCTTGTTGGCGGAAATGGAGATCCCGATACCGGTGCCGCAGATCAGAATGCCCCGCTCGAACTTTCCGTCGGCGATGGCATGGGCCACGGCATGGCCGATCTCCGGGTAATCGCAGCTCTCTTCCGAGAAGCAGCCGAAGTCCTCAAACTCCAGTCCCCGTTTGGTGAGATGTGCTTTGATCTCTTCTTTCAGGCGGTATCCGCCGTGATCTGATCCGATGGCTATCATAAATCGATCCTCCGTCGTTTTTCTTTCAATTGATTGGTATTTATTTTAGCGGTTCTGCCGGTGGAAATCAACCTAGAACGGCCAGGTGGGAAGCCATCCCAGGAAGGTGTCCTGCACCACCCGGTTCATGGGCGTTCCCGCCAGAATGGGGTAGAAGGAGAAGAACAGGACCAGGGAAAGGGCCGTGAGCCCGAACACATGGATCTTCCAGTTCTTCCGGTTGCGCACCATCAGGTCAAAGGCATAGGCCATGGCCAGGACCAGAAAGATGCTGCATCCGAAGTAGTGATACTCAAAGGTGGTGCGGGTGATGATCATCCAGGGAACCAGCTGAACGAGGTACCCGGTGAGGATGAATCCCGCCCGCATGTCCCGGCGGGCCAGGAACAGGTAGAACATGACAAAAACGGCGATGAGACCGCCCCAGCACAGTACCGGGTTGAGCCATGCACCGAAGCTGGTGACGGAGATGCCGTCGGCGGAGTAATCCAGATAATACAGGATGGGCCGGATATCCAGCACCCACTGATACCAGCGGGAGGAGTAGGCGTGGGTCTGATTGACGCCCTTGTGATAGCTGAACATGTAGTCCTGGTTGCTCAGGACCATGTCCGCGTAGTCTCTGGTAAAGTACATGCCGGCACCGTGCCAGCCCCGGGCGACGCCGTAGTAATAGTAGCTGCAGTAGTAGATCACGCAGGGGATGAGAACGAAGAACAGGATGCAGAAGAGCACGTTCCGGATGAACTTCCCCCAGGGGAAATCCTTCCGCTGCGCAAACCAGTGGGCACACCACAGCACCGCCAGCCCCACACCGGCGTAGATGCTGGTCCACTTGCATGCCGCACCCAGTCCGAAACAGATCCCGGACAGGGCAAGATGCCGCCACCGGTCCGTGGTCATGTACTCATACATGAACAGGAACATGAGGATGATGAAGAACACCGAGTAGGTATCCACGGTGGCGATGCGGGTATGGACGAAATGCATGAAGTCCGTGGCCAGCAGGACGGTGCCGCAGGCGGGAACCGCCAGACCGCCGAAGAGCCGCTTGATCAGCAGATACACCGCCGGCAGCATCAGGATCCCGAAGAGGGTCCCCATAAACCGCCAGCCGAAGGGATTGAGCCCGAACAGGGAGATGCCCAGAGACAGGATGATCTTCCCCAGCGGCGGGTGGGAGATCTCATAGGGGTTGAGCCCGTGGAGATGCTCGTAGGCGGTACGGACGTGATACACCTCGTCAAAGTAGGTGCTGTTCATGAAGGTGATGGTCTCCGGGACCGTTTCCTGCTCGTCCAGCAGGGGACGGCAGGAGACGTTGCAGGAGAACCGGTCCGCCGGCAGGAGCTCCCCGCTGCTGCCGTACAGGCCGATCTCGCCCAGATACAGCTCCGAATCCGCGGTGAGCCGGAGGGCCGTCACCTGGGGATAGGTTGCCTCGCCCAGCTCGGCATCCACCCACTTGAAGATATCGGAATAGCTGTGGGTCAGGGTGGCGATGTTTTCAAAATCCGTTCCATTCCGGGAGATCTCCAGGGTGAGGTTTCCCTCATTGACACCGCAGTAATAGCGCACCGCGGTGAGATCCACCGGTTCTCCGGCATAGATCACGGCGGAACTTCCGGTATCGTCAAACCGGTAAAAGCTCTCCGGATCCGTATGTCCGCCCAGCCCGATGAATGCCACGCACCCGTAGAGGAGGGTGATGACCAGAAGGATCACCAGATCCTTCCGTCCCAGGGCCTTTTCCTTTTCACCGGGAAGGGCCAGAGACACCTGTTTCAGAGCCGGGAGCCCGGCATAGGCCATGGCAATGAGCAGGATGCAGGCCAGGGGGAACAGATAGGTATACCAATGAAGCATGATGCTGAACACTCCGTAACTGTGTTTTGATGGTTCCAATTATACTTCCCGCGGTTTCCCCTGTCCACCGAAAACAGGCGGACCGGGGAGAGGAAACGGCACCGGAACAGGAAGTGCGCTTGACATAATATCTAAAGTGTAATAAAATAACTCGAATGTAAATGTGGTTGATTGGGGAAGTATACCCGTTTGCATTCATTATTGACAATTGGAAACGGTATCGCCCGTTTTTTATTTTGTAAATAATCATTATCATACCGGAAGGATTCCGGTCATCACAGCGAAATTCTGAAAGAATGGAGGTGTGTATGTCTTTATGCCAAGTACTGGATGGATCATTGGTGCATTTTTAGTGATCGTCGTCCTGTTTATTATTGGTTTTGTACTAGGTATTAATTACCGCAAGAGAGTTGCGGAGAAGGAGATGTCTAGCGCTGAAGAAGAAGCAAAGCGCATAATAAACGAGGGCATTAAAAGTGCTGAAAATAAAAAGAGAGAAGCTCTCTTAGAGGCAAAGGAAGAAATACACAAGAACCGCTCGGAACTGGAGCGGGAAGTGAGAGAACGCCGCAGCGAACTCTCCAAGCAGGAGCGCAGGCTCCAGCAGAAAGAGGAGAATCTGGACAAGAAGACCGATCACCTCGACAAGAAGACGGAAGCCCTGAATGAAAAGATGGCTGCCGTGGAAGCCCAGAAGGAAGAAGTGGCCAAGATCAAGAGAGGCCAGATGGAGATGCTGGAAAAGATCTCCGGCTATTCCATCGAAGAAGCAAAGAACTATCTGATCGAAAACGTGCGTACGGAGTGCACCCACGAGATGGCAGCGGCCATCAAGGAAGTGGAGGCACAGTACAAGGAAGAGTCCGAGAGCCTGGCACGGGAGATCATCGCCACAGCCATCCAGCGCTGTGCCGCCGATCACGCCAGCGAAGTGACCGTCTCCGTCGTTCAACTTCCCAATGACGAAATGAAGGGACGCATCATCGGACGTGAAGGAAGAAACATCCGAAGCATCGAACAGCTCACCGGCTGTGATCTGATCATCGACGACACTCCGGAGACCATTACCGTATCCAGCTTCGATCCCGTCCGCCGTGAGGTGGCCCGCATCGCTCTGGAAAAACTGATCCAGGACGGACGTATCCATCCGGCCCGCATCGAGGAAATGGTCGCCAAGGCCCAGAAGGAAGTCAACGCCACCATCAAGGCGGAAGGCGAACGGGCCGTGTTCGAGACCGGCGTCAACGGTCTCCATCCCGAGATCATCAAGCTCCTGGGACGGATGAAATACCGTACCAGCTAACATCTCCGGCCTGATCGCATCGGAGCTGGGCGAGAACATCGCCACCGCCAAGCGTGCAGGTCTGCTGCATGACCTCGGCAAATCCATCGACCATGAAGTGGAAGGCAGCCACGTCACCATCGGTGCCGAGATTGCCCGCCGCTATAAGGAGTCCAACGATGTGGTCCATGCCATCGAGGCACACCACAACGACGTGGAACCCCATACCATCATCGCCTGCATCGTACAGGCGGCCGATGCCATCTCCGCTTCCCGTCCGGGAGCACGGCGTGAGAACATTGAAAACTATGTCAAACGTCTGGAGAAACTGGAAGAGATCGCAAAATCCTTCAACGGCATCGACGAATGCTATGCCATCCAGGCAGGACGCGAGATCCGCGTCATGGTCTCCCCGGACAAAGTCACCGAGGATGAGACCGTCCTGCTGGCCCGCGATATTGCCAAGAAGATCGAATCCGAGCTTACCTATCCCGGACAGATCAAGGTCCACATCATCCGTGAGACCAAAGCGGTGGATTTCGCAAAATAAAATTCATTCGATCCTTAAACCGATCGGCACACGGTGCCGGTCGGTTTTTTTGTTTCCCGTTCCGGAGCGGGGTTGACAAACACAATACCTCGCTATATGATGTATTACATGAGGGGAGGTATTATTCGATGGATGCTCAGCTGAAACGCGGACTGCTGGATGTCTGCGTGCTTGCCGCGATCCGGGACGACGATTCCTACGGGTACAAGATCATCAAGGATATGAAGCCCTATCTGGAACTGTCTGAATCCACTCTGTATACGATCCTGAAACGGCTGGAATCCGCAGATATGCTCACGGTGCATACCGTGGAGCATGAGGGAAGACTCCGCAAGTACTATCATATTACCGCGACAGGGATCCGGCGGCTGGATGAATTCCGTGATGACTGGGATGAGATCCTGGCGATCTACCGGTTCATCACCAAGGAGGATGAAACGAATGACGAAAACTGAGTTTCTGGATGAACTTAGAAGAAGACTGGCGGGACTGCCTCAGAGCGATCTGGATGAGAGACTGCTGTACTTCCGGGAAATGATCGATGACCGGATGGAGGATGGTCTGACCGAAGAGGAAGCGGTGTCCGGCATCGGTTCCGTGGATGAGATCGTGGACCACATCATGGAGGAGATCCCGCTGTCAACACTGGTGAAGGAGAATGCGAAACGGAAGCGTTCGCTGAAAACCGGGGAGACTGTTCTGATGGTGATGGGAACCGTGCTGTGTCTGCCACTGGTACTGGCCGCTGCCGCCGTCTGCCTGGCTGTTTACGCAGCCATCTGGGCCGTGGTCATCGGACTGTGGTCGACGGTGGTCGGACTGGCTGCGGGCGCTGTTGCCGGACTGGTCGTGGCCGCAGGTTTCCTGGTGAAACGGGAGCCGGTCAATGCGCTCTTCATGCTGGGCGCCGCGATCCTGTGCGCAGGTCTTGCGATCCTTCTGTTCTGTGCCTGTGTCTGGGTGACGAAGGCACCGGTGCAGCTGACGAAAAAAATGGTTCTGGGCATGAAAGCCCTTCTGATGAGAAAGGGGAGCTGATCCTATGAAAAAGTGGATCCTGGCCGCGGTCATTCTGGTGATCGCCGGTACCGTTATCAGCCTGGTTGCCGCTGCGGCGATGGATTTTGATCTGAGCCGGCTGGACAGCGGGAATTATGAGACCAACACCTATGCGGTAAACGAGCCGTTTTCCGCCGTTGCCGTGGACGCCGATGATGAGGATGTGGTGATCCTTCCTTCGGAAGACGGAGCGTGCCGGGTAGTCTGTCTGGAAGACGAGAAACGCCGGCATGAGGTCGCGGTAGTGAACGGGACCCTTCGGATCCGGCAGCCGGAAAGGAAAGAGAACGGCTTCCCTTTCGGGGTCTATATCCAGGAAACGAAGATCACGGTCTATCTGCCGGAAGGAACCTGCTCCGGCCTGTCCGTCCGGTCCGATTCCGGAGACATCTCGCTGGAGTCCCTCCGTACGGAGAACATCCTGTTGGAAACGGATACCGGAGAAGTGCTTCTTCGGGACGTGACCAGCGGAAACCTGACGGCGGAAGGAGAGACCGGGAATATGACGCTGGAGCGTGTGACGATCTCCGGCAACTGCTCCATCGATCAGGATACGGGAGACGTCATTTTCCGCGACAGTGACGCCGGGGAGATCTCGGTGGAAACGGACAGCGGGGATGTCACCGGAACGCTGCTTTCGGAGAAGGTCTTTCTTACCGAAACGGATACCGGCGATGTGCAGGTCCCTCACAGCGTCCGCGGAGGAACGTGCCGGATCTCCACCGATACGGGAGATATCCGCATCGAGGTCCGATAGAAAAAATAATATGAAGAAGACCGGGGCGTGATGCTTTTCCATCACGCCCCGGTCGTTTCATCTTCAGGGGGTTGCGGTCACCATTTGTTTTCCACTTTTTCCGCGAATCCGGGGAGATCCCGGACGTGGATCTCGGTGCCGTCATCCAGGACCGCGGTGCCGGTGAAGGTCCCGAAGACCTGGTGCTGATCCGATTTCAGGATCCCGAAGTCCGTGCAGGAAGCACGGTCCATCACCGGCGTGAAATCCATTTGGAAGCGGCCGTCATCGGAATCGAAGGTCCAGGGGGAGAGGAAGTCCTTCTCATCCCCGGGGATGTGGAACGTCACCTGGGAGAGCTTGTGGGCCTTCCCGTTGTAGAAGAGCATGTTCTCGCTGGCGGCGGAACAGTCACCAAACCCGTATCCGATGTTCCAGCCGAAGGGGACGCCGTCCACCTGATAGGAGGCGGAGCCCCAGTACCAGGTGTTGTGATAGGTCCAGACACCGCGGCCCCAGTCCAGACAGGCGAAGCTGTCCGCGGGATCGAAGGTCCAGGTGCGGCCGCCGTATGTGACGGTGCCGGATGCCCGCATGCAGTTGATCTTCTGGTTGTAGTAGAAATGGGCGTTTTTCGGGAAGGGGGTACAGATGACCATGCTCTCTTCCGGTTCCTCCGTCAGGAGGATCTCACAGTCCAGCGCCCCTTCCGGACCGAATTTGTCCATGTGGCACCGCAGGGTACGGGTGCCGTCCCCCGGGGTATCGAAGAACATGGACAGGCCCTTGGCCCGGCGGTCCACCGTTCCCTTGGCCGAGGTCTCCGGCATGCGGATCTTTCCCATGGGCAGAACGCTCATGGGGGAAGTGGTGATCTCCCAGCCTTCCGTGAAGTCCAGAAGGGAGATGGAATCCATGCCCATGTAGCCGTTGTCCGCCACGGTGAGCGCCAGGGCGAACCGGCCGTTGTTGACCAGATAGTAGTCCCACTCCTTGATGCGCAGAGCGGAGGCGCGGATGTCGCTGCGCCGGTACACCGGAAGCAGTTTCTTCGCGTAGCCCGGTTCCGTCAGATTGCCGTTTTCATCCAGCAGGGGCACCGGGGAGAGAATCTCATGCTGCGTTGTCATGCCAGACCACGCTCCTTCTTGATTTGTCGGATGTCCCGGCCGTCAAATTCCACCGGCATGAATTCGCCGTTGATGCGGGAGGCGATCTGCGGGGAGTATTTTCCCTCCAGATCCTCCGGGGCGAGGTTGGTGGAGATGATGGTGGGACGGTGGTGGATCAGCCGGTCGTTGATGAGCGTATAAAGGGCACTGACGGACATGGGGGTCACCATCTCCGTACCCAGATCATCCAGGATCATGAGGTCGCAGGAGAGCATGCGCCCGGTCCTGCGGGCGGCCTGTTCCGCGTCCTCCGGATCCCGGGAGAATTTTTCCGTTTCAAAGGTGCCCAGGGCAGCGGTGGCGGTCTCGTAGCACACGGAGTATCCCTTGGCGGCCACTTCCCGGGCGATGCAGGCGGACAGATAGGTCTTGCCCACGCCGGGGTTTCCCGTGAAGAGCATGCTCATGCTGCCGGGACCGAAAGTATCCGCATATTTCCGGCAGATCCCGTAGACCATCTTCATGTTCTCCTGGGGGATATCGCCGTTTGCCTTGGGAACGGCGTCATACAGAGTGAGATCGAAATGCTGGAAGGACTCGTCTCCGGTCTGGAGCAGAGTGCCCAGTTCCTTCGTCATCTCCCGGTTGTATTCCTCCAGAAGACAGGAGCAGGGCGCACCGTCGGCGTACCCCGTGTCACCGCATTTCCGGCAGGTAACGATGTCGTCCAGATAATTGTAGTCGAAACCGTGTTTCACCAGAAGTTCCGCCCGGTCGGCCTGCAGGTTCAGGTTCTCCTGCCGGAGGCCTTCGATCTTCGCGTCCAGATCCGGATCGTGACGGATGGTCAGGCTCACTACGCTGGCCATATGGGAGCGCAGAGTCTGGTCGATCCTTTCGATCTCCGGAATGAGGGCGTGGATCTGCCGTACGCGGCGGTGGTGTTCTTCCTCGTTGGCGGCTTTCCGTGCGGCGATGTTGGCACGGGCCTGTCCCAGCAGCTTGCCGTCATATTTCAAGTGGAATCACCTCTTTCACGGTCCAGTTTCTTCATGATCTTTTCCAGATTGTCCTTCTTGGATTTCTGTTCCCCGCCGGTGCGGGCGGGCTTGGCCTTTCTGGCAGCGGGCCGGTCCTTTTCCCGGATGTCCTTCCGGGAGAAGATCCCCTTGTCCCGCCAGGATTCCAGAATGGAGTTCATATAGCCCCAGGCCCGCTTGCCGGTGTTGGTCACCGTGCGGTCGTAGGCCTCCCGGAGCATCTCCAGATCGAATCCCATCTCCATCCAGGTCCTGAGATAGTTCGTTTCCGTTTCCGTCAGATCCCGGTCCCGGATATCCAGAACCTCCGATGCCTGGCGGAGACGGCTGTCCAGCTCCTTCTTCCGGGCGATGTAGGCATCCGCCTCGTCCAGGGAGGTGATACCGTCCTTGACCCAGCGGGAAGCTTCCTTTTCGATGTAACGGAAGGTGGGTTTGCGTCCTTCGCCCTTCCGGTCCTCATAGCGCTGCACGCAGTAGTTCATGAGCACCATGATCACCTCCGCCGGCAGACCGAGATAGTCGTACATGCCGAAGAGGATCTTCATGTCATTGGAGTTGAGCATCCGCCCCATGACCTGCTGTGCTTCGTAGATCACCGTCTGGAATGCCTCGTCCTCTTCCGCCCGTTTTGCAATGTCGTCGCTGGAGTAGGAGGGCCGCTCCTCCGCGGGTTCCAGGATGACCCGGCCCTTCTTCGGCTCCGGCGCGGCAGGGGAAGCGACGGCAGCGGTCCCGGCCCGGTCCAGGGTCAGGCCCAGTCGGAGCAGTTTCTCTTCCGCCGCTTCCACGGCGGCGGCCGTCATGCAGAGATCCCTGGCCGCGTCCTCGCCGGAGACTCCCCGGCAGCGGCTGTACAGATACAGAAGCGCCATGTCTCCGTCGTGAGCGGCGATGAGCTTTTCGATATCCTGTTTGGAAAGGACGATGTTGGGATCCATGGAATTTCTCCTGTGACTAAAAAGATTCAGAGCGAAAATAAGGCCGGAAACCGGCCTTGAAATCATTCATAGATTGTTGACAATTATACCATGCTTTCCGTCTTGTTACAAGAG
This sequence comes from Oscillospiraceae bacterium, assembly GCA_902802565.1. Classification (GTDB taxonomy): domain Bacteria; phylum Bacillota; class Clostridia; order Oscillospirales; family Oscillospiraceae; genus UBA2922. The sequence goes on from CADCMP010000001.1 coordinate 91,546, forward strand.
CGTGCGCTGTGCTATAATTACCGTGTATTACTATGGAAAAATAGCGATTTTAAGGGGAAAGCAATGCTGGAATTGTTATCGCCTGCCGGCTCACCGGAAGCGGTGATCGCGGCAGTTCAGAACGGCGCGGATGCCGTATATATGGGACTGGACGGATTCAATGCCCGGAGAGGTGCCAAGAACTTCTCCGTGACGGAATTTGCCAAAGCGGTGCGCTACTGCCATATCCGCGGATGCAAGGTCTATGTGACGCTCAATACGCTGGTCAGCGACAAGGAGATGGAGGAGCTGGTGGAACTGGCCCGTTTGGCCTCCGACACCGGAGCCGACGCCATCCTCGTCCAGGATCTGGGCGTGGCGGCGGTACTGCGGGAAGCGGTGCCGGACATCCCGCTGCATGCCAGCACGCAGATGAGCATCCACAACCTGGCCGGTGCTCTGGCGGCACAGCAGATGGGGATGACCCGTGTGGTCCTGGCAAGGGAACTGTCCCTGGAACAGATCCGGTTCATCTGCAGTAACACCACCGTGGAGGTGGAAGTGTTCGTCCACGGCGCACTGTGCTTCTGCCACTCGGGTCAGTGCTACATGAGCTCCATGATCGGACGGCGCAGCGGCAACCGGGGCATGTGCGCCCAGCCCTGCCGCATGCAGTACTCCCTGGGCGGCCGGATGGACAACTACCCCATGTCCCTGAAAGACAGCTGTCTCATCGACCATCTTCAGGAACTGGAGGAGGCCGGTGTGGCCTGCGTCAAGATCGAGGGGCGGATGAAGCGGCCGGAATACACCGCCATCGTCACCGGGATCTACTCCAAAGTCATCAAGAATCATCATGTCCCCACGGAGGAAGAGCGGGAGATCCTGAAGAACGCCTTCTCCCGTCAGGGATTTACCGACGGATACTTCACCGGAAAGAAGGACGACATGTTCGGTGTCCGGGAGGAACCGGAACGGGAAGCCCAGCGCATCTACGACGACGCCCGCCGGGACTATGCCAACTCCGAAGTCAAACGGGTGAACGTGCGGATGTACAACCGCATCATCCCCGACCGCCATTTTCAGGCGGTATGTGTGGATGAGGACGGCAATCAGTTCGCCGTGGAGGGCCCCGTGCCCCAGCGTGCCCTGAAGCAGCAGCTGACCCAGGAACTGGTGCGCAACCAGATGACCAAGACCGGAGGAACGCCCTATGAGGTCACGGAGATCCAGACCCAGCTGTCCGACGGCCTGCATCTGTCCGCCTCCGCACTGAACGACGCCCGCCGCCAGCTCATCTCCGGACTGACGGAGGAGCGGGGCCGTCCGCCCCGCCGCCGAAGCGGATCCGTTCCGCCCCGGCCGCTGGAGCGCAGCGTGCCCAAGACCCCGAAGATGATCTTCCAGTTCCGGTCCACGGAACAGATGACCCCGGCTCTGGCGGAGATGCGCCCCGATTACATTTACCTTCCTCTGGATCTGATGGTGACGGAGTTCGACGCCATGATGCCCTTCGTGGAGAAAGGTGCGGTGCCGGTGGCGGTACTGCCCCGGATCATCTACGACCGGGAGACGGAGGACGTGCGCAACAAGCTGGCGTCCCTGTATCAGAAGGGAATCAATGAATGCCTCTGCGGCAATCTGGGACATATCTTCATCGCCCGGGAAGTGGGGATGAACGTCCGGGGAGACTTCGGACTGAACCTGCACAACTCCTGGGCCATGGACATGGCCCGTCAGGCGGGAATGATGTCCGCCACGGCTTCCTTCGAGCTGCGCCTGGCGCAGATCCGGGACCTTTCCAAGTCCCTGGATACGGAACTGATCGTCTACGGACGGCTGCCCCTGATGGTCTCCGACCAGTGCATCATCTCCCGTTCCGCTGGGAAATGCAACTGCGAGAACCCGGTTCAGATGTCCGACCGCATGGGATCGGTATTTCCCGTGGTGCGGGAATACGGATGCCGCAACGTGGTCTATAATGCCCACAAACTGTTCCTGGCGGACAAGATGGAGGATCTGTTCGGCTGCGGACTGTGGGGCATGCGCATGATGTTCACCACGGAGAACCCCCGGGAATGTGAGGAAGTGGCCCGCTGTTATCAGGGAGAGAGCGATTACACGCCCAACATGATGACCCGCGGCCTGTATTACCGCGGGGTGGAATGATGGAGATCGTTCTGGCCTCGGCGTCTCCGCGGCGCCTGGAATTGATGAATATGCTGGGATTTGAGGATCTCACCGTCCTTCCCGCTGCCGGGGAGGAGAGCGTGGATCTGGCCCAGCCGCCCCACGAGATCGTGCGGCAGCTTGCCATGAACAAGGCGGTGGAAGTCTCTCTCCGCTGCGGGGGACATCCCCTTATAGTGGCGGCAGACACGATAGTGTGGTATAATAACAAAGTTTACGGAAAACCCGAGGACGAGGAGGATGCCTTCCGCATGCTCCGGAGCCTGTCGGGAAACACCCACTCGGTCTTTACCGGCGTCGCTGTGTTCCGCGACGGAGAGTTGGATCTCCGCAGCGAGGAGAGCCGGGTGACCTTCCGGGAACTGTCCGATGAGGAGATCCGGGGCTACATCGCCACGGGAGAGCCCATGGACAAGGCCGGAGCTTACGGTGTGCAGGGAAAGGGAGCCGTGTTCGTGGAACACCTGGACGGCGACTTCTTCAATGTCATGGGCCTGCCTCTGTGCACACTGGCACAAATGCTCAAACAGCAGGGAGTAGAAGTGTTTTGAAAAAATATCTGACCAACAAAGGAATACGGATCGGCGCCATCATCGTGGCAGCCGCCCTGGTGGTCGCTCTGATCACCAGTCTCTTCGGCGGCCGTTCGCCTCTCTTCCGGAACATGTCCGGTTCCGCACGGAAACCGGTGCAGAAGGCGGCACAGTCCCTGGCGGACTGGCTGGGAGACATCTACGGATACATGTTCGAGTTCGACAGCATCCAGGAGGAGAACGAAGCGCTGAAGAGCCAGCTGGCGGAAGCGGAGGAGAAAGTCCGCCGTACGGAGGACCTGGAAAAGGAGAACCAGAGGCTCAATGACCTTCTGGGATTCGTCCAGAGCCACTCCGACTACAAGACGCAGTCCGCCCGTGTCATCGCCCAGTCCTCGTCCAACTGGTCTTCCACCCTGACCATCAGCCAGGGAAAGAAGAACGGCATCGAAGTGGGAGATCCGGTGATCACCGAGACCGGTTATCTTGTGGGACAGGTGACGGAGGTGGGTTCCAGCTGGGCCACCGTCAGTACCGTGATCGACGCGGCGGCCAGCATCGGCGCCGTGGCATCGGAGTCCGGTTCCACCGGCATGATCCGGGGCGACTACAACCTGATGCAGAAAGGCCTGACGCAGATCACCTATCTGCCCAACGACTCCCAGATCTTCGAAGGGGACACCGTGGTCACCTCCGGCGTCGGAGGCCAGTTCCCCTACGGTCTGGTCATCGGCACCGTGGCATCCGTTCAGTCCCAGGCCGGCGGCCAGGTGGAGCTCGGAATCGTCCGGCCCTCCTGCAACATCGGACGCCTGGTTCAGGTATTTGTCATTACGAAATTCAACGTGGTGGGTTAAGTGTTAGCTGAGATATTACAACAGATCAATAAGGAAAAGGTGTGGAAAGGCGTCTGCTACTTTCTGGTGATCCTGGGGACCCTCATGATCCAGAATCTGCTCATGCCCCATCTCACCATTCTGAAAGTCCGCCCGCTGATCATTCCCGCGGCCGCCGTGGCGGTGGGGATGTTTGAGGGAGGGACCTACGGCGCGATCTTCGGACTGTTTCTGGGATTTTTTGCCGACATGAGCTTCGCCGAGAACACGGTGCTGTTTCTGGTGATCATGGGAGTCCTGGGCTTTGCCGCAGGCTTCGCCGCGGACTTCTACCTCAACCGCACCTTCATCCCCTTTATGGCAGCCGCGTTTGCCGGCCTGCTCTTTACGGCGGTGATCCAGATGATCCGGCCCTTTATCATGGGGTCCGGAGCCGGACGCGTGATCCTCACCGGTCTGCTGCAGACGGTGTGGGCACTGCCCTTTGCCGCCCTGTACTACCCGGTGATCCGGGCCATCTCCCGGCACTTCGACGGACCGTCGGAGCGAAAGGACCGGGACCACATCTGAACGATCTGACAGACCATCCGTTCACAGAGGTTTGCTATGCAGAATAAGTTTATTAAATCAGACAGGCTCGTGATCCTGTCCATCCTTCTGCTGATCATTCTCAGCGTGTACTTCATCTTCCTGTACAAGCTGCAGATCATCGAAGGAGATGCCTACTCGGAGCGCAGCGCCAACTCTCTGGCGTCGCTGCAGACGGTGGAAGCCGCCCGGGGAAGCATCATGGACCGCTACGGCCGCTCTCTGGTTACCAACTCACAAAGCTATAACATCGTGCTCAACGAGACGGAGCTGTTCAATCAGGACGATCCCAACCGGGCCATCCTGAATCTGGTGAACTTCGTCCGGGTGCGCGGCACGTCCTACATCGACGAGCTGCCCATCACATCCGAACCGCCCTTTACCTACACGGAGATGACCAACGGCCAGAAAACGGCCCTGAAGGCCTATCTGAAGGACAAGGACCTGGATGAGAACACCAGTGCCGTGGAGCTTCTGAGCTACATGCGCACCCGCTATAAGATCGACAACAACTATTCCGCGGAGGAGATGCGCACCATCGCCGGCATCCGTTACGAGATCAACGTCCGCTACGCGGCGGGATCCGGCACCAACCAGTACATCTTCGTGGAAGACGCCGATAAGGATCTTATCACGGCGCTGCTGGAGAACGATTATCCCGGCGTCAGTGTGCAGACCACCTACACGAGAAACTACAGCACCAAGAATGCCGCCCATCTGCTGGGCTACATCGGTGCCATGAACGCGGAGGAGTACGCCACCTACCGCGCCAGCGGATACTCCATGAACGCCAAGGTGGGCAAGGAAGGCGCGGAAAAGGCCTATGAGAGCTACCTTCACGGCAGTGACGGCCTGGCCACCATCACCACCACCAAGGAGGGCGCCGTGACCGGCACCATCTACACCACCGAACCGGAACCGGGCAACAACATCTACCTCACCATCGACCTGGCCTTCCAGGAGGAACTGGAAAAGATCCTGGAAAACGGCGTGCAGCGTCTGAAGGAGGAAGTGGCGGAGAACGCCGCCCGGAAGGGCCTGGAAGTGTCGGATGAGAACGGAAACCGCGTCACCGGCGGCGCCGTGGTCGTGGTGGACGTGGATACCGGCGAGCCGCTGGGCATGGCCAGCTATCCCAGCTTCGACCTGACCCAGCTGAAGAAGAACTATCAGAAGCTGTCCACGGAAAAGGACGCTCCCATGTTCAACCGTGCCACCATGGGCACCTACGCCCCCGGTTCCACCTTCAAGCCCTGTACCGCCATTGCAGCCCTCAGCGAGGGGATCATCGATCTCAACTCCACCATCGTCTGCAACGGTATCTTTGAAAAATACGCATCCGCGGGCTACGCCCCGGAATGCTGGATCTGGAGCAGCTACCACCTGGTCCACGGCGGCGACAATGTCGTGGGGGCCATCCGGGACTCCTGCAACATCTTCTTCTATACCATGGGCGACCGTCTGGGCATCGACCGTCTGGACAAGTACGCCTGGGGCTTCGGCCTCGGCAAGGCCACCGGCATCGAACTGCCGGAGAGCGAAGGCGTCATGGCGAACCCGGAGGATCATCCCGGCGGACCGGACAAGTGGTATGCCGGTGACAGTGTGCAGGCGGCCATCGGCCAGTCCGACTCTCTGTTCACCCCGCTGCAGCTGGCGGAATACTGCGCCACCGTGGCGGACAACGGCAAACGCCATACCGCCTCCATGCTGAAATCCGTCCGCAGCTTTGACCTGACCAACACCATCTATCAGCGTCAGGCGGACGTGCTCAATACCGTAGACAGCGATTCGGAGAACTGGGAAGCAGTGCACGAAGGCATGCGTCTCGTCGGCGCGGATCCCAGCGGTTCCGCCTACGACACCTTCGGCGATTACTGGGTCAGCGTGGCGTGTAAGACCGGTACCGCACAGACCGGTGCCGCCAACAACGGTGTGTTCATCTGCTACGCACCCTTTGACAAGCCTCAGGTGGCGGTGGCCGTGGTCATCGAGCACGCCGGCGCCGGTGCCTCCGTGGCACCCATTGCCAAGGACGTGCTGGACGCTTACTTCAATCTGGCCAAGTCTGCGGAGAGTACCTCCGAGAACGAAAAACAGGTTCTGAAGTAGGATCCGTTCATTTTCACAAGAATCTTCAGAGTTTCTTCCGGGAATATCTGTTGAATTTTCCACGGTGGAAAGATATAATAAAATGAATTGAGTTTGGAAACGAGAATCCTCTCATGAGACAGGAGAGGCCATCATCACGGACAGGAGGTTACGCTGTGAACATCGCATTAATGGCACACGACAACAAAAAAGAGCTGATGGTCCAGTTCTGCATCGCATACTGCGGAATCCTGGCCGAGCATTCGATCTGCGCAACCAACACCACCGGAAAACTGGTCCAGGAGGCCACGAGCCTGCCGGTTACCCTGTATCTGCACACCAAGCAGGGAGGAGCCCAGCAGATCGCGGCGCGCATCGCATACAACGAGATCGACCTCGTTCTCTTCTTCTGCGACCCCAACGACACGGAGGAACTGGACGAGCTGCAGAAGATCGAACGGATGTGCGACCAGAGACAGATCCCCTTTGCCACCAACGCCGCCACCGCGGAAGTCCTGATCCAGGGCCTGCGCCGGGGTGACTTTGACTGGCGCGACATCGTCAATCCGAAGAAGCACTGATTCATACGCACTTCGATGATACGAACAGATGCTGCCGACGCATCCGCCGGCAGCATCTTTTTTGAGAAAGGAACACTACGAACATGTCTATTGTGGAACCGAGAACACTGTCCGGATTCATGGAACTTCTTCCGCCGGATCAGATCAAGATGGAACGGCTCATGGAAGTACTGCGCCGTACCTATTCCGTCTATGGTTTTACCCCGCTGGATACGCCGGTGATCGAATCCTCCGAGGTGCTGCTGGCCAAGGGCGGCGGCGAGACGGAAAAACAGGTCTACCGTTTTCAGAAGGGAGACAGCGATCTGTCTCTGCGTTTTGATCTGACGGTGCCTCTGGCCAAATACGTGGCGCTGCACTACAACGACCTGACCTTCCCCTTCCGCCGGTATCAGATCGGCAAGGTCTACCGGGGAGAGCGGGCACAGCGCGGACGGTTCCGCGAGTTCTATCAGGCGGACATCGATGTCATCGGCGACGGCAAGCTGGACATCGTCAATGAAGCGGAGATCCCCGCCATCATCTACCGTACCTTTACGGAGCTGGGGCTGAAGAACTTCAAGATCCACATCAACAACCGCAAGCTGCTCAACGGCTTTTATGATATGAACGGCATGCTGTCCCGGGCATCCCTGATCATGCGCACCGTGGACAAGCTGGACAAGATCGGACCGGAGAAGGTCCGGGAGATCCTCATGAGTCCGGAAGTGGGCATGTATGCCCAGAAGGCGGATTCCGTGCTGGAGTTCACCGCCGTCAAGGGCGACAACGAGGACGTGTTCCGGTATCTGGAACAGATGCGGGGCATGGATGCCCAGTACGACGAGGGCCTGGACGAGCTTCATACCATCGTGCAGTGTCTGGAGGACCTGGGCGTGCCCCAGGAGAACTACACCATCGACCTGTCCATCGCCCGCGGTCTGGACTACTACACCGGGACGGTGTATGAGACCATCATCACCAGCCACCCGGAGATCGGCTCCGTGTGTTCCGGCGGGCGGTACGACAATCTGGCGGAGTACTACACCAACAAGACCCTCCCCGGCGTGGGCATCTCCATCGGTCTGACCCGACTGTTCTATGTGCTCAATGAGCAGAACATGCTCTCCGATACCATCATCACGTCTCCCTGCGACGTGCTGGTGATCCCCATGATGGAAGACCGCAGTTTTGCCATGACGGCGGCTGCCCGGTTCCGTCAGAGCGATATCCGCACCCAGTTCTATGCCGAGCAGAAGAAGTTCAAGGCGAAGATGAGCTATGCGGACAAACTGAAGGTGCCCTTTGCCGTGATCCTCGGCGAGGACGAGGCGGAATCCAACGTCTACAGCGTCAAGAACATGCGCACCGGTGAGCAGGTGAAACTGGCTCCCGAAGAGGCGGTGGCCTATGTGCAGCAGGAACTTGAGAAGATGAACCAGGGCAGACTGATCCTGGATGACTGAGAGAAAACCATAAAGGAAGGAAAAGACTATGTTCCAGTCCAGAACCCATAACTGCGGCGAGCTCCGCATGGATAATATCGGCCAGACCGTCACCATCGCAGGATGGATGGAGAATATGCGGGAAGTCGGCCAGAACTTCGCATTTGTCATCGTCCGTGATTTCTACGGCACCACCCAGGTCGTGGTGGATACGGAAGAGATGTTCCGGACCTTCAAGGAGATCAACAAGGAATCCACCGTTCAGGTCACCGGCACCGTGCGGGAACGGGACAGCAAGAACCCGAAGATCCCCACCGGTGACATCGAGATCGTTCCCACGGAAGTCCGGGTCCTGGGCAAATGCCGCTACAACGAGCTGCCCTTTGAAGTGAACCGCTCCCGTGAGGCGGACGAGACCGCCCGACTGAAATACCGCTATCTGGATCTGAGAAATCCGGAAGTGAAGGACAACATCGTCCTGCGGTGCAATGTGGTGGCGGCACTGCGCCAGGCCATGACCGAGCACGGGTTCCTTGAGATCACCACGCCCATCCTCACCGCTTCCTCTCCGGAAGGGGCGAGAGACTATCTGGTGCCCGCCCGCAAGCATCCGGGACAGTTCTACGCACTGCCTCAGGCACCCCAGCAGTTCAAGCAGCTGCTGATGGTCTCCGGCATCGACCGCTATTTCCAGATCGCACCCTGCTTCCGGGATGAGGACGCCCGCGGCGACCGTTCTCCCGGCGAGTTCTATCAACTGGACATGGAGATGGCCTTTGCCACTCAGGAGGACGTCTTCACCGTTCTGGAAGACGTGCTGCCTCCCATCTTTGCCAAATACGGAAAATACGACACTGCCTCCGAAGCGCCCTTCCTGCGCATCCCGTACCTGGAGGCACTGGAGAAATACGGTACCGACAAACCGGATCTGCGAATCGATCTGATCTGTCAGGATATCACCGCACACTGCCAGGGCACCGAGTTCCCGCCCTTCAACGAGGAAGGCGCGGAGGTCAAGGCCGTGGTGGTCTCCGGAAGCAAGCTCACCCGGAAACAGATCGACGCGCTGTGCGCCGATACGGAAGTACAGTCCGGGAAGAAGCCCTACTGGTTCCGCATGGATGAGAACGGCGAGCTGGTAGGCGGCGTGGCCAAATTCTTTGCCGACCGCAAGGACACCATCACGGATGCCCTCGGTCTGCAGCCGGACTGCCTCGTGGGCATCGCTGTGGGACCCCGCGGACAGGCCCAGAAGACCATCGGCGTCATGCGCAACAAACTGGGCGCCGCCGTGGAAGGCCACATGAAGAAGGAACAGTATTCCTTCTGCTGGATCGTGGACTTCCCCATGTACGAGATCGGGGAGGAGTCCGGTGAACTGGAGTTCTGCCACAACCCGTTCTCCATGCCCAACGGCGGGCTGGAGACCCTGCTGAAGGCCGAGAGGGGCGAGATCGATCCTCTGGCCATCACCGCCGACCAGTACGATCTGGTGTGCAACGGCGTGGAGCTGTCCTCCGGTGCCGTGCGAAATCATGATCCGGAGATCATGGTCAAGGCCTTTGAGATGGTCCGTCTCGGGGAAGAGGACGTAAAACAGAGATTCCCCGCCATGTACAATGCCTTCTGCTACGGTGCACCTCCCCACGCGGGCATCGCACCGGGAGTGGACCGCATGGTCATGCTTCTGGCAGGCGAGGACTCCATCCGTGAAGTCATCCCGTTCCCCATGAACAAGAACGCACAGGACATCATGATGGGGGCTCCCGGCACGGTGGATCCGAAACAGCTGGAAGAGCTGCACATCGCCGTCACCGCCGTCGAGGAAGCAGAAGAATAAGTAACAGGAGAACGAAATGACCGATTACATCCTGCTGAAACAGGGAGAACTGGTGCTCAAGGGACTCAACAAGCACCGCTTCGAACAGCAGCTGTTAAAGAATATCCGATACCGCCTGAAACCCATCGGGCAGTGCAAGGTGTACGCACGGCAGTCCATCGTCTACGTGGAACCCATGGACGATGAGACGGATATGGATGAGGTGTTCGAGGCCCTGCAGACGGTCTTCGGCATCAAGACCATGACCCGTGCCGCCGCCTGCGAGAAGGACAAGGACGCCATCGTGGCCCTTGCCAAAGAGTATCTGGCGGAGGAGTTCCGCCGTGCAGCCAGCTTCAAGGTGGAGAGCAAGCGGGGAGACAAGAATTTCCCCTTAAGCTCCATCCAGCTGAGCCAGTACGTCGGCGGGGAGCTGGCGGATGCCTTCCCCGAATGCAGAGTGGATGTCCACAACCCGGAACTGACGGTGCATGTGGAGATCCGGGAGGACGCCGCCTTCGTGCACGGCCCCTCGGTGCTGGGCGCCGGCGGTATGCCGCTGTCTTCCAACGGCACCGCCATCTCCATGCTCTCCGGCGGCATCGACTCTCCCGTGTCCACGTATATGATCGCCAAGCGGGGAGTCCGGCTCATTCCCGTCCACTTCTTCTCCTATCCGTACACCTCGGAACTGGCGAAACAGAAAGTGGTGGAGCTGGCACAGATCCTGACTCCCTACTGTGGCAGCATGAGCATCCTGGTGGTGCCCTTTACCCACATACAGGAAGAGATCCAGATGAAATGTCCGGAGAAGTACTTTACGCTGATCATGCGGCGTTTCATGATGCGCATCTCCGTGGCGCTGGCAAAGAAATACGACTGCAAGGCAGTCGTCACCGGAGAGAATCTGGGTCAGGTGGCTTCCCAGACCATGGAGGCCATGGCCTGTTCCCAGGCCGTGAGCGATCTGCCGGTGATCCAGCCCCTCATCGGAATGGATAAGAGCGATATCATCGACATCGCCCGGAAGATCGGCACCTTTGAGACTTCCATCCTGCCTTACGAGGACTGCTGCACCGTATTCACACCGCGGCATCCCGAGACCCACCCCATCGTGGAAAAGGTGGCGGAAGCGGAATCGGTGATGGACATCGACGGTCTGGTGGAGGAAGCTCTGGCAGGCATTGAAAGGATCCGGGTGCAGGCATGAGAAAGGAATATACCGCGGAGATCATCTCCATCGGAACGGAACTGCTCCTGGGACAGATCACCAACACCGACGCCCGGGACATTGCCCAGCGGCTGGCCCGCATCGGCATCAACGTGCTGTATACCACGGAAGTGGGGGACAACCCGGAGCGGCTGGCCCGATGCATCGAGATCGCCAAGGAGCGGGTGGATATCATCATCACCACCGCAGGCCTCGGCCCCACGGTGGACGATCTGACGAAGGTGCTGCTGGCCCGATCCTTCGGACTGGAACTGGTGATGGACGAGAAGGAGAAACAGGGCCTTTACGACTACATCACCAACGAAGGATACAGCGAGGAGATGAGCCGGAACAACCTGCAGCAGGCCATGCTGCCGGAAGGATGCACCGTGTTTCACAACTACTGGGGCACCGCCCCGGGATGCGCCTTTCAGAAGGACGGAAAGGTCGTGCTCATGTTTCCGGGGCCACCCAAGGAATGCATCCCCATGTTTGACCGGTACGGGATCCCGTACCTGAAGCAGTTTTCCGATGAGGAGATCTTCTCCCATGAGATCCGGGTCTTCGGCACCAGCGAGAGCGCCATGGATTTCATGCTGCGGGACCTCATGAAGGACCTCACCAATCCCTCCATGGCACCCTATGCCAAGGAGGCGGACTGTTTCCTCCGCGTCACGGCAAAGGCCCGCAGCGAGGAGGAAGCGGAGGCCATGATGAAACCCGTCATCGAGAAGGCGGTGGAGATCCTGGGAGACAACGTCTACGGTTTTGACATCTCCTGTGTGGAGGAACGGGTGTTCCAGCTGATGAGCCAGCAGAAGAAGACCTTCGCCACCGCGGAGAGCTGCACCGGAGGCGACATCGCCCGGCGGTTCACCGATATGTCCGGCGCCTCCGAATTCTATGTGGGCGGCGCGGTGACCTACACCGATGATGTGAAGGCAAAAGTGCTGGGCATCGATCCGGAACTGATCCGGGAACACACCGCCGTCAGTGAGCCGGTGGCACGTGCCATGGCGGAGAACATCCGCCGGATCACCGGCGCCGATTACGCCGTGAGCACCACGGGACTTGCCGGTCCCGACGGAGACGGCATCCATGAAGTGGGCACCGTGTTCTGCGGACTGGCCATGGAGGGAAAGACGGAAGTCATCGAACTGCATCTGGGGGCCAACCGCACCCGGGACTACATCCGGCGCTGCGCCGGAAACTTCTGTTTTGACATGCTCCGCCGTGCCATGACCGGACTTCCCATGATGAACATCACGGAACCGAACTGAAAACAGAAAAAATCCGTATCCCGTTGAGGATACGGATTTTTATTATTCTTCGTCCAGCTTGAGGACGGCGAGGAACGCTTCCGTGGGGATCTGCACGGTCCCCAGCTGGCGCATCTTCTTCTTGCCTTCCTTCTGCTTCTCCAGCAGCTTCTTCTTTCGGGTGATATCGCCGCCGTAGCATTTGGCCAGAACGTCCTTGCGCAGGGCCTTGACGGTCTCACGGGCGATGATCCGGCCGCCGATGGCTGCCTGGATGGGCACTTCAAAGAGCTGGCGGGGGATGTTCTCCTTGAGCTTCTCGCACAGCTTGCGGGCGCGGCCGTAGGCCTTGTCCCGGTGGGCGATGAAGCTGAGGGCATCCACCTGATCGCCGTTTAACAGCACATCCACCTTCACCAGATCCGAGGGCCGGTAATCGGAGAACTCGTAGTCCAGGGAGGCGTAGCCCTTGGTGCGGGCCTTCAGCACATCGAAGAAGTCATAGACGATCTCGTTGAGGGGCATGTCGTAATGCATCTCCACGAGATGGGTGTCCAGATACTGCATGTCCCGGTACTCGCCGCGGCGGTCCTGACACAGGGGCATGATGTTGCCCACATAGTCCTGAGGCGTGATGATGGAGACCTTCACGTAAGGCTCATGAGCCTCCTCGATGGAGCCGGGATCCGGATAGTTGTGGGGGTTGTCCACGGACACCATGGTTCCGTCCGACAGATAGACCTGATAGATGACGGAGGGCAGGGTGGTGATGAGATCCAGATCGAACTCCCGTTCCAGACGCTCCTGGATGACCTCCATGTGGAGCATCCCCAGAAAGCCGCAGCGGAAGCCGAAGCCCAGGGCTGCGGAACTCTCCGGCTCATAGGACAGGGAAGCATCGTTGAGTTTCAGCTTGTCCAGCGCATCCCGCAGATCCGGATACTTGGATCCGTCTACGGTGTAGATGCCGCAGTAGACCATGCTGCGTGCCGGACGGTAGCCGGGAAGGGCCTCCTTTGTGGGATTGGCCGCCTCCGTTACGGTGTCGCCCACGCTGGTGTCGGCCACGTTCTTGATGCTGGCGGTGAAGTATCCCACTTCGCCGGCGGTCAGCTCCGGTGCCGGTTCCAGACCGATGGGACGGAGATGTCCCACTTCCAGTACTTCATATTCCGCCCCGGTCTGCATCATCCGGACCCGGGATCCCTTGCGGATGGATCCGTCAAAGATGCGCATGAAGACGATGACGCCCCGGTAGTTGTCATACTGACTGTCGAAGATCAGTGCTTTCAGCGGCGCGGAAGGATCGCCCGAGGGGGGCGGGACCTGCCGGACGATGGCATCCAGCACGTCATCGATGTTCAGTCCCACCTTGGCGGAGATCTCCGGAGAATCCAGGGCGGGGATGCCGATGATGTCCTCAATCTCCTGCTTGACCCGGGAGGGGTCGGCGGCGGGAAGATCGATCTTGTTGATGACGGGAACGATCTCCAGGTCCGCGTCCAGCGCCAGATAGGTGTTGGACAGGGTCTGGGCCTCCACGCCCTGGGAGGCGTCCACGATGAGCAGGGCGCCTTCGCAGGCGGTAAGGGAGCGGGAGACCTCATAGTTGAAGTCCACGTGGCCCGGCGTGTCGATGAGGTTGAGTTCATACACCTCTCCCGAGGGATCGGTATAGCTCAGACCCACGGCACGGGCCTTGATGGTGATGCCCCGTTCCTTTTCCAGATCCATGTTGTCCAGGATCTGGTCCTCCATGATGCGCTCCTCCACGGCGCCGCATTTTTCAATGAGACGGTCGGAGAGAGTGGACTTGCCGTGATCGATATGGGCGATGATGGAAAAATTGCGGATATGGCTCTGATCTTTCATTCAATCTCCTCCAGCTTCTTTTCCGCTTCACTCGCCAGCTGCTTCAGCTGCTTGAGGAAAGAGCGGGCGGCGTCTGCCGAGGCACCCTCCAGACGGGTGTTGTTGCTGCGGCAGAGAAGATAATCCGCCGAGACATTGTAATAATCGCAGACGCGGCAGACGAAGTTCAGCCCCGGTTCCCGGGCGCCGTTTTCATAATGGCTGAGAAGAGCCTGACTGATCTTAAGATCATTTGCCACTTGTCTCTGGCTCAGGCCGCTGGTGCGGCGAAGCTCCGCCAGAGTGGAAGCAAATGTGCGTTTCAATGAATTCACCTCACAGTGATAACTATCTGTAATTATACTGACAGCCCGTCGCCTTTGTAAAGTTGGGAATTTGCGAAAAAAAGAAGGCGAAAAACGGGCAAAATTCTACACTCCCGATGGAGCATTCCCTTCGGGAAAAAACAACGGCAAAGAGGTGAAAACTGGGAAAACCCATTGAAATCATGACAGCCGGGTGTTAAAGTAGATAGACAGAAATAATGATCCCGATGCCGGGCAGAATCACCGACATTGACACCGGGATCCAATGAAAAGAATCTAAGATCGGAGGAGCATTTCCATGTTCGAGAATCTGGTAGAAGTATTGAAACAGAATCCACGCAAGATCGTGTACACCGAGGGCACCGACCCCCGTATCCTGGAAGCAGCTGCACGGCTGAAGGCCGACGGCTTCCTGACCCCCATCCTGGTGGGCAATGTGGAAGCAGTGCAGAAGGCTGCCGCCGACGGCGGATTTGATATCGACGGCCTGGAGATCATCGATCCCGAGACCTATGAGGGATTTGATGAGATGGTCGCCAAGATGGTGGAACTGCGCAAGGGCAAGATGACCGAGGAAGAGTGCAGAGCCGCTCTGGCCAAGAGCAACTACTTCGGCACCATGCTGGTGAAGATGGGCAAAGCCGACTCCCTGCTGGGCGGCGCCACCTACTCCACCGCGGACACCGTTCGTCCCGCACTGCAGCTGATCAAGACAAAACCCGGCGCCAGCCTCGTCAGCTCCTGCTTCATCCTCTCCCGCGGAGATGAGATGATCGCCATGGGCGACTGCGCCATCAACATCAGCTATGAAGACACTCTGGACAAAGCCACCGGCGAAGTGAAGCAGACTGCCGCAGACAAGCTGGCGGAAGTCGGCCGCGAGACCGCACTGACCGCACAGAAATTCGGCATCGACCCGAAAGTGGCATTCCTCAGCTACTCCACCAAAGGCTCCGGCAAGGGCCCCGGACCGGATCTGGCCCGCAACGCCTGTGCCAAATGCAAGGAGATGCTTCCCGACATCCCCGTGGACGGCGAGATGCAGTTCGACGCTGCCGTCTCTCCGGAAGTGGGCCAGCTGAAGTTCCCGGGGTCCCCGGTGGCCGGCTACGCCAACACCTTCATCTTCCCGGAGATCCAGTCCGGCAACATCGGCTATAAGATCGCTCAGCGTCTCGGCGGCTTTGCCGCATACGGCCCCATCCTGCAGGGCCTGAACGCACCCATCAACGATCTGTCCCGCGGCTGCAACGCCGAGGAAGTCTACACCATGTCCATCATCACTGCCGCCATGGCATAAGGGACAGCAGGAAAACATCCGCAAACCGAAAAACACCGCTTCCGTCCGGGAGCGGTGTTTTTTCGCCATGTGACAGAAACGGCCGGGAATGGATCCCGGCCGCTTCCTTAAGAAGTGAACGCGTATTTACGCAAAGTTATCTTGTTTTCTCAGCGGGAGATGTAGGCACCGCTCTGGGCATTGGGCATTCCACCGAATCCGAAGAAGTTCCCCTGCTGCTGTTGCTGCTGAGTAGCTGCCTGCTGCTGGGTGGCATTGGCCTCGTCAAAGGTGATGCTGAGCGTGCTCTCGTTTCCGGAACGGTAGACGGTGATCTCCACCGTGTCCCCGGCACTGTAGCTCTTGATGGCATTGGTGAGATCCTCGTAGCCCTCAATGGTCTTGTCGCCACACTTTGTGATGATGTCACCCGGCTGGATACCGGCCTTTTCCGCCGCGCTGCCGGTCTCCACGTATTTGACGTAGGCTCCTTCCGGCATGTCGTAATACTGTGCTACAGTGGAGGAGTAATTCTGGTCGATGGAGACACCCATCTTGGCCTTGCCGGTGACGTAACCGTTAGTCATCAGATCGTTGGAGATCTTTTTGGCGTCGTCAGAAGGAATGGCGAATCCCAGACCTTCCACAGTGGCATCACTGCCGGAAGAGGAGTATTTCGCTGTAGCTACACCGATGACTTCACCGTTGGCGTTATACACCGGACCACCGGAGTTTCCGCTGTTGATGGCAGCGTCCATCTGGAACATGTTGATGGATCCGCCGGATTCCTCGGTGGTGACATCGCGATCCAGAGCGCTGACCATTCCGGAGGTCATGGTGAACTGCAGCTCACCCATGGGGTTTCCAACGGCGTACACCGTATCACCCACACTCATATCACTGCTTGATCCGAAGGTCACGGGAACGCAGTCCGAGGCATCGATCTTCAGCACTGCCAGGTCGTTGGAGGAATCCGTCCCAACCACGGTGGCAGAGTAGGTAGTGCCGTCATAGGTCAGCACATTGATCTCGCTGCCGCTGGAGGACGCCTCACTGATGACGTGGTTGTTGGTGAGGATATAGCCGTCGTCACTGATGAAAAATCCGGTACCGGACAGAGCCGCCTGGGTTGTCTGGCCGAAGAAGTTCATGTAGGTGATGTTGCTCTGGATACCCACGACCTGTTTGGTAGCCTGATCATAGATCTGCGCGGCGGTCATGGTCCCGGTCTGTTTCTTTGCCACTGTGGTGGTCCCGCTTCCGGATGCCTGTGAGGATTCGGAAGCAACCGGTGCGGCACTGCCGGAACGGCCCGTCACCATACCGGTGATAAAGCCTCCCAGCACACCCCCGAGAAGGGCGATGCACAGACCCAGCGCCGTGGCCTTGACCTTGGCGCGGTCCCAGACCTTCTTGGGCTTCTTTTCCGGAGGAACATAGTACCGGGGAGGAGCCGTGGTGTCCTCCTGACGGGTATAGTCCGCATCGGAATACAGACGGCCTTCCGGTCGTACGTAGTGATATTCCGTATTCTCTTCCGAACCGGTTTCATGAACGGTTTCGGCTGCGTTTTCCGCAGCTTCGGCGGCTTTGGCCGCAGGATCCTCCTGGATGGGATCAAATTCGTTGTTGTCTGACATGGCTGTTACTCCGTGTTTTCATGGGATCGCGGGATCCCTGATATTTCTTTGACTCTATCTTACGGTTATTTTATGAACAAGTCTTAAACAAACTTTTTCAAAGAATTTAAACTTTCCGCGGTGAGCCTGATGCCGGATCCGGCACCGGGGATTATTCTATATGTTCAACTTTAAAAGAACATTAAAAGTGCGGTGCGCAAAAACGCACCGCGTGGTGTTTTAATGAAGGATCATTCGTGACGGGATTCCATCCATATCATGAGAACGCTGATATCCGCCGGGGAGACGCCGGAGATCCGGCTGGCCTGTCCGAAGGAACGGGGCCGGATCTTCTGAAGCTTCTCCGCCGCTTCCAGTCGCAGTCCGCGGATGGCGGTATAGTCCGTGTCCTCCGGGAGAGGACGGTTCTCCATGCGGGAAAACTCCTCCACCTGTGCCATCTGCCGCTGGATGTATCCGTCGTATTTCAGACGGATCTCCACCTCGTTGATGATCACCGGGTCCAGGTCCGGCCGCAGGGGATCGAAGGGGGCCAGGCAGGCATAGTCCAGCTGTGGCCGCCGCATGAGATCCGCCAGGGAGAATCCGGTGGCGATGGGATGGGTATCCCTTCCGATAAGGACCTGATTCAGTTCTTCCGAAGGGGAAACATAAGTGTGCTCCAGCCGGTCCAGTTCCTCTTCCACGGCCGCATACTTGTCCAGCACGCTCTGATGCCGCTCCGGGGAGACCAGCCCGATACGCAGCCCGTAAGCGCTCAGACGCTGATCGGCGTTGTCCTGACGGTTGATGAGACGGTACTCCGACCGGGAGGTCATCATCCGGTAGGGTTCGTTGGTGCCCTTGGTGACGAGGTCGTCGATGAGGGTGCCGATGTATCCGTCGGACCGCTTCAGGATGAGAGGTTCCTCGCCCTTCAGCTTCAGCGCCGCGTTGACGCCGGCGATGAAGCCCTGGGCAGCGGCCTCCTCATAGCCGGAGGAGCCGTTGAACTGTCCGGCGCCGTAGAGACCGCGGATGGCTTTCACTTCCAGGGTGGGAGCCAGTTCCGTGGGGTCGATGCAGTCATACTCGATGGCATAGGCGGGGCGGGTGATCTCCGCGTGTTCCAGTCCGGGAATGGTACGGATGAAACGGATCTGCGTATCCTCCGGCATGGAGGAGGACAGACCCTGCAGATACAGCTCCTCCGTGTTGAGGCCCATGGGCTCCACGAAGAGCTGATGGCGCTTCTTGTCCTTGAAGGTCATGATCTTGGTCTCGATGCTGGGACAGTACCGGGGACCGACGCCTTCGATGACGCCGGAGTAGATGGGACTGCGGTCCAGATCGCTCCGGATGATGGCATGCGTATCCTCGTTGGTATAGGTCAGCCAGCAGGTGACCTTGTTTTCCGGTTTTGTTTTTGTGGTAAAGGAGAAGGGCTCGGCATCCTCGTCCCCCAGCTGGATCTCCATTTTGGAGAAGTCCACGGTGCGGGCGTTGACCCGGGGAGGCGTGCCGGTCTTGAACCGCCGCATGGAAAGACCAAGCTGACGGAGACGGTCTCCCAGAGCATTGGCGGCAGCCAGACCGTCGGGACCGGAATGGGCGACAGCTTCACCGGTGAAGGTCATGCCTTTCAGATAGGTGCCGGTGGCCAGTACCACGGCACGGCAGGAAAAGACCGCACCGGTGGCGGTGGTCACGGAGGTGACCTGTCCGTCCTCCACGCCCAGATCCACCACTTCCGCCTGACGTACCCGGAGATGATCCTGCTGTTCCAGCGTCTGTTTCATCACTTCCTGATAATGCCGCCGGTCCGCCTGCGCACGCAGGGAATAGACGGCGGGCCCCTTGCCCCGGTTGAGCATCCGGTACTGGATGCAGGCCTTGTCGGCGGCCACGCCCATCTCTCCGCCCATGGCATCCAGCTCCCGCACCAGATGGCCCTTGCCGGTGCCTCCGATGGCGGGATTGCAGGGCATGTTGCCCACACTGTCCAGATTCACGGTAAAGCATACCGTGTCCAGGCCCATCCGTGCGGCGGCAAGAGCCGCCTCGATGCCGGCGTGTCCGGCGCCGATGACGGCGATATCACATTGTCCTGCGTCATATGTCTGCATGGGCAAACTCCACTTCTTCGGAATAGATGGCGATGAGGGATCCGTCCTCCACCGTTACGGAGGAGGGGATGCCAAGAAAGGAATTGCTGCATCCCACGGGAAAGTCCGAGGTGACGTCAGCATCCGTCAGTTCATATTTCATTCCCCGTATGGTGACGCCCCGTGCGATGCCGTCGAGGCAGAACAGGGAAACGTCTCCCCGGGCGGAAGCCGGGAAGGTGACGGTCTCGTTGCAGATCCCCCGGTAAATGATGCCTTTGCCGTGCATCCTGCCTCGGGCACCGTGCCGGTGCAGGAACAGCAGGCACTGGAGATTGGCAATGGTGTGATCGGCACGCCCGCCGGTCACGCCGTAGAGCTCGAACTGCCGGTACCCTTTCTCCAGCCCGATGCGGATGGCGGCCAGGGTGTCGGTGTCGTCCTTCTCCACGGGCATCCTTATGATGTTTGGATGATCCGGCGCGGTTCCCAGAGAATCAAAATCTCCCACCACCAGATCCGGCGTGACCTGCTGCTGCACGCACCAGCGGTATCCGGCATCGGCGGCAATGAGAAGATCCTCCGGCGCGGGATTGGAATGGAATCCGAAAAAGTCCCCGGCGCCGACGATGATGCATCTGCCGTCCATAATGAAAAACTCCTGCTTAAAAATCTTTCCTCAGTATAGCACACCGCCGGAACAAAAACATCAGAAAAAGCGAAAAAGGAGGACGGAGCCTGAGCTTCCGTCCTCCGGGTATTTCTGGAGCATATACTATTTGTTGACGATGCGGTCACGATCGGAGACCCCGCCGGCCTCCCGCAGGAAATTCCGGATGGCGTCCATGGCACGGGACTGAAGGGCCGGTTTCAGGAAAATGTGGCCCGCACCGGGAATGACCACAAGACGGGCGATCCGGGGACCGTTCTGTTCCGGCACTTCCTCCTGTACCCTTCGATACATCTCCGCAGCCCGCCGGGAGTAGGAGAGCGGCACCAGTTCGTCCCGGTCTCCGTGGAGGAGAAGAACGTTGCCCCGGTACGATCCCAGAATCTCGAAAGGATCCAGATCCATGACGGAGGCAGCATACTCCCGCCCCAGCATCATCGGTCCGCACCGGAACGTTTCCGGGATCGCGTTCGGATCAAACTTCGACATCATCATCGTTCCCTTCCGGGCATCATCGGGGATGGACAGTGCCGGGTAGAGGAGGATCAGCATCTCGATCTGTTCCGGATGACGGGCCGCCACCAGTCCGGACACCAGTCCGCCCTGACTGCAGCCCAGCAGAGTGATGTGGTGTTCATCCGTGTATTCCCGGCTGAGGGCATAGGCCATGACCGCTTCCAGATCCCGGCATTCCGTGAAGACCGACATGTCTTCCGACCTGCCGCCGCTGGATCCAACGACACAGCCTCCGCAGAAATCATAGGTGAAGGCGGCATAGCCCAGTTCCGCGAACATTTTGGCATAGCGTGCAACGAACAGACGGTTTGTCATGAACTCATGACTCAGGATCACGATGGGCAGACGGTTTCCGTCCTTTTGCCGGTATACCGCACCCCGGATGGTGAGACCGTCCCGGGAGCAGTGAAACAGTGTCCGTGTTATTGACATATCTGTTTTCCTCCTTCCTCCGAAGGGGCAAATGTACGGTGACACCGGATTCCGTCACCGGCCGACAGCAAAGCGGCAGAACCGTTCACGGGAACTGCCGCTGACTGGAGATTCGATTAACATAATAAAAGAAAGGGGATCATCCGCGAAGAATGTAGACATCCGCCTCCCGGACACCGAAGGCATTGCAGGAAGACACATCCCCCAGATAGATATCCATCCAGTTGGAGGAGTGCCAGGACGCTCCGCGATCCTCCACCACGCGCTCACCGATGCCGTCCACATAGACCCGGGTGCCCAGCGGAAGGGAATTGCAGGCCACGGTATAGCCTACCGTGGGAAAAGCACCGTTTGCGCAGGGAGCACCGGTCCATTCGTATGCGGTGAGCACAAAATGGCCGTGAAATGCATAATTGCCGAGATCCGATTTGGGATCCTGATCCAGGCTGAGAACATCATCGGAAAGCACCCGTGCCGCGCCGGAGACTTCGTCAAAATCGAAAACGGACTCCGTCTGGGCTCCGGGAATGAGCTGGATCAGTCCCACCGCCAGAGCAATGGCGATCAGGACACCAAGCAGTGCTTTCTGCATGCTTCCACCTCTCTTTGCCATAAAGGTTGTTTATATTATACTAAAAGTTTTCATTTTTGTCCAATTTCGGGACCTTGGGTTGACATAATTACCGCAGAAAAGTTCGGAATAACTGCGATAATATCGACTCTAAGTTACTAAAGTCTGGTATTATCGCGTTTCCGGTGAATACTGGATGTAATTATGCGGTGATGTAATCCCGCAGGCAAAGCGCCAGCAGGACCAGAGAGCACAGAGCCAGAATGATCTTCAGCATGAAAACCCCTCCTTGATCAGAATGTGCAGATGAGCTGAGAGAGCACGGCCTGTTCCGCCATGGCCTGGATATCGAAACGGCGGCGGTCCCAGGCGGTGGGATCGGCGGCAATGCATTCGTCGCGGACCACTTCCTCCCGCATCATGCGTGTGGTGAGTTCTTCCAGATACTCCTCCGCCTGATGCTGCAGGATCAGGCAGTGACGGTCCAGGGCACCGGACATCTCCATGCTGGAATAGATGCCGCTGTGATGGGATGCAAGATAGTCTTTCCGCATCTGTCCGTATTTCTGCAGAGGCTCCGAGGGATCCGCCACGGGACGGGGAGCGGGGAGCGGAAGGTCACGGATGGTATCGTAATTGGTCAGCATAATGGGTTCCTCCTTGTTCAGGTCACTTGGTTCCGCCGGTGCGGAACCTCTTTATTGTTCCTTCTGATGTCATTATAGCAGTTAATATGTACAAAAGTACGTACTTTGTTATATGGTGATTTAATATGTCGCATATTTTGAACATATTGTGGACTGCTGGGAGAAGATATGATAAAATAAGAGCATCTTTTTTGGAGGGATTCTTATGGCTAGTGAACAGAACCGTCACCGCATCCTGTATCTGCTGAAGTATTTTCAGGAGAAGTCCGACGAGAAGAACGGGGTCAGTATCCGGGACATGCAGTCGGACCTGCAGTCCAAGGGGATCAATGCCGATCGACGGACGCTGTACCGGGACATCGAGGAACTCCGTTCCATCGGTTACGACATCATTGCGCAGCGTGGGAAGGGCGAATGCCTGTATTTCCTTGCCAGCCGGGATTTTGAACTGGCAGAGCTGAAGCTTCTGGTGGATGCCGTGCAGTCCTTTAAATTCATGACCGAGAAGAAGTCCCGCAATCTCATCGACAAACTGAAATCCCTCGTCAGCGAACAGGACGCATTGTTCCTGGAGCAGCACACGACTGCCGGCGGCCAGACCAAGTCCCTGAACGAGGAGGTCTATTACAACGTGGACCGGATCCACACCGCCATCCGGGAGAACCGGCAGATCCGCTTCCAGTATTTCCAGTGGACGGTGTCCAAGGAGATGGCGCTGCGGCACGGAGGAGACTGGTATTACGTGAGTCCCTGGGGGCTTCTCTGGGATGATGAGAACTATTACCTCATCGCCTACGACAGCGAAAACCGGGAGATCCGTCATTACCGCGTGGACAAGATGCTCCATATCGAAACGCAGGAACAGGAACGGGACGGCGAGGAGCAGTTCGATCAGTTTGATATCGGCAGCTATTCCCGCAAGATGTTCGGCATGTTCGGCGGCGATCCCGTGGAAGTGAAGCTGCTGTGCAGCAATGACATGGCCGGCGTAATGATCGACCGGTTCGGTACCGGTGTCCGCATGGTGCCGGTCAACGCGGAGCGGTTCTATGTTCTGGTGGACGTCGTGGTGAGCGAACAGTTCCTCGGCTGGGTCATCTCTCTGGGTGAGGGCGTAACGATCCTGGAACCGGAATCCGCGGTCAAGGCCATGAAGGAGACGGTAAAACGTCTGAACAAACAGTATCCGGAAGGTTGATTCTTTCCGTCTCATGATTTATAGTAAAGCAGTAATCTTGATAGGAGTTAATGTACGATGAGCAAAAATCATAAGCTTTTAAGTCTGATCCTGATTCTGACCCTCATGCTGGGGATTCTGGTCCTTGCCGCAGGCTGCGGCAAATCCGAACCGGCTCCGGTGGAGGAGACGGCTGCCCCGAAATCCGATGTGGATCTTTCCGATGCCAAGGATGTAGGCGATGGAGAGACCCAGTTCTATTTCGTGGCGGTGGACCGTGACGGGGACGAGACCGTCTATCTGGTTCACACCGATGAGCAGACCGTCGGAGAGGCGCTGGACGATGAGGACCTCATCGAGACGGAAGAACGGGACTACGGCATGTATGTATCGGAAGTCGACGGCGAGGAAGCCGACTACGTCAATGAAGGCGAATACTGGGCACTGTTCGTGGACGGGGAATACTGTTCCGAGAGTATCGATTCCCTGAAGATCGATGAAAATGCCGTCTATATCATGCGCATTGAAAAGGCGTGGTAACGAATACAGAGAACAAACAGCCACAGATCCGGTTCGGATCCGTGGCTGTTGCAATAATGAGGAAAAACAGAAAGAATGGATTACAATGAGATCGAGGTAAGACGCAGCCGGAGAAAGACACTGTCCGTGGAGATCCGTCCTGACGGAGGAGTGCTGGTGCGCGCACCCATGTACGTGCCGCAGTACGAGATCCGTAAATTCGTCCAGCAGCAGGAGGCGTGGATCGAGAAGCACCGGGAAAAGGTGCTTCGCCGTGAGCAGGAGGAAGCCCCGGATAAGGTCCTGACAGAGGAAGAGATCCGGAAACTGGCGGACCGGGCCCTGCAGGTGATTCCGGAACGGGTGGCCTACTGGGCACCGAAAGTCGGGGTCCGTTACGGAAGGATCACCATTCGAAACCAGAAGACCAAGTGGGGGAGCTGCAGCGCGAAAGGCAATCTGAACTTCAACTGTCTTCTGATGCTGACGCCACCCGAAGTGATTGACAGTGTCGTGGTGCATGAGCTGTGCCACCGCAAATATATGAATCATTCCGCTGCGTTCTATGAGGAGGTACGCCGGGTCTATCCGGAGTATGACCAATGGAACCGGTGGCTGAAGAAGAACGGAAACACCATCCTTCGCCGGATGACCGGATGAATCCTCCGGCTGAAAACAGGATAAGGAACAATTCAACAGGGCATGATCACGCGGCCGGTGGAGCCGGTGCGGTCAGGGAGGAAGAAATGAGCAAGAAGATCGTTGTTGTCAATGCCGGCCCGCGAAAGGGCTGGAATACGGATACGCTGCTTGCCGAAGCGGCGAAAGGTGCCGAATCCGCCGGTGCAGAGGTGGTGCGGTTCGATCTGTTTCGCCTGGAAAAATACACCGGGTGCATCTCCTGCTTCGGATGCAAGAAGGAAAAATCCAAAGGCCACTGTATCTGCCGGGACGGTCTGACGCCGGTGCTGGATGCCATCCGTCAGTCCGACGGACTCATCATCGGGACCCCCAACTATCTGGGAGAAGTGACGGCGTCCTTCCGCGCACTGTATGAGCGTTTGATCTTTCAGAACCTCACCTACAACGCGGAACACTACTGCTGCAATGAACACCCCGTTCCCGTGCTGTTCATCATGACCAGCAACGGTCCGGAGGGGTACTACTCGGATCTGATGCAGCGGTATCAGCAGACCTTCCA
>CADCMP010000002.1 GCA_902802565.1 Oscillospiraceae bacterium
GCTCGGTGTTCCGTTGATGTTGATGCTGCCCACTGAATACCCCACATCGGGAATGACCGTAATATGGTCTGTCTCGCCGTCCTTCACGGTATTGGTGGTTGCATATGCATCCCCGCCGCTTCCGGAAGTAACATAGATCTGATATGTGGGCGTTTCGGTCGGCGTGGGAGATGTTGCGGCACTCTCCGGCGCTTCGGATGGCACCTCGGTTACAGCAGTCTCTGCGGCAGGAGACTCCTCCACGGACTTCCCGCTGAAAGCATGGTCCAGGATCCCGCTCATGACCAGCAGCACTGCCAGCAGTATGATCAGGAGCCCAGCTGCTATGGCTATGAAATACGGACTGATTTTCGTTTCGTCCTTCCTGTTTCCGTTCGCCATCTCTTCTCCTCTCCCGCTCCAGAGAATTATTCTCCGGCAGGTGTCTTCTTTTTCGGTTTTCTGCGGTTGGGACGCCGCCGTTTTTTCGCCTTTGCCTTATCTCCGGTCTTTTCCGCAGATCCGTTTTCCGCTTTCGGAGCCGTCTTGGCTCCGCCTTTCGGCGCATTGGCCTTGTTTTCCTGTTTTTTTGCGGTTTCCTGCGCATTTGCAGAAACCTTTTTCTCCGGTGCATTTCCAGATTTCTTTTTCGGTCGACGGTTTCTGCGTCGTTTCTTTCCTCCGGACGCACCGGATTTTTCCGGATTCTTTTCCTCTGCGGTTTCTCCGGTCATATCCTCAGCAAAAAGCACCGGCGCCAGCCAGTCATCCGCTTCCTGCTCCGTCTTTTTCTTCTTCGGTTTGATCTTCAGCACGTGGGGAGGGGTCTCTCCGTTAGCGGGACGTCCCCCGGGAACAACGGCGATCTCGTCTGCCTCATAGGTCTTGATCACGTCATCTCCCTCGCCATCCAGTGTTACTTTTACCGTCTGACGGAGAAGATTAACCTGTGACACCACACCGTAACCGGTAGGTGTCTCCACGAAGGTTCCCTGCTTGGGAACGTTTGATATCAGTTCCTCATAGGCTTCCTGCTCATAGCGTAGGCAGCACATCAGCCTTCCGCAGCTTCCAGAGATCTTCGTCGGATTGAGAGACAGATTCTGGATCTTGGCCATCTTGGTGGAAACCGGCTGAAACTCGTCCACAAACTGATTGCAGCAGTACGGTCTTCCGCAGATTCCGAGGCCACCCAGCATTTTTGTCTCATCACGGACACCGATCTGTCTCAGTTCGATGCGGTTCCGGAAGATTCCTGCAAGATCCTTTACCAGATCACGGAAATCCACGCGGCCGTCTGCCGTGAAAAAGAAAGTGGTTTTTGTTCCTTCAAAGTTGCACTCCACATCTACCAGCTTCATCTCCAGCCCGTGCTCGGAGATCTTCTGTTTGCAGATGTCGTAGGCCTCTTTTTCCTTTTCCTTGTTGATCTCGGCAACCCGCAGGTCCGATTCCGTCGCGATCCGGATCACCGGCCGCAGAGGCTGCACCACACTGGTGTCCTCCACCATATGATTGCCGTATACGCATTCCGCCATTTCCAGACCCTTGGCGGTCTCGATCACCACCGAGTCTCCGGTGGCAACGGTGTTGCCGTTGGGAGCAAAGAAATAGGTCTTGCCCATACTTTTAAATTTTACACTGATTACTTCTGTCATGAATGTTCCTTTCTATCAGGGTTCGCATTGACTGCCAGATAAGCCATGACATGCTTGGGTCCGGTGTTGACAGCCAGGAACTCCCTGCATCGATCCACAAGCCGGATCAGATGGTTGATCTTCTTTTTTTGCGCGAGGGAGCGGTTCGCAGCAGACAGTCCTGCGACGGCGGTGCTCTTTACCGCTTCCAGAAAGCGGTTCGTCTCCTGAATATTCATGGAGTTATGCTCCATGCACCACTGAAACAGTGCCGCTTCCGTTCCTCTCAGTGCGGTATTGAGGAACCCCCTGGCCAGTTCCTTTTCCTCGGAGGACAGGTCCTCCTCGATCGCCGCGTCCGTCCGAACCAGAACGCAGCGGGAACGTACCGTAGGAAGAAGCAGCATGGGATTTGCTGCGATCAGGATGAATGAATCAAAGGCAGGCGGTTCTTCCAGCAGTTTCAGAATCGCATTCTGTGCCTGAAGATTCATGGTATCTGCATCTTCAATGATATAGACTTTTCGGTCTGCCTCGTTGGGCATCACATAGGCATCGGCGATCAGCGCCCGGATCTGCCGGACCAGGATGGATTTCTTCTGTTTCCCGTTCTCCACTTCCCGTGTAACATGTCCGAGATCGGGGTGAATCCCTTCCCGGATCTTCCGGCAGTTTTCGCAATGGCCGCAGGGAGCCTGCTCTGGAAACCGGCACATCATTGCAGCGGCAAGTTCTCCTGCCTGTTCCAGCGCATCCTCTCCATTGCCCGTTACGATATAGGCATGGGACAGCTTATTCGCGGTGTAAGACTGCTTGTGATCCACTAAAATACCTCTGTCTAAATTTCATTGATTAATTATTTTACCTTTTTTTAGGCTCACTGACAACTAATATGTTGTCCACGCTCCGAAAAAAGGTATTTGCCTTCCATGCCTAGAATCTGTCAATCGTTGCAAATCGATCCTAAATGGCTTATGATAAGTCCGATTCCATCTTCATGCATGGATGATCAGGGGGGATTTTGATTGACACCTAGAGAAAAATATATTGCGTCCGCATGCATCGGTTACCTGTCCGGATCGATCAATACCGGCGTGCTTGCATCCAAATATCTGTACAAAGACGATGTCCGTGAGCATGGCAGCGGAAACGCCGGCGCCACCAACATGGCCCGCACCTTCGGTCTTGATGCCGGTGCGGTAACCCTGATCGGCGACATGGCAAAAACCGTCTTCTCCATGAGCACCGGCTGGATCCTGGAGAAAAAGTGGGGTATGGCCATCGCAGGGGCAGCCTGTCTGGTGGGCCACTGTTATCCGATTTTCTTCAAATTCAAAGGCGGAAAAGGTGTCGCCGTCGGTGCTGCGCTGTCTCTGATGATCGAC
Source organism: Oscillospiraceae bacterium (assembly GCA_902802565.1). Classification (GTDB taxonomy): domain Bacteria; phylum Bacillota; class Clostridia; order Oscillospirales; family Oscillospiraceae; genus UBA2922. The sequence continues at coordinate 3,002 of CADCMP010000002.1, forward strand.
CCGCGGGTCTTTCTTTCCGGATGTGCCGCGTTTGCTGTTGGTTTCGGTGCAACCAGACGGGTCTCCGCCGGCTCCATCGCCTCCGCGATTGCCGTCCCGGTAGCCGGAATGTCCCTGCCGCTGAGCTATCAGAGAAAACTGCTTTCCCTGTTTGCCGGCGCCGTCGTTCTTTACGAGCACCGTCCCAATGTGAAACGGATCTTTGCCGGAGACGAACCGGAATTTGTCTTTGCAAAAAAAGAAGGCGAAGAAGCCTGATTTAAACCGGATCCTGGATTCGGATGATTCGGATCGGTCCTTCGGCTCCTCCGCACACACAGCAAGTATATTGAGGGAATTCCTCCAGAAATCGGAGCGGGATTCCCTCAATTTCTTTTTTGATCTCTCCGTTTTCGATCACACTGAAGGTATCCAGCTGTCCGGCGATACCCTTCCCGGTATACTTTACATAGCTCTCTTTCGCCGTCCACAGTGAGAAAAACACATCTTTCTCCCGGCCGGACAGAAACGCGGTCTCTTCCGGATGGAAAAACCGGCGTGCGATCCTTTCCGGATGATTCTTTCCGGTATGAATCTGCAGATCGATCCCCACCGGGCAGGAACTGAACATACACATCCAGTAATCGCCGCTGTGGGTGACGGAAACATACAGACGGTCCGCAAGATGTAGAAAATACGGTTTTCCCTTCTCGGTGCGGGACACCGTCAGATCCGCGTCCTCCGGGATGCCGGGAAGCTGGCGAGCCAGCGCCTGGATCCGCTCTTCCGTTCTGCCCCGGGAATGCGGCGTTTCTATCACATAAAGTATATTTTCAGAAATGCTCATCGGTATGTTCCTGTTATCCTTCTTCAGAATAGTCTTTCAGGATCTTTTCAAATGCCGGGAGCGACCGCCGGATCATGTCATTGGAAACACAATAAGCCAGACGCAGGAAGCCCGGACACCCGAATTCCGCTCCAGGAACGACCAGAAGATTGTAGTCCAGCTTTGCTTTCTCGGAAAATGCTCTGTCATCCCCATTGGGCGCCTTGACAAACAGATAAAAAGCTCCGTCCGGTTTTGCACATTCATATCCCATCTCTGTCAGAGAATTGTACAGAAGATTACGGTTTTCCTCATATGCTTTCAAGTCCGGTTTCTCGTCCGCGCATTCTTCCACCACACGCTGAAACAGGGACGGCGGACATACATGCCCCATGATTCGTGCTGCACCGGAAACAGCAGCCATCAATACTTCTGAATCTGCACAGTTCTGCGGGATATACACATATCCGATCCGTTCTCCGGGAAGGGACAGGGATTTGGAATAGGAGTAGCATACGACGGTGTTTTCGTAAATCGCTGGAATGAAGGGAACCGTAACTTCGCCGTACACCAGTTCCCGGTAGGGCTCATCGGCGATGATATAGACAGGATGCCCGTACTGCTCCTCCTTCTCTTTCAGAATCGCACCGATCTTTCGAAGCGTCTGTTCCGTATAGACGACGCCGGAGGGATTATTGGGGGAGTTGACGATCACAGCCTGAGTGTGTTCTCCGATGGCTGCGCTCAGCGCCTCGTAATTCACCTGGAATGCTTCCACGTCCGGCGGAACAACCTTGAACGCCGCTCCATTGTTCTCCACAAAATATTTATACTCGGAGAAATACGGTGCGATGGCTATGATCTCGCTGCTTGCCTCCGCTGCCAGCGCCTTGATCACGCTGATCAGCGCAGGAGCCGCCCCGCAGGTGAAAAACAAATCTCTTCCGCGGATCGGGAAGGAAAACCTCCGACTCAGAATATCCGCCACCGTTTTTCTCACGCTCTCAAATCCCGCCGCCATGGAATACCCGTGCAGAGACAGGGAATCAACGCTCTCCGTCAGACATCGAATGGTTTCATTCACCTTTTCCGGTGCCGGAATGCTGGGATTTCCCAGAGAGTAATCGTATACATTCTCTCCGCCAATCTCCTTGGCCTTCTCCAGTCCGTATGCAAACAGTGCCCGGATGACTGACGGTTCCGTTCCTATCTCATACAATTTTTGATTGATCATATCTCTATCCCCCTGGCTACACGGTCCGCCGGCAGCCCGTTCTTTTGTTTTGAATATTATACGTGATTTTTCTTCTGTTTGCCACTTTCTCTTAACGGTTGTTCCCGGGCGTAAAAAAGCCGAAGTCGGCAAGCGCTTCGGCAATACATTCAAATATAAAATAAAAAACCGGGTGTTCTTCACTCCCACCCGGTTGTTAGTTATTTCATCGGACCATACCTCTATAGTATTTAACGGTCGTATGAACACCTTTCTTTTGTTCTACGATATTCCCAAATTTCTTTTCTTGTTTGGGTTTACCGGCAGGTCTGGAACCTTTCATCGTTTCCTTCCCTAGGTGTTCCTCTGTCCATTGACAGATCCAGAACTAATACTCTGTAGTATTTGGAAGTTCGGATTTACTCAGCCCAGACCTGCCCTTCAGTGTCAATCTGAAGTTTCATTGTCTGTGTATTTAATAGAAATTTCAGATTTTCCAGATATGTCTCTGGTTATCTGTTTTTCTGTGACTATAAATTAACATAAATCCAGTGGAAGTTCCATCGGTAAAATAAATGGAAAATCATTTTTCTTTTCGGCTAGATTGACTCTTGCAATATCGTACATGTTTTTATATAATAGTATCGTTGTGAGTCGTCTCGGAACTTTTCGGTTCCGGGACTTTCTTTTTTACCTCAACTCAGTTGGCAGGCTCTGCCCTCCCCATCAGCGCGTCCGTTACGCGCTTCTTCTGCGGAAACAGCACCTTGAAAAACCAGTGCGCAAACGGTGCCGCGGCAAACATATTCCAGAAAAAAGCCATGGGGAAGTTTTTGAAAACTGTTCCGATCCAAATCACTGGAAGCTGTGTCAGCGGGAGCCCCTGCCCGATGATAAAAAACACCACGGAGGCCAGCATGCTCATTATCGGGCACATTACGGCCACAGTTCCTGCCTGCCGCATCAGCTGATGAAAATAGGGACTGTCCGAATCCGTCGTGTGCTTCTGCATGAACCGCTGTCCCATACGGTTTCCAACCAGTTCCGAAATGATCAGGACCGCCACGCCCATGACGGTCATTTCTTTCATGCTGCTTTCCACCGCAGACCAGGTCAAATGACTGAATCCGCCAGGCTGCAGTGAGATTCCCATATTGATTGCAGTATTATACAGTTCCATTCCGAAAGCCATTGTGTAGGACATGATCACGCCGAACACGATCTTCTGAAATTTATTTCTTGGCATCACAAAACACTCCCTTTATAATTATTGATGAAAAGCAAAGCGGCGCAGTCCGCATATCAACAGACTACGCCGTAACGACTTATTTCATATCGATTGCTCTATTCATTTGCAACGACGTGATTATACTCCTTCAGCAAAAATGATTGCAAGGGACAATTATTAAAAAACTATTCTATTTGGCGGGTGATTTTTTGTTCAATACGACTTTATGCTATCTGGAGCAGAACGGAAGCTATCTCATGCTCCATCGGATCAAAAAAGAACACGATATCAATCACGACAAATGGATCGGCGTAGGCGGAAAGTTTGAAGAAGGCGAAAGCCCGGAGGAATGTGCTCTCCGGGAGGTGAAGGAAGAGACCGGTCTTACCATGCACTCATGGAATTACCGCGGCATCGTCACTTTCGTGTCGGATCAGTATGAGGCGGAGTCCATGCATCTGTTCACTTCCTCGGATTTTTCCGGGAACCTCATCGACTGTGACGAAGGGGTGCTGGAGTGGGTCCCCATCGATCAGATCTCTTCCCTTCCGCTGTGGACCGGTGACCGGATCTTCTTCCGTCTTCTGATGGAAAACCGTCCTTTCTTTTCTCTGAAGCTCCAGTACGAAGGAGATACATTGGTATACGCCGCACTGGACGGAACCGCGATCCCCTGTTCACCGGATTTTTGAGTTGTTTTAAGGTTCATAGGATAGTATTGTTTGAGAATACTATAGGATGGTGCTTCTATGCGTTTACTTTTAGCAGATGATGAACAGGAACTCACCGATGCTCTGTCGGTGATTCTTTCGTATAACAAGTATTCCGTTGACGTGGTTTACGACGGACAGGATGCCCTGGATTATGCTTTGACAGGAGATTATGACGGGCTGATCCTGGATGTTATGATGCCGAAGATGAACGGTTTCGATGTCCTGCGTGCTCTTCGTGCCGAGGGGATCACCACGCCGGTGATCATGCTCACTGCCAAGAGCCAGCTTCAGGATAAGATCGAGGGACTGGACGCCGGCGCTGATGACTATCTTCCCAAACCCTTTGAAACAGAAGAGCTTTTGGCCCGGATCCGGGCCATGACCCGCCGCGGCGGCGAAGTTTTTACTCCGGATGTGCTGACCTTGGGCGACCTCACCCTCAACCGGAAGACATTTGAGCTTTCCTGCGGCGCAGAAAGAATTACTCTGGCCAACAAAGAGTTTCAGATGATGGAAATGATGATGTCCAACCCGAAGGCCATCGTCTCAACGGATCATTTTATGGATCATATCTGGGGTTACGATTCGGACAGCGAAATCAACGTAGTCTGGGCCTACATCTCTTATCTTCGCAGAAAGTTGCAGACCATCGGTTCCACGGTGGAACTGAAGGCCCTGCGCGGGCGGGGATACATTCTGGAGGATAAAAACGCATGATTCGGAAGCTTCGCAACAACTTTATCCGGGTGATGCTCCTGTCACTTCTCATCGTCATGATCCTCCTCATCGGGATCATTAATGTGGCCTATCTCATCAATTTCCGGGATCAGGCCTACGAGACCATTGATTTTGTGGAGGAGAATTACCTGCGGATGCGTTTGCCCGGAGACGCTGGCCCGATGGGCCCGGGTATTCCCGGTACGATGGAGGGCAGCTGGCAGCATCCGGAGGACGACGATGATGATTGGGATGAAGATCGGGACGATGAATTAGATGCTCATCTGTTTTCCGGTTTTCGCCGAGCCGGATCCGCTTTGACCCCGGACACCCGGTATGAAACCAGTTTCTTTGTTGTCTCTCTGGGATCGGACGGCGCTGTTTCGGAAACGGATCACAGCTACATCGCTTCTGTTTCGGAAGAAGATATCGAAGAGTATGCGAAGAAGATCCTTGCTTCCGGCAGGGAAAAAGGCCGTCTCGATTACTTTATGTATAAGGTCTTTCCTTCGGATGATGGCACTTCCAAGATCGTGGCCGTCAGCTGCTACCAGCAGCTGCGCCAGTTCCGTCTGCTCCTGTCCGTGTGCATTCTCGCGGGGCTGCTGTACATGGCTGCCGTGTTTGCTCTCGTATGGCTCATGAGCCGAAGGATCACTCAGCCGGTGGAAGAAAGTATTCAGAAACAGCGGCAGTTCATTACCGATGCCGGGCACGAGCTGAAGACACCCATCACCATCATCAAAGCCAACAATGAAGTCTTGCAGATGCAGAACGGTCCCAATCAATGGTCCCGGAGCATCGATCATCAGGCCAATCGTCTCAGCTCCCTGGTGCAGAGTCTTTTGGAGCTGTCCCGGCTCAATGAAAAGGACATTGACGACATATCCGAAGAATTTGACCTCAGCAAAACCGTAGCCGAAGCCGTGGAAACTTTTCGTGTCCCTATCGAGTCGGACGGAAAGGTCCTGGAGCCTGCCATCGAGGAGGGAATCCGATTCAAAGGTTCCAGAGATGAGATGTATCGTCTGGTTTCCCTGCTGATGGACAACGCTTGCAAATATTCGACGGATCGGGATCCCATTCGAGTCACTCTGAACAAACATCACCATATCACCCTGTCAGTTTCCAATTCCTGCGAGCATATCGACGAGGAAAAACTGGGGCATCTTTTTGAGCGGTTTTACCGCACCGACGAGTCCCGTTCCCGCAAGACCGGCGGAAGCGGTATCGGGCTTTCCGTTGTCCAGGCGATTGTGGAACGCCACAACGGCACGGTGACTGCATCCAGCAATGACGGAAATTCCATTCAGTTTACTGCAGTTTTCTGATGAAACTGTTGTTATGACAGTTGAAATACCATGGATTTTTCATTATAATGTGATTCAACAAAACAGTATTATGTAAATCTATTGGAATAGAAGGGAAAAAGCTATGTGCGGAATAGTAGGATTTACAGGAACGAAAGAAGCTGCCCCCATTCTTCTTAGCGGCTTGACCAAGCTGGAGTATCGCGGATATGACTCCGCCGGCATTGCTGTAATTGACTCCGGCACTATCAACATGGTGAAATCACCCGGCAAAATCGTTAACCTTTACAACAAGACGCATAACGGCTCCGATCTTCACGGTTTTACCGGAATCGGACACACCCGTTGGGCCACCCATGGTGTCCCCAATGAGATCAACGCGCATCCCCATATGAGTGAGCACGGCAACATCGCTATCGTTCACAACGGTATCATTGAAAACTACATGGAGCTGAAAGAGTTCCTGATCTCTCAGGGCGTAACCTTCGTCTCAGAGACGGACACCGAGGTCGTCGTTCAGCTTCTGGAGTATTACTACATTCAGCTTAAAGACCTCCGCGACGCGATTTTCAAAGTGCTTCAGGTCATCGAAGGCGCTTATGCACTGGTGATCCTCTGCAAGGATTATCCCGACAGTTTTGTCGTGGCAAGAAAAGACGCTCCCCTTCTTCTGGGATTTGGTGACGGATGCAATTTCGTCGCATCGGACGCCACCGCCATCATCGAGTACACCCGTGAAGTCGCCTATATGGAAGACGGTGAAGTTGCCTTTATTACCAAGGACAACATCGATGTTTACGACTCCTTTGGCCAGCCTATCGAGAAGGAACATCATATCATTGACTGGGACATCTCCGCTGCAGAAAAGGGCGGTTATGCTCACTTCATGTTCAAGGAGATCATGGAGCAGCCGGAAGCCATCCGCAAGACGATGTCTCCCAGAATCCGCGATAACCGAATCGTATTTGACGATTTGAAGATCGACAAGGCCTTCATGGAAAAGGTCGACCGCATTTATATTGTTGCCTGCGGCTCCTCCTATCACGTGGGCATGGTTGGAAAATATAACATGGAGCGTCTGCTTCGGGTCCCGGTAGATCCGGTACTGGCTTCAGAATTCCGTTATTCCGATCCACTGGTCACGGAGAACACGCTGATCATCGTCATCAGCCAGTCCGGTGAGACTCTGGATACCATGGCGGCTCTTCGCGAAGCCAAAAAGCGCGGCGCGCACATCACATCCATCGTCAATGTGGTGGGTAGCTCCATCGCCAGAGAATCCGATGATGTGCTGTACACATGGGCTGGCCCCGAGATCGCTGTCGCAACCACGAAAGCTTACTCCACTCAGCTGACTCTGCTGAATATGCTGGGACTGTACTTTGCCGACATGCTTCACACCGTTGAAGAATCGGAATACAACAAGATCGTTGAGGAAATGCAGTGGCTGCCTGAGAAGATCGAGTCCATCCTGCAGAACACCGACCAGATCAAGTATCTGGCAAGCCGGTATTTCAACCACAATTCCATCTTCTTCATCGGAAGAAATCTGGACTATGCCCTGGGAATGGAAGGTTCACTTAAACTCAAGGAGATCTCCTACATCCATTCGGAAGCATATGCCTCCGGAGAACTGAAACACGGAACGATCTCCCTGATTGAAAAAGGAACTCTGGTCGTGGCTCTCGGAACCTATGGCCCCCTGTTTGATAAGGCAATGAGCAACGTCGTGGAAGTTCGCGCCCGCGGAGCAGATGTTATGGCGATCACCACCGTCAGCCATGCGGATGAGATGCAGAAGAACGTAGACTTTGCCGTGGCGGTACCGGATACACACCTGATCCTGCAGCCGTCTCTCGGCATCGTGCCGCTGCAGCTGTTTGCCTACTATGTGGCTCTGCAGAGAGGCTGCGACATTGACAAACCGAGAAACCTGGCGAAATCCGTTACTGTTGAATAATCAAATGTACCGGCAGCGCTGAAAACGCACTGCCGGTTTTTTTAAGCTATGATCGATATTGCAAAATTTGAAATAGATGACCAGCTCTGCATCGGCTGCAGCCGCTGTATCAAAGTCTGTCCCGGTCAGCTGCTGTATCTCAACGAAGAATATCATTGTCGCCGTACCATACCGGATGAGGATCATCCCTGCTGGCGTTGTCAGCACTGCCTGGCTGTATGTCCACGTGGGGCGATACGCATCTTCAACCGGGATCCAGAAGACAGCCGCGATCCGGTAATGCGAGACGATGCTTCGTATGTTCTGGATACGCTGATAATGAACCGGCGCTCTCACCGAAAGTTTCTCAACCGGGAGGTCGATGCTGCAATGCTCCGGTTTCTCATTGATCTTCTCGCCAACGCACCAAATTACAGAAACCGGCAATCCGTAGAATTTACGCTTATTGACCGTCCAGAACAGATGAAACGCGTCCGTGCCTGTCTTTCCGCAGAAGACGTTGCACTTCTCGGCAATGCCCCCTGTCTTATGGTGCCGCATTCTCCTGCCGGGGATATCTATGCCGAATATGATCAGATGACCGCTGCCACATATTTTGAGTTGCTCTGTGCATCTCGAGAACTCGGGGCGGTGATGATCCCGGTTCCGAAAGATTCCGCCTTCCGGGCTGCGATGGAAATCCCTCCGGACCACATCACATCCATGATGATTGGCTTCGGTTGGCCGGAGATCCCCTATGCACGAAGTGTACAGCGCCGCGTGGGTGATACGAGAATCCATCGGCCGAAATCAGAATCATGAAAAGAGCAGGAAGCACATCCATCAGTGCTCTCTGCTCTTCTTTTCTTATTGATACAGCGCCACGAATTCCTCCAGACAGAGATTGTGTTCCACCATGTATGTCGCCGCTTCCACTCCCACATAACGGAAATGCCATGGCTCATAGATGATTCCGGTGATTTCTTCTTTATCTTTGGGATAGCGGACGATGAATCCATATTCCTGGCAGTGCCTGCTCATCCACTGATACAGTGCGGTATTTTCCAGACTTTCATTTTTCAGCTCATAGTATTCATCGGTTATATCACAGGCCAGACCGGTCTGATGTTCACTGGTCCCGGGGCGACTGACAATAGTCGCGGCCTGCTCCTCTCCGTACTGTTCCACTTTGCGGTTAAAAAGATACTGCTGCTCCTCATACCCCCGATATCCGGAAGAGAGAAAAACGCTGAGACCTTCTGCTCTCGCACCGGCTACAAAACTCTGCATAGGTTCCAGGATCCGCTGATCCAGTTTCTGTCCCTCAAACTCTCCAAGTTCCGGAGCATATTCTCCAATGGAGTGTTCTGCATTCACAAGCACATATTCCCAGCTGTCAATGTCAATATCCGGAAGATCCGTTTCCTTCTTCTGCTGTTCGGAGATTTCCACCTCGGCTGTTTCCTCCACAGCTGTCTCTGCGGGCTGCTGCATCCGTCCCTGTTCGTCCCTTGCGTTCTGTGGCATCAGGAGCACAAGATAAAGTGCCGCTGCCAGCAGCATCAGGAGCCCTGCCGCGATGCAAATCTTCCTTTTGATACCCATGGCTCCACCTCATTTGAAGTTTCTGAAAAAATAATAGCATCCATCCGGTTTCTGTCAATCGAAAATATAGCAGAAAGGTTCTTCTTTCTGCTATACTGAACACATATCGATGAAGGGAGATGCTTGATTTGACTATTATCTGGCACGGACATTCCTGTTTTGAGATCCGGGGCAGTGTCTCGGTCGTATTTGATCCTTTTGAACCAGGATACGTTCCCGGCTTCCAGTTACCGCAGCTCTCTGCGGATTACTGTTTTTGCAGCCATGGTCACGGGGACCACAGTTACAGCAAAGGAGTGACCGTTCCATCGGCGCCTCCCGCACTGACTTCCCATTTTGTGGACACTTTTCACGATACGCAGCAGGGAGCGCAGAGAGGACCGAACCGCATTACCGTTGTAGAGATTGACGGTAAAACGATTGCTCATATGGGAGATATCGGTCATATTCTGTCCGAAGAACAGATAGCGGCGGTAGGTCCGGTGGATGTTCTTCTTCTCCCCGTCGGCGGTTTCTTTACGGTAGACGCTCCCACGGCAAAAAAGATTGCAGAGTCTCTGAATCCCGGCATCGTTATTCCCATGCATTATCGCGGGGGTGGATTCGGATTTGATGTCATCTCCACGCTGGAGGATTACACTTCTCTCTGTAATGATGTGATTATGATCGACAGCAATCAGTTCGATCCAGATTCCGTGCAGACGCCCTGTACCGTTGTGCTGGCACCGCCGGTATGCTGACGGATCATCAAAAAAGAAAAAGCAGCAGGACTTGTTCCTGCTGCTTTTTAATCGATTACTGCTGCAAGTCGCTCCAAAAACTGAGACAACAATTTCTGTTCTTCCTCTGTAAAGGTCTTTTCAACCTGCTGGCACATCTTATCCACATATCCCCGGACCGTATTGGTATAGCCGTAATACTTGTCCGTCAGCACCAGATGGTACTCACGCCGGTCTATAATGGAGTTCTGTTTTTCTATATACCCTTTTTTTATCAGGCTGTTTACCTTGTACGTCGCATTGGACTGCGAAATGTTCAGAAACGCAGCAAACTCTCGAATCGTCGGCTCATGAAGATCATGGATCACTTCCACGGAAAATGCCTCCATCGCACTGAGGGAGCCTTCTCTTTCCCGCACCTGATCGAAGATCCGGCGGAGAAATGCCAACTTCATTTTATCCGCAATGAGCATCATATTCTCTTCAAGCATCTTTTCCGTTCCTCTCTCTTCGTGATTGTCAAAATTATACCGTAAACAGTTTGGAAATTCAAACTATCTGAGGATGTTTTCTTCATTTGTCATAGATTTCAGGGCCTGAATCACCTGTTGCTGCTGTTCTTCCCTTGAAATCACCGCCGTTCCGTCCCCGCTCTGGTCTCCATAGTTTCCAAACTGGGCATGGTTTCCGCCGGCAATGATCCGTTCTTCGGTATTGTCCGGAAGATGGTTTCGGTTCTTCTCATACTCTTCCCGATTGAGGACTCCGTCTTGATCCCCATACAGAGAAGCGACCTGAAGATCTTCGGACAACTGCCCGGTGGAATAAGCGGCCAGCAGGATCAGGCCGCTGAAATCCTCCGGGTGCTCCTGCAGATAGGTTGCCGCCGTCACTCCTCCCAGAGAATGCCCTGCCAGGTACCACTGGTCATAGTGGTGTTCCTGCTGGATATCCTCTGCCGCATCGGCATCCAGCATTGCCATGTTTGCCGGCATTTCCACCAGGAAGCAGTCTCCCCACTCCTCGGCGATCTTATACATCAGCGGTGCATATGCCTCCGCTTCCACCTTCGCTCCGGGATAGAAAATCACCGCCCGGGAATCTGAGGGGCCGTCAAACATCAGCCCTCTGGCGAAAGGTGACACGGCGACCCTCTCCCCACTGACAAGGAACGGTTCCGCTGATGCATCGTGATGATAGTAGATTGACAGATAAACAGCGCCGGTGGCCGCCATGAGAATGGTCGATGCCAGGACCGTCCAAATTACATGAATCCACCGCCGTTTCATCCCTCTTTTCTTCCGGATCGCATATACCAGAAGTGCTGCCAGCAGTATGCATGCCAACAGCCATCCAATGCTAAATAATATCCATTTCATAGTTTTCTCCAAAAAACAAGAGCAGCGATGGACGCTGCTCTTTCAATCGATCTGAGATTATCGTTTTTTCTTTCCGAAAATACTGGAGTGTCCATTCTCTTTTGCCGGGGTCTCTCCAACCGATGCGGAGAATTTCCGCAGCAGTTCCTTCTGCTCAGAAGTAAGATTCTTGGGGACAACGACCCGAACCGTAACGTACTGATCGCCACGTCCGGAACCCCGCAGATACTGGATCCCCTTTCCTTTCAGACGGAACACCGATCCGGTCTGGGTTCCCTCCGGGATATTCAGCTTCACCTTGCCGTCAATGGTAGGAACCTGAATCTCTCCGCCGAGAGCCGCCTGTGCATAGCTGATCTCATGTTCCAGCAGGACATCCGAGCCTTCCCGTTCAAAGCGGGCATCGGGTCGGACAATGACATAAACCAGCAGATCGCCGGCTGGTCCGCCATTGGAGCCTGCATTGCCTTGTCCACGCAGCGAAACGGTCTGACCGTCATCAATGCCGGCGGGAATCGTAACATTGATCTTATGCTGCTTGCGGATCTTGCCCATACCATGGCAGGTGTTGCACGGATCCTTGACAATCTTGCCGGTCCCGTGGCACTGCTGGCACGGTGCGGAAGACTGGACCATACCCAGAGGGGTTCTCTGTGTCGTACGAACTGCGCCAGTTCCTTTGCAGTTCGGGCAGGTCTCCGGCTGAGTGCCGGGTTTGGCGCCGGAACCGCTGCAGTCGGCACAGGTCTCCACACGGGCAACGGAAATATCCTTTTTGCAGCCAAATGCGGCTTCTTCGAAGCTGATGGAGATGTTCGTACGGATGCTTTCTCCTTTGCGCGGCCCGTTACTTCTGCGCGGTCCGCCGCCTCCGAAGATATCTCCAAATCCAAACCCTCCGAAGATGTCTCCGAAGATATCACCCAGATCGCCGAATCCGCCGGGACCATATGGTCCAGAATTGGGATCGAACGCTGCATGACCGTACTGATCATACAACTGTTTCTTTTCGGGATCCGACAGGATCTCGTAGGCCTCATTGATCTCCTTAAAACGTTCTTCGCAGGCTTTGTCACCCGGATGCAGGTCTGGATGGTTCTCTTTTGCCAGTTTTCGATATGCTTTTTTCAGTTCGTCCTCCGTTGCTTCTTTCGAAACACCCAGGACTTCATAATAGTCTCTTTTATTCGTCGCCATTCACGTCACCCCACTTCGGGTTTTCTGCTGTCGAAAAACGGCAGTGCGTGTATTCTAACACTATCACTGTCGATTATCAACTTTATGCTCCTGTTCTGTCGGCAAACATTGGGGCGGCAGGGCCGCCCCAATGAATCTGATGAATTATTTGTCGTCATCCACCGTGGTGTAATCTGCATCGTAATAGTCTGCGCCGCCTTCTCCGCCGCCGGGAGCACCCTGAGTGGGATCGAATCCGGCATCACCGGCTGCGCCGCCGGCCTGCTGGTACATCTTCTCCGATACTTTGTAGAATGCCTGGGTCAGTTCTTCGGTTGCGCTCTTGATGGAAGCGGTATCTGTTCCCTGCAGTGCAGTTTTCAGAGCTTCCTTCTTGCTCTCGATCTCTGCTCTCTCAGCATCATCCAGCTTATCGCCCATTTCTTCCAGAGTCTTCTCGGTCTGGTAGAGGATCTGATCGCCCTGGTTGCGGGTATCGACTTCTTCTTTTCTCTTGGCATCTTCGGCGGCAAACTGCTCTGCTTCGCGAACTGCCTTCTCAATGTCTTCCTTGGACATGTTGGTAGAAGAAGTGATGGTGATGTGCTGCTCTTTTCCGGTTCCAAGATCCTTGGCGGATACATTGACGATACCGTTGGCATCGATATCAAATGTTACTTCGATCTGAGGAACGCCGCGGCGTGCCGGAGCGATTCCGTCCAGGTGGAACTGTCCGAGAGACTTGTTGTCTCTGGCCATCTCACGTTCGCCCTGCAGAACATTGACTTCCACGGAAGTCTGGTTGTCAGCTGCAGTGGAGAAGATCTGGCTCTTCTTGGTGGGGATGGTCGTATTGCGGTCGATCAGTCTGGTGCATACGCCGCCGAGAGTCTCGATGCCGAGGGACAGCGGAGTAACGTCCAGAAGCAGGATGCCTTCAACATCGCCGCCGAGAACGCCGCCCTGAATGGCTGCACCGATTGCAACACATTCATCGGGGTTGATGCCCTTGAAGCCTTCCTTGCCTGCAATGGATTTGACCATATCCTGAACAGCCGGGATACGAGTGGATCCGCCTACGAGGAGAACCTTGTTGATCTGGCCAGCAGACAGTCCGGAATCGGACAGTGCCTGGCGTACAGGACCAGCGGTCTTTTCCACCAGATGAGCAGTCAGCTCATTGAATTTTGCTCTAGTCAGAGAGATGTTCATATGCTTCGGGCCGGTAGCATCTGCAGTGATGTACGGCAGGTTGATTTCGGAAGTGAGAACTCCGGACAGCTCGATCTTTGCTTTTTCTGCGGCTTCACGAAGTCTCTGCATGGCAACTTTGTCGCCGGACAGGTCAACACCCTCGGTCTTCTTGAACTCTTCAACCAGATACTTGGTGATGCATGCGTCGAAGTCGTCGCCGCCGAGACGGTTGTTACCAGCGGTTGCAAGAACTTCGATAACGCCGTCGCCGATCTCCAGAATGGAGACGTCGAAAGTGCCGCCGCCCAGATCGTAGACCATGATCTTCTGATCATTTTCCTTGTCCAAACCGTAAGCAAGAGCAGCTGCCGTCGGCTCGTTGATGATACGCTTTACATCCAGACCGGCGATCTTGCCGGCGTCTTTGGTCGCCTGACGCTGTGCGTCAGTGAAGTATGCAGGAACCGTGATAACTGCTTCGGTCACGGTCTGTCCCAGATAAGCTTCTGCATCTGCTTTCAGCTTCTGAAGGATCATTGCAGAGATCTCCTGCGGAGTATAGGACTTGTCGTCGATTTTGACTTTGTAATCGGAGCCCATCTCACGTTTGATGGAAGAGATGGTGCGGTCCGGGTTTGTAACAGACTGACGTTTTGCAACCTGTCCGACCATTCTTTCGCCTTCTTTGGAAAATGCGACGACGGACGGAGTGGTGCGTGCGCCTTCTGCGTTTGCAATAACAACAGCCTCGCCGCCTTCCATAACGGATACGCAGCTGTTGGTGGTTCCAAGGTCGATGCCAATGATTTTACCCATAATTATGTTTCCTCCAAATATATTAAAGATGATTTATTTACAAATGATTAATTTGCAACTTTGACCATTGCAAAGCGGATAACTTTATCTCCGAGTTTGAAACCTTTCTGGAAAACTTCCACGATTTCATTCTCGCCCTTTGTTTCATCTTCCACATGCATCACTGCATTGTGCAGATTGGGATCATCCAACGCACGGACCAGATTGTCATAGACAGGAAGGAACTTGTTCAGGACATCTGCTTTGATATCTCCGTAGAGTGCTTCCCGTTCTTTCTGGCTTCTTTTCCGATAGTTGTCATACTCGGCCATCAGTCTCAGGTACTTGTCATTTGCTTCTTTGACCTGTTGCTCGGCAGACGGTTTCTTCTCGGTTTCCTCTTCTTTGGGTTCTTCCTGCTTTTTTGTGCTCTTCTTGGAATTATCCGTTTTTTTCGAGCTTTTCTTCGCCTTGGGTTTCTCCTCGGCTTCTTCCGGTTTCGCTTCGGTGGTTTCTTCTGTTTCTTCTTTTATTTCTTCAGAAGCGACTTCTGCTTCCTTGTTTTCTTCTTCAAGGTGATCATTCTTAGCTTTGCTCATAGATTAATCCCGATCCTCCTTTATGATTAGTTTATTATTCAAGCCTGGTGGAGGAGCTTCTCCTCCGCCGAACCGTCGGGACAGTCCGTCGGCAAGCATTTTCAGTTTTGCTGCTACGGAAGAATAATCCATTCTGGTAGCCACATTTTCCGGACCGATGAGGACCTTTACCTCATCCCCGGCCATGAGATCCGTTTCTCCCGGCAGGATATATCCTCCGCTGGACAGATAGCTCATCAGCTGATGGGCTTTGTCCGGATCCCGGTATTCCGGTTGACTCAAAAGCCGGTTCTCTCCGGTAATGTACGCCTCCGGTGTTCCGGATTCTCCCAGAACCTCAATCACAAAGGAGACTATCACGCGGGTCAGTCCCAGCGTCTCCCCGGAAGCGCGTTCCGTATTGGAGATCAGCTGCGGGGTGACCTGTTCTTCCGTGATACCGGTAAAGTTCGCATTAAACAGACTGCATAGTCTCTGGATCGTGTCTCTCGTAACTGAGACCGGAAGATGAACCAGTTTGTTCTTTACCGTGTTGTTCGTCAGCATCACAACGATAATAAACGTATTGGCGTCCACGTAGATGATATCAAACCGGGAGATCGTTGCCGGAGCCGATGCCGAAATGGTCAGCACCGGATAGTTTGTAAGCTGGGACGCCAGCTTTCCGATATCTGCCATTGCATTATCCAGCTGCATCATCTTGGAATTCAGTTCCCGATTGATGCTCTCACTCTCTTCCAGCGATATCTTCTGCCGTTCCATGAGTTCGTTGACATAGATCCGGTAGCCCATCGGCGTCGGCACACGGCCGGCCGAGGTGTGGGGCTGTTCCAGATAACCCATGGAAACCAATTCCGCCAGTTCGTTTCGAATCGTTGCCGTCGAACAATTCAGATCCGATATTTCTGCAATCGTTTTGCTTCCAACCGGTTCCGCTGTACGGATGTACTCTTCTACCACAGAAGTCAGTATGGTTTTTTTGCGTTCACTCAGCTCCATCTTGTTTCTCCTGGGTTCCAGCTTGGGTTGGCACTCTCGCGCCGCGCTTGCTGGCACTCTTATTCTTCGAGTGCTAATATAACACTTCGGGATTGCCAAGTCAATAATTTTTCTTTCGATTTCGAAGATTGTTCATAATTCTTTTCGGATCAGATAACACAGGATCCCCGGAACCTGTCTGCCGTGTTTCTCAGGCATCAGATTCCGGGGATCGCTGCTGGTATTTATATTATATATGTAACACTTAGTTGAGAAAATCTCTCAGTTTCTTGCTCCGGCTGGGGTGCCGCAGTTTCCGCAGCGCCTTGGCTTCGATCTGCCGGATACGTTCGCGGGTGACACCGAACTCGCGCCCTACTTCCTCCAGTGTGCGTGTGCGGCCATCGGTGAGACCGAACCGCAGTTCCAGAACTTTCTTTTCCCGCGGCGTCAATGTATCCATGACGTCAAACAACTGTTCCCGAAGCAGGGACAGACTGGCAACTTCGGAGGGTGCAGAAGCCTCTTCGTCGGGAATGAAGTCTCCCAGATGGGAGTCTTCCTCTTCGCCGATGGGTGTTTCCAGAGACACCGGTTCCTGAGCAACCTTCAGGATCTCCCGGACTTTTTCCGGAGGAAGATCCATGGCCTGTGCAATCTCCTCAGCACTGGGATCATGGCCCAGTTCCTGCAGAAGCTGGCGGGAGACGCGGATTACCTTGTTGATGGTCTCGACCATATGGACCGGAATTCGGATGGTTCTGGCCTGGTCTGCGATTGCGCGGGTAATGGCCTGGCGAATCCACCATGTTGCATAGGTGGAAAACTTGTAACCCTTGGTATAATCAAACTTTTCCACCGCGCGGATCAGGCCCAGGTTTCCTTCCTGGATCAGGTCAAGGAAAAGCATTCCACGTCCGACATAACGCTTTGCAATGGATACCACCAAACGCAGGTTTGCTTCTGTAAGTTTCTTTCTGGCTTCCTCATCGCCTTCTGTCATCCTTTTGGCCAGATCCTGCTCTTCTTCCGCAGTCAGCAGAGGGACTTTGCCGATCTCCTTCAAATACATGCGGACAGGATCGTCCGTGGACAGCTGGTCGGCAAAATCCTCCGTCTCCTGCAGTTCCTTCTCCGTAACCTCTTCCACCTGTTTGATGTCTTCGGCCTCGGGAAGTGCTTCCTCGCTCAAGTCGGGCAGGGCGTCATCGGTAATCTCGATACTGATATTGTTCTCTTCCAGTTTCTGATAAAACTTTTCCTGCTCCTCTTCCGCGATCCCCAGTGTTTCCAGGACGGTAAGGTCCTCGGGGGTAAGCGCGCCGGATTTCTTTCCTTTCTTGATCAGTTCATCCAGTATCAGTTCTTGTTTGCTCTTTTCTGCGGGTTCCTGGGTCTTTGCGCTTTTCGCTTTCGTTTCTGCCATAGTTCACTTGTCCCCTTTTTTCTTGATTCGTTCCCGCAATGCGAGAAGGTCCTCGCCGGAACTTCTGATTTCGTACTGTTCTTTTATAATATTCGTATAGTCGTTCCATGCTTTCTGCAGGTTCTGCATGGACTCCGGTTTATTGTCAATGGATGACAGCAGGCTCATCTGATCCGGACTCAGTGTGCCGCTCAGACTGGCGGTGGTAATATCCCGGCCTTCCGCCGCTATGGACTTCATAGCTTCAAATATCGTGCGCAGCTCTGCGGAAGAGAATTCCTCTCCAGCCGGCTGAAGGGGATACGTCAGAACTGAGGAGTCCCGGGCGATCAGTCGGAGGATTCCTTCCTCTGCCTTTGCCGACCGGACGTCTTCATAACGGAATTCCCGTTTTGCCGGCTGGGCATTCCGCTCCGGATGCATGTTGTTTTCTTCCCTGCGTCGGAAGCTTCTCTGTTTTCGCTTCCGCTTCTGCTCCACTTCATTCATCAGCACATCTTTGCTGATCCCGGTCTCAGAAGCCAGCCGCCCGGCATAGACTTCACTTGCCATTCGGTTGGGAAGATCAGACAGCATGTCGGTGGCATCGTTCAGAAACGCCACTTTCTGATCCGGCTCATTCAGATCATACTGTTCCATGATCTTCTTCATCCGATAATCGATCTGTCCTTCCGATCGGTCAAGCAGATTCTGGAAGGCATCTTTTCCCTTGATCTTGAGGAACTCATCCGGATCCTTTGCACCTTCCATCTGAAGGACACGAACCACCAGATCCAGCTGCTCCAGGATTTTTATTGCGCGCTGTGCAGCCTTCTGTCCGGCACTATCATTATCGTAGGCAATAATGATCTCTTTGGTATAGTTGGAAAGCACCCGTGCCTGTTCGCTGGTGAGAGAAGTGCCCAGAGATGCCACGGCAGAATCAAATCCTGCCTGATGCAGTGCGAACACATCCACGTTTCCTTCTACCAGAATAATGTATCCCGCCTTGGATCTTTTCGCCAAATTCAGCCCGAACAGGTTTCTGGACTTATTGAACACAAGTGTCTCCGGGCTGTTTAAATACTTTGGCTCCCCGTCTCCGAGGATGCGGCCGGAAAAGCCGATCACATTTCCCTTGGCGTCGAAGATCGGGAACATCAGCCGGTTCCGAAAGGCATCGTAAAAGCCCCCGTTGCGTCCTTTTTTGACCAACCCGGCATCATGCATCTCAAAATCATTGAACCCCAGCTCTTTCATGGCGTTGCGAAGGCTGTCCCAGGTATCCGGCGCATAGCCGAGGCCGAATTTCTTGACCGTCTGAGCTTCCATTTTTCGCGATTCCATATATCGAAGTGCCGGTTTCCCTGCGTCTGTTTTCAGTTGGTTGTAGAAAAACCGCGCCGCCTCTTTGTTGAGCGCCAGCATTCGTGCCCGTTTTTTCCCCTCAGCACTCTGCTCCTCCGCTGGAAGCGGCATATTGACTCGCTTTGCCAACGTCTCCACCGCCTCCGGAAACGTCAGGTTTTCGATCTCCATCATGAAGTTGATGACTCCGCCGCCTTTTCCGCATCCGAAACAATGATACATCTGTCGGCCGGGATTGACGGAAAACGACGGGGTCTTTTCGGAATGGAACGGGCACAGTCCGAACATATTCGCTCCGGACCGTTTCGTGAGAGAGACATATCCGGAAACGACATCGACGATATCGTTACGTTCGCTGACTTCCTGAATAAAGCTGTCAGAAAACCGCATGTTATCTCCCTCCTTTTTTTATAATGTCTGATATTTCTCTTTTATTTAACATGCCATGCGGATGGGATGAAAAATCGGCTGAAGCTCTCCAGCGCATAATAATCCGTCATTCCCGCCACATAGTCACAGGCAGCACGTTCCACGCCTTCCGCCTCTGCTACTTTCTGGCATTCTTCCGGCATTTCCTCCGGTGCACACACATAGTGTTCATAAATGCATTCCAGGATTCCTTTGACCTTGTTTTCCTCGCCTTTTGCAATGGGATTGCGGTAAACATCAGAAAACATGAAATTATGGAACACATCAAATACATCCTGCATTTCTGGAGACAGGCCGATGTTTCCTTCCATACTGTTTCGGATCAGATCCGTCACGATGGAATTGATGCGCTGGGAATTGCGTTCGCCGCATTTTTCCCGAATAACGGTCGGGATATCTTCTTCGTGAAGGATCCCTGCACGGAGCGCATCGTCAAGATCGTGATTCACATAGGCAATGCGGTCCGCAAGCCGGACCACGGTTGCTTCCCGGCTGTCTTCCGGAGCACCATACGTATGATTCAGGATTCCGATACGGGTCTCTTCACACAGATTCAGTCCGCGGCCGTCTCTTTCCAGGATATCCACGACCCTAAGGCTCTGCTCGTAATGCTTAAAACCTCCAGGATAGATCTCGTTCAGTGCCCGCTCTCCCGCATGGCCGAAAGGTGTATGTCCGATATCATGTCCCAGCGCAATGGCCTCGGTGAGATCTTCATTGAGCTGCAGGGCCCTGGCCACAGTTCTCGCAATGCGAGCAACTTCCAGCGTGTGAGTCAGGCGGGTACGATAGTGATCACCTTCCGGACTGAGGAAGACCTGCGTTTTATGTTTCAGGCGGCGGAACGATTTTGAGTGGGTGATTCGATCCACGTCCCGCTGGAAGCAGGTGCGGATCGGATCCTCTTCCTCCGGGACCCTTCTGCCCTTGCTGTTTTCCGACAGCACGCCATACGGTCCGATGATCTGATGCTCGGTCTGTTCCCGGATCTGCCGCAGATTATTCATGACACACCTCCCACGAAAAGGAAAGTTGACTTATGCGAAGAGATACTTTCTCAATAGTATTATACTCGCAAAGTCAACCTTTTCCCATCCATATTCACTTTTTATCCAACTATATGGCAAAAATCAGGTGGGCACCGCCTGATTCACGATGCCTTCTTCCGTGCAAATGCATTTTCCGGCAGTTCTGTCCTGCAGTTTTTCCGTGACAAGAGTCCCCTGTCCCTGTGAAACCAATACCGTTAGAGTCACTTTTTCTCCGTACTCGGTATCGCTGATCACCGCATTCTGCTGCTCCAGTTCCGAACGGATCTTTTCATAATCGGAATAATCGCAGACAATGCTCATTTTGGTCCAGGCACGGACAACGGATATTCCTGCATCTTCAACCGCTCCTTTGGCTGCTTTCTGGTACGCCCGGAGCAGACCTCCGGTACCAAGCAGGACTCCGCCGAAATATCGTGTCACAACACAGACCGCGTTCTCGATACCTTCTCGCTGAAGGATCTCCAACATCGGAAGTCCGGCGGTTCCCTGCGGTTCCGCATCATCGGAATAGCGGACCGCGCCGCCGCGGATCCGATAGCACCAGCAGTTGTGACGGGCATCGTGATACTTCTTCTTCATTTCCGTTATGAAAAGACGGGCTTCTTCCTCTGTTTCCACCGGTCTTAGATGTCCCAGGAACCGGGATCGTTTTTCTTCATATTCCGATTCCCCCGGTCCGGAGGGGATATAGTATTCATCCATAATTAAAGCTCCCACTCTTCCTTGGGTTCCGTAAATCCTGGAATGTACTGCTTGAACTGTCGGACACGGTCCCGGTCAATAACGGTCCTGATATGGATCCCGTCGTTTTCGTATGTGGTCTCCTGGATCGCGGTGACTGCGCTGATCTGATCCACAATTCCGGCATCCGAATACGGAATCTGCAGTGTCACGGTCACAGCATTGCGTTCCAGCTGCTGACGGACGGCCTCGATCAGCTGATCGATTCCTTCTCCGGTCTTCGCCGAAATACACACCGTATCCTCACCGTGGGGAAGGATCCCCATGTATTTATCACATTTATTAAACGCACGAATACACGGCGTTTTTTCCACCTGAAGCTGTCGAAGCAGATCTTCCACGACCTCCGCCTGATCCGGCCAGTCGGGGTTGGAAATGTCGATGACATTGATGATGACATCCGCGAATTCCAGTTCTTCCAGTGTAGCTTTAAAAGCTTCCACCAGTGTCGTGGGCAGGTGGCGGATGAATCCGACGGTATCCGAGATCATAATCTCCTGCGATGGCCCGATCTTCCGTTTCCTCGTCGTCGTATCCAGTGTATCAAACAGTCGGTCATTAGCGGGGATTTCCGCCCCGGTAAGCTGATTGAGCAGCGTAGATTTTCCCGCGTTGGTATATCCCACAAGACAGACCACAGGTGTATTGTTCTTTTCTCTGCTTCTTCGCTGGTTGGCGCGGATCTTGCGTACATCTTCCAGTTCTTCCTCCAGCTTCTGGATCTTTCGGCGGATATGCCGCCGGTCCGTCTCCAACTGTGTCTCACCGGGCCCTCTGGTGCCAACCGGGGATTTTCCTCCGCCGGCAGTCTGGCGGACCAGATGTGTCCACATGCCGGTCAGACGCGGAAGCAGATAATGATACTGTGCAAGTTCCACCTGCAGCTGTCCTTCCCGGGTTCGGGCACGCTGGGCGAAAATATCCAAAATCAATCCGGTGCGATCCAGCACGCGGATTCCCAGCCGTTCTTCCAGCACCCGCATCTGCGACGGAGAGAGTTCATTGTCAAACACCGCAAGATCGCACTGATTATGCTCGGCAAATTCCCGCAGTTCCTCCACTTTTCCATCTCCGAGAAAAGTCCCCGGATCCGGTGTCGGCCGGTTTTGCAGCAACATGCCCACCGGCTCTGCTCCAGCGGTCTTGACCAGTTCTTCCAGTTCTTCCATGGTCTCCTCGCAGGAGCGGTCTTTTTCATCCATGCTGGATGCCGCCAGTCCCGCCAGCACTGCTTTTTCTAGCTGTTTTTCCGTAGTTTCGATGCTTCTCACCTGTTTTTCTCTGATAAAAGAGCCAGTCCGGATGGGCTGGCTGCGGATTAAAAAAAAGGATCATCCTGAAAGACGATCCTTTTTTACTGTTCTTAGTTGAGGCCGTATTTTCTGTTGAACTTATCAACACGTCCGCTGGTGTCTACCAGTTTCTGCTTGCCAGTGTAGAAAGGATGGCATTTGGAGCAAATCTCAATGGTGATGTCCTTCTTGGTAGAGCCGGTGTGATAAACAGCACCGCAAGCGCAGCGAATCGTAGTCTGCTCGTAATTCGGATGAATTCCCTGTTTCATAATAGTAATCTCCTTCGTAGGCTACCTTGATGTGCAGTGACTGCTGGATACAAGGTGCAGAGGATATATTAACATAAGTGATTGGTGTCTGCAACAACTTTTTTCGCTGTTTTTGCGTATTTTTTTCCTGTTTCAGGCCTCATTCAGGGGCACTTCCACCGATTGTCCCACATCCAGGAAGCAAAGGAATGCCTGCGACACCGCTTTTCCGATCATCTCCCTGAGTGCAATGGCATACGCCTTTATCTGCGGGCGGTATCGATCCACATGCTCTTCCAGGGAGCCTTCCTCAATCCGGTCCGTCTTATAATCCACAAGTATCACTTTCCCGTCTTCCTCGAACCAGCAGTCAATGGCGCCTTGAAGAAGGATCGTTTCTTCGGTTCCTTCCTCCGGAAGAAGTTCCTGGGAAGGGACCAGAACCGAGAAGGTGTATTCCCGCCGGAGCCCGGCGAAGTTGTTTTTGATCCGCATCCCCACCGGTGACTGGAGAAACTTCAGGATGGACGCTGTGTTCACCAGCCTCTTTTCCTCTTCGCTGATCAGGCCCTGTTCCTGTATGTGATCCATCTGCTGCCGGATCTCTGTTTCCGATTCCACCCTGTCAAGATCCAGATGCTGCAGCACAAGATGGGTCAGCGTGCCTCTTCTGGTGCTTCCCTTCTCCTTTCTGCGCAGGTAGTCATGGAAGGACTCGAAATCCGATCGGTTTTGAGCAATGAGCCGCTTTTCTTCCAGCTGCGGCTCCGGTTCCGGACCGGCCAGGCGGCGCTTTAACTCCGTAGCGGTGATTTTGCTCGGGATCTTCGTGTCCTGAGCATAAGGGTACTGATAATTCAGATTGTTATGGAGTGCAGTGACCCATAGTTCGTCCATCTCCGCATCCTGCTGCAGCCGTTCTTTTTCTTCCTCGGCTTCCGTGGTGCCGACTTCGTGAAGGACGTGCCACCGGAAATGTTCTCCCTCGTCGGCGAGGCAGGTATACAGCATCCACTGCAATGGTGAGGCGGCTTTTTCAATCAGTTCCGGATTCATCGGCCGGCGGGCAAGGGCTTTCTTCTCTTCCGCAAATTTTTCCGCTTTGTTCATAGCGCCGGTAATAAACAGCTGTTCCTTCGCCCGGGTAAGCGCCACATACAGAAGCCGCATCTCTTCTGAGATGGTTTCCTGCTCCAGACGGTTTCGGATAGCAAGACGCGCCATCGTCGGATACGCAATCCGCTGTTCCCTGTCCACCACCTTCGGGCCCAGTCCGAGCTTGGGATGGACCAGGACCGGTTCCCGGGAATCGCTTTTATTAAACTGCCGCCCGGTATCGCTGAGAATCACAACCGGATATTCCAGTCCTTTTGATTTATGGATGGAAGTAATCTGAACGGCCGATCCTTCCTGCGCAGCACCGGCAGGGACCGTGCCTCTCTCTTCCTGGTTTTTCAGCCACAGAATAAATCGGTGGACCCCATGGTATCCTGTCTCTTCAAATCGTTTGGTGTAATCAAGCAGAATCAGGAGATTTTCTCTTCGTGATTCTCCCCCGATCATGGCACCATAGGTTGCAATGGCATTCAGATCATCGTATATCATCCAGAGAAGGGTGCTCAGCCCGATATCCGGTGCCAGCAGCCGATACTTTTCCAGCAGCGACAGGAACCTTCCGCACGCGGGAATCTCCTCGAATGCCCGGGTCACGGCCTCGTAGCATCCTTCACCTTCTTCCTGCTGGCTGCGCAGGTGTGTCAGTTCGTCCGGTGTCACACCGAACAGAGGTGAATTGAGCACCGCAATCAGCGGGATGTCCTGATGGGGATTGTCGATCACTTTCAGAAGTGACAGGATCGTTGAAACCTCCATCGTGCGGAAGAAGGTCCCTCCTCCGCCGGCGTTGGCTGGGATCCCGTTCTCCTCCAGTACTTCCTGATAGGTCTTCCCTGTCGCATTGGCAGAGCGCAAAAGGATTGCAATGTCGCCAAACTCCAACGGCCTGGAATCGTTCTCTACTTTCGCCCCGGTGTTCATCAGCCTGCGGATCAGTTCCGCTACTGCCTGGGCTTCGCGGCGAACCTTGTCCGGTGCGTCGTCCTCCTCCATATCTCCGTTATCCAGCACGATCAGCTCCGGCAGCGGAGCATCTCCTTCGAAATAGTCCGCACCGAAATGCAGGGAGGCATCCTCATCATACAGGATCTCTCCCACCGCCGGGGACATGCAGGTGCGGAACGTCTGATTGACTGCCCCTATAATTTCCTTGCGGGAACGGAAGTTTTCCTGTAGGAGGATCCGTTTCGGTTCCCGTTCTTCTGCCGATTCGCAGGGAACGTACTCATGGTATTTCCGCAGGAAGATCTGCGGATCTGCCAGCCGGAACCGATAGATGGACTGTTTGACATCACCCACCATGAAAAGATTATTCCCGTCTCTTGAGACGGCGTTAAAAATATGCTCCTGAACTTCGCTGACATCCTGATACTCGTCGATCATGATCTCGCGATAGCGTTCTGTCAAAGCCTCCGCCACCGAGGACGGTGCTCCGTTTTCGTCCTCCAGCAGTTTCACGGCGTAATGCTCCAGATCAGAAAAATCCAAAACGGATGCCCGGCGCTTTGCTCCTTGATACTCTTCAGAAAAATCCAGAACCAGATCCATCAGAGCACACATGGACGGCGCCATGCAACGGATCTCTTCTGTCAGCTGCTGTCCGTTCCGTAAAAAGGGCTCCGTAATCTTCTGAAGCTTTCCTCTGCACGTGGTGCGAAGTTCTTTGACGCGGTCCATGAAATCACAGCTGATGTTCTTTCCCACGGTCATCCGCTGTACTTCGATCTCCGCAGTTTCCGCTGCTGCCTGCCAGCCGGACCGTGTCCCGTTCAGGAACTCCTTCAGACGGTCCCGCAGATCTTCCAGCGGAGGCCCGCATTTGACATACGCCTCTCCATAATCTCTCGCCATCTCCTGCAGGGTCTCATCCCACAGCGTGACCCAGGCGCCTGCAAATTCTTCTGCCTGACGGAGCAGCTCCCGCCCCCAGACAGTCTCGCCGGGATCCTTCCCGGAAGCGGTAAGGTATTGTTCCTTCTGTTCCTGCGCCCAGGCAGCGGGATCGGCATGACACTGCATCTTCTCATAAACATCCATGGCAAGTTCCACCAGACGGGCATCGTCCCGTCCGGTTCCCACGGTATTTACCAGTTCTTCAAATCCTTCGTATTCCGCCATCTTTTCATACCGGTTTTCCATGACCCGGTCCATAGCAGACTGTTTCATCATGGATGCCCTGTCTTCATCCAGAACCCGAAAATCGGGCGCGATACCCAAAGCATGGCTGTTTTCTCGAAGGATATTCTGGCAGAAGCTGTGGATTGTTCCGATGGATGCCTGCGAACAGAGAAGATGCTGTTCCTTCAGGCGGCGGTCACCGGGATGCTCCCGCATAGCCTCCTGTATGGCATGTCCGATCCGGCTCTTCAGCTCGGTCGCCGCTGCTTTGGTAAAGGTAATGATCAGAAACTCCTGAATGGACGCCGGTTCCGCCGGATCAAGGATCGCCGACAGGACGCGTTCCGTCACCACACGGGTCTTTCCACTGCCTGCTGCTGCGGAGACAAGCACGGAGCTTCCCCGCAGTTCAATGGCTTTTTTCTGAGCTGCAGTAGGTTCAAATCTGCTCATGCCGGTCTTCCGCCTCCTTTTGGATCCGACTCCAGATCTCCTGATCGTCGAATTTTTTCATATATCGCACGGAATCCTTCTGATTTCCGTTTTCAAAATGACATGCTTCCCGGTAGGCACAGTAGTTGCAGCCGTTGCTGGTCGCATTGCGATACCACGGCTGTGCATCAATATTGCCTTCCCGGATCTTTTTTGTCAGTTCCGTCAGCGTCACTTCCACATGCTGCATCAGAAGGTCGAACTGCCTGATATCTGCGATCGACCCCTTCAACACGCCATCCTTGCCCGCGGACACGGGAACGAAGCGCTTCGGCATGCCCCGTTCCATGGCCTCCAGAACACCCTCGTCATTGAGTACCAGCCCGCTGCGTTTCAGTTCCTTGGTTCTCTCTTTCTCCGTCTTCTCGGCATCGGATGGCCCATCCATGGACAGCATCGTGTCCCGCGCGGGAATATACAGCACCCCGGCGGGCTCCGTCTCTTTTCCGTATTTGTTCTCTCCATACTTCCACAGCACATTCAGGTAAAGAAGCATCTGCAGATTGCGGCCGAACCATACTTCGGAAAGATCGAATTTCTTTTTTCCGGTCTTATAATCCACGACTCGGAGATACAGTTTTCCATCATGTTCCCAGCCGTCGATTCGGTCCGCGATGCCGGTGAGCTGCAGTAATGCGTCCGGATCTCCCAGCTGCATCGCCGGAAAATCCCGGTCTTCGCTGAAATTCAGCTCGAATTCTATGGGAACAAATTCTGAAACGCGTAGCTCCTCTGCCATATTTCCCACGACCTGATGAACGTTTTCCCGAAGTCGTCCGAACAGATAGCGAAACCGTTTGCTCTGTCCCTCCAGGCCTGCCATCTCTTCCTCCACATACTGTTCCACTACCTGATCGGTGATCTCATGGATCCGCTCTGCAGTGACCGTATGGAATCCGCCCTCCTCCGAAATCTGTTTTGCCACATGTTCCAGCACATAATGCATAAAAGTTCCGATCTCCGCCGGTGTGATTCCGGAGGCCTGCCTTTCTTCCGCTTTCATACCGTACTGCATGAAATAGGAAAATGGACAGCCGGCCATGGTGTCGATTCGGGAGGGGGACAGCCGGAGCGTTTTCCCGTAAAGACGGGATACCGCCTCCTCTGTAAGCGATCCCCGGGAAAAATGAGCGGCTCTCTGAAGTTTCTCGTATTGTTCCGGAGCTTCTTTCTGAAGCCGGGCTCTTGCCGCTGCCGCGCCTGGCCTGAAATCATGAAACGCTTCTGCCGCCATCTCCGCAGCAGGACGCTCCGCGTTGCTTCGAAGAAGATCGATATCCACCGGGCGGATCTCTCCGCCAAAGATTTCCTGTGCTCGGCGCATGACCACCGACGGCTCCTGTACGTCTCCCCCTCGAGTCCTGCTGTAGCACAGCAACATTTTCTCCTGCGGCAGAGTAAAGGTATTGTAAATGGTAAAATACTCTTTCCAGAGCCAGAGGTCGGACCAGCGGCCCATGGTCAGATCGATACTGCGAAGGAACTGCTTCTCCTCCTCGGTAAAGACGCCGACTTCTCCGGAAAACCTGGGGAGCTGGTCTTCCGATGCCCCCAGCACGATGAGATAACGGATGTTTCTTCTCCGCATCCGTTCAAAATCACCTGCGGATACACTGTCCAACGACACGGGGATCGTTCCGATATCATACTGGGAAAGCATCTGCAGGAGAAGCTTTCCGTAGGTCTCCACATCTGCGGAAACATCTCCCATCACAGCGTTCATCTGCTCCAGTGCGGAAAGAAGAATCTCCCAGATCTGTTCATATTCCTCTGCCTCGGACTTCTGGTCTTCCTCTCGCAGTTTCTGTGCGCGGGAACGCAGCACCTGCGGAAGCTGGCTGTTCTCCAGAAACTCCACCAGATTTTCCGTGTGCCCGCTGACCGTATGCGTATTGACACTGGCATCATAAAAACGTTTCAGCGGAGCAACGATCTTCCGCCGAAGCATCTGTATGGTGCTGAGGGTTTGTCTGGCGCGATCCGTCCAATCACAGCCGTAACCGCCCGGATGGCGGTTCCACGGTTCTTCAAACAGCCACTCCCGACCTCTCAGATTCCAAGTGATCGTGTAGTTCTCCAGCAGATCACCTTCCTCCGGGGACAGTCCCGTGAGGCCGGTACGGACATATTCCAGAAGTTCTTCCGTATCCCAGCCGCCGGCAACGTTTTCATACACGCTGCGAAGAAGGGACGGCAGTGATTTTGCCAGAAGATCCGATCTGCGGGTCAGATACAGCGGAACATCATAATGACGGAACATGCATTCCAGCATGGTGTCGTATTCTTCAAAACCGCGAACGGCGATGGCAATATCCCGCCATCTGCAGCCGGTCTCCCGGACCAGCTGCAGGCACGTAGCCGCGGCAAATTCACATTCTTCTTCCGGTGTTGACGCACTGTACAGCGCCACCACGTCCCTGCCTTCGTCCTGGTTCCAAACTGCATCTTCATAGGAAAACAGATGCTCATTATAGAACGCCAGCGCAGCATTCTTCTGTTCCTGAACGGAAAAGGACACTTCCTCGGTCTCAATCCCGCAGTCTTCCGCAATCCGCTCCAGCTGCCTTTTTGTGATCTTCGCCATTTCGAAGATCTCCTGATCCGAGTCTTCCATATTCAGGCATACCGTAACTTCCGCGCCTACACGAAGCATTGCTTCGATCACATCGAGCTCCTGCTGGCTGAAATCCGAAAAACCGTCGATATAGACGGTGCTGTGTTCTGAAATAAATTCATTGGGTATGCTGTCGGCAAACACATTCAGAAGATCGGAAGGATCCGAATGTCCGTTTGCCACCACTGATTCATACGCTTCCTGAATCAGCGCAAGATCTTCCAGCTTATCCCGGAGCAGTCCGCTGCAGCTTTCTGCGGTTTTTATCAGCATATCGGCTGTGATGCAGGATGTTTTCAGTTCCTGCATCTCCTGGAGCAGAATCTTCTGGTTCTCCGGTCTTCTGCGGGTGTTTCCGTAAACAGCCAGTTTCGGCCCGATGGATTCAATGGCGAGATTCATACAAAGAAGCCGCCCGCCATTGTCCAGAAGCGGTGCGCAGTCGGGACGGCTCGACAGCATCTGCATCGCCATGCGGCTAAAGGATTTTGCCGCCGCATGCATGGAGATATGGTTGCCGCAGACTTCGCACAACTCTCTCTCGGCCTCATAGGTAAACTGATCCGGCACGATGAGAAGAATGTCGGTTTTCCCTTCTTCTGCCGCCTGACGGATCTGTCCCAGTATTTCACGTGTCTTGCCGGTTCCGGCAACGCCCGTGTACAATCTCAGCATTCTTTATATACCTCACTTACAGTGGATGTCATTCGTATGTATGCGTTCGACTTTCTAGTCTTTCTTTTAATATTGTACGGAACCATTTCCAAAAAGAAAAGACCCTTTCCCCAATCTGTCACATTCTTTGCACAGGTTGGTTTCGAGGTCTTCGCAGACGCAGAATACCCGCTGCAACGAAGCAGCGGGTATTTTTGTCAGTTAGCGGTTTTCGATGGGAATGTATGCCGTCTTTGCAGGGATGGACCGGTATGCCGGACGCATGATACGTTTTCCGCTGATCACCTCTTCCATGCGGTGGGCGCACCAGCCGGCGCTCCTTGCAATGGCAAACAGCGGGGTATACAGTTCCACGGGAATTCCGAGCATCTGGTACACCAGTCCGGAATACATATCCACATTGGCACACAGCGGAAAGTCCCGGTTCTTGCGTTCCATGATCACCTTCGTACCAATGCTCTCGATGTTTTCCATCAGCTCCAGATCTTCCAGCCGGCCTTTTTCCTCAGCCAGCTTCCGGGCGTACTTTTTAATTATTACCGCACGGGGATCCGACATGGTATAGACCGCGTGTCCCAGACCATAGATCTTTCCAGATTTGTCGCCGCACTTCTTGTCCAGAATCCCTTCCAGATAAGCCCGGAGTTCTTTTTTGTCCTTCGTATCCGTCATGTCCTCTTTGACATGCGCGAACATCTCCATGACCTTGGCGTTTGCCCCGCCGTGGAGCGGTCCTTTCAGGGATCCCGCTGCCGCTGCGACGGCGCTGTAGGTGTCGGATCCGGTGGAGGACACACTGCGGCAGGTAAAGGTCGAGTTGTTGCCGCCGCCGTGATCGGCATGGATCATCAGCATCATGTCCAGGATCTTGGCCTCTTCTTCTGTATATTTTTTGTCCTTGCGGATCATCCGCAGGAAGTTTTCGGACAGAGAAAGGTTCGGTTCCGGGTTGTGGATATACAGAGATTTTCCCTGGTGATAATGCCGCATGACCTGATAGGAGTTCGCCACGATGAGCGGCATTCTTGCCACCACTTCCATGGACTGCCGAAGCAGGTTGTCCGGAGAGGTATCATCCGGATTGTCATCATAGGAATACAGCGCAAGAATCCCGCGGGAAAGCTGGTTCATGATACTCTTGGAGGGCGCACGGAAAAGGACATCTTCATTGTATCCGAGGGGCAGCGACCGTGCTTCCGCCATCAGTTCTTTGAACCGGTCGAAATGCTGCTGATTCGGCAGCTGTCCCAGCAGGAGCAAAAATACGACTTCCTCATAACCAAAGGTTTCCGATTTAATATGGGCATCCACGATATCAAACAGGTTGATTCCGCGGTAATACAGTCTGCCCGGCATGGGAACCCGCTGCCCGTCCAGGATGGAATAGCCCTGAACGCTGCCGACTCCGGTGATGCCGGCAAGCACGCCGGTACCATCGCTGTTTCGGAGGCCTCTTTTAATATCGGCAAGAGAAATGTTCTGGTCGATCTGATAACTGCTTATGATGTGATCGTTCAGCTGATTCAGATCGTCTACCAGATGATTCCCTAATTTGATGTTGTCCATAGTTGCTTCTCCTATCTTACAGAGGGTGTTTCCTATCATAGTACCATTCTTCTCGTTTTGCAAGTTTTTTCTTTTTAGTTGCAATTTTACCGGTCATTATTTCTATTTCTCCTATTGATTTCCACCAATTTTGCAATTTTTATTCGATATCTTTGCATTTCCTTGAATTTTACCATGCCTTGTGCAATAATATCACAGAGTTTTCAATTCAACACATTAATAAATAAAAGAGGACAGTTATGATCACCAAAATCAATGAATCTATCGTATGGCATGACGGCAGACCGTGCAAAGTCAGTGAGACTCCGGTAGAAGCCAGCCCCTGGAAAACCATGGCGGGAGAGATCCTGGCGGCGCACAACAAGGGCTCCGGTTCGGAACTGAATATTTATTTTGACAATCTGATTTCTCACGATATTACATACGTGGGAATCATTCAGACTGCTATTGCATCCGGGCTGAAAAAATTCCCCGTCCCCTATGCCATGACCAACTGCCACAACAGTCTCTGCGCAGTGGGCGGTACGATCAATGAAGATGATCATATATTCGGACTTTCTGCGGCGCGGAAGTTCGGCGGCATCTACGTGCCGGCAAATCAGGCGGTCATCCACCAGTTTGCCCGCGAGATGATGGCCGGTTGCGGAAAGATGATCCTCGGTTCCGACAGTCATACCCGCTACGGAGCCCTCGGCACCATGGCCGTGGGAGAAGGCGGACCGGAAATCGTAAAACAACTGTTGGGAGATTCCTATGATATCCCCTATCCGAAAGTTACGCTGGTCTATCTCACCGGAACTCCGAATCGCGGCGTTGGCCCGCACGATGTTGCTCTCGCGCTCTGCGGTGCAGTCTACAAAGACGGATTTGTTAAAAACCATGTTCTTGAGTTTGCAGGTCCCGGTGTTTCCGGACTGTCCATGGATTACCGCATCGGCATCGATGTCATGACCACCGAAACGGCCTGTCTTTCCTCCATCTGGCAGACGGACGGAAAAGTGGAAGAATATCTTGCTCTTCGCGGCCGCGGAGAGGAATACCGGAAGCTGGAACCGCAGGAAGGCGCGTTTTATGATGACATGATCACCATTGATCTGTCCTCCGTGGAGTCCATGATCGCGTTGCCCTTCCATCCTTCGGAGGCCTACAGCATCCATGACTTCCAGGCAAACGCCGGCGATATTCTCCGGGAGACGGAGAAACGGCTGGAACAGCAGCTGGAAGGAAAGAGCGTGGACCTTGCCAGCAAGCTGAAAGACGGAAAACTGATGATCGATCAGGGTGTCATTGCGGGCTGTGCCGGCGGCATGTTTGAAAACATTGCCGAGGCGGCTTCCATCCTTCACGGACACTCGGTGGGAAACGGTTACTTCAATCTTTCGGTTTACCCGCCGTCTGTTCCCGTCAATGTGGAGCTGATCAACAAGGGGATCCAGCAGGATCTCATGCTTTCCGGCGCACTGTTCAAGTCCTGCTTCTGCGGCCCGTGCTTCGGTGCGGGAGACGTGCCCGGAAACGGCGCTCTCAGCATCCGCCACACCACCCGAAACTTCCCCAACCGGGAAGGTTCCAAGCCCAGTGACGGACAGATCTCCTACGTTGCCCTGATGGATGCGCGCTCCATTGCCGCGACGGCAAGAAATCAGGGTGTGCTGACAGCAGCTACGGATATCGATTACACGGTTCCTTCGGATATGAGCTATGGTTTTGACTCCACCGTATATGAAAACCGTGTGTACTTCGGATATGACAAACCCAACGAGAATGAGGCTCTGATCTACGGACCGAACATCATTCCGTGGCCCGAGATCCCGGCCATGCCGGAAGACCTGACTCTGGAACTGGCTTCTGTGATCCACGATCCGGTCACCACCACCGATGAGCTCATTCCTTCCGGGGAAACCAGTTCCTACCGTTCCAACCCCATGAAACTGGCTTCCTTTGCTCTGTCGCGCAGAGATCCGGAGTACGTACAGAGAGCAAAGGACATTCAAGCCAAGGGTATCTATTCCTGTATATTTGCAGAGTGTCCCGGTGACGGAAGCGCCCGGGAGCAGGCAGCTTCCTGCCAGAGGATTCTGGGTGGTGCCGCCAACATCTGCAGAAAATTCGCCACCAAGCGTTATCGTTCCAACTGTATCAACTGGGGCATGCTGCCTCTGACACTTCCGGAGGACATTCCCTTTGAGTATCAGCCCGGAGACCAGCTGGTCCTGCCCGGTATCCGTGCCGCGGTGGAGTCCGGTGCCGATGAGGTTACCGGAACCATCAACGGAAAGAGCTATACGTTCACCATCGGGCCTCTGACGGACCGGGAACGGGAGATCCTTCTGGCCGGCTGTCTGATGAACTGGTATGCATTACGAAACAGCGAGGACTGATTATATGCAGAAAATAACCATGACCAATCCCATCGTGGAGATGGACGGGGATGAAATGACCCGCATCCTCTGGCAGATGATCAAGGACAAGCTGATCCTCCCCTTTGTGGATCTGAAAACCGAATATTATGATCTCGGACTTGTCCGCCGGGATGAAACCGATGACCAGATCACACTGCAGGCGGCGGAAGCCATCAAAAAATGGCATGTTGGTGTAAAATGTGCGACCATCACGCCCAACGATGCCAGAGTAAAAGAATATAATCTGAAAAAAATGTATAAGAGCCCCAACGGCACCATCCGAGCCGTACTGGACGGTACTGTGTTCCGTACACCGATCATCGTCCCCGGCATCGATCCCTATGTGCGCACGTGGGAAGCCCCCATCACCATCGCCCGTCATGCGTACGGCGATATTTACCGCGCGACGGAATACCGGGTCCCGACTACCGGGAAAGCAGAACTGGTCTTTACCGGAGACGACGGGACCGAGTTCCGGGAGACGATCTATGAATATGAATGTCCCGGTGTTCTGCAGGGGCTATACAACAAGGATTCCTCCATCGAGTCTTTTGCTCGGGCATGTTTCGAATTTGCCCTGTCCAGCAAACAGGATCTGTGGTTTGCCGCAAAGGATACCATTGCGAAAAAATACGACGGCCGCTTCCGGGATATTTTCCAGGAGCTGTATGAAACAGAATACAAAAGCCGCTTTGAGGAATCCGGGATCCGTTATCTGTACACCCTGATTGATGATGCCGTTGCCCGTGTGATGCGGTCCAAGGGCGGCTTTATCTGGGCATGCAAAAACTATGACGGAGACGTGATGAGCGACATGATCTCTTCCGCATTCGGTTCGCTTGCCATGATGAAGAGCGTCCTTGTTTCTCCGGAGGGCAACTATGAATTTGAAGCCGCTCACGGGACGATCACGCGCCATTATTACCGTTACCGCAACGGAGAGAAGCCCTCTTCCAATCCGGTGGCCACCATTTTTGCGTGGTCCGGCGCTTTCCGCCAGCGAGGAATATTTGACGAAACCCGGGATCTTATTGATTATGCGGACGCGCTGGAGAGTGCCTGCGTGGAGACCATCACCGACGGCATCATGACCGGCGATCTTGCGCTCCTCGTTTCGGGAGAAGTCAAAACCGTCAACAGTGAAGATTTTCTGGACGAAGTCCGGTCCCGTCTTCAGAACAAGCTGCGCGTATGAGCCAGGCTATCTATTCTCTGGATTTTTCCATTCTGGATGCGATACAGGAACATTTGCGGACCCTGTGGCTGGACACCATCGTTCCCTATCTGACGATGCTGGGTAATGCGGGTGCGGTCTGGATTCTTCTGGCGATCATTCTGCTGTGCATCCCGGGAAAAAGAAAAGTCGGATTTACTGTGGCTGCTGCCCTTCTGGCAGATCTGATCCTGTGCAATGGGATCCTGAAACCGCTGGTGGCTAGGATCCGCCCCTATGATTTACATGCCGGGATCTCCCTTCTGATAAAGGCCCCCTCGGATTACTCGTTTCCTTCGGGTCATACGGCCGCTTCCTTTGCCGCAGCCTCCGCACTTCTTTTCCGGAAAGAACGGCTGTGGATCCCTGCCCTGGTCCTGGCGGTAATCATTGCCTTTACACGTCTGTATCTGTATGTGCACTATCCCTCGGACGTGCTTTGCGGGATCCTTGTTGGTTTCCTGTCCGGATGGATCGGATGGATGATCACCAAACGATGGATCGATCCCCGTCTGAAATAACAAAATCAATAATCAAAGCGCATAGACCGACTTTCGAATGAACGGTCTATGCGCTGTTTTGTTTTCCTAATCTTTGATCAGTTCTTCCACGATCCGCCGGAGATCGTCATCACTTCCCACATTGCCGGGAAAGATCACATACGGCAGCCCGGGAAACTTGCTTTCGGGGCCGGTCTGCCACACCGGGATTCCGGGACGGATCTGTCCCTTCACCAATGCTTTCGTCACACGAAGTGCTTTCGTCCCTACGTCGCTGGAGGTAATTCCTCCCTTTGCGACGATAAAGGACGGCCGCACCTGCATCCGCCCGATGA
Organism: Oscillospiraceae bacterium; assembly: GCA_902802565.1. Taxonomy (GTDB): domain Bacteria; phylum Bacillota; class Clostridia; order Oscillospirales; family Oscillospiraceae; genus UBA2922. The sequence goes on from CADCMP010000002.1 coordinate 38,941, forward strand.
TCCCGGTGAGGGCATCGGAGATTCTCACGGAAACCTGAAGCTGACGCGCCGGATCCTCCGTGTTCAGATCCAGCCTCTCCCGCCGGGTAAATACCGTAACCGTTCTGCCGGCGCGGATCTCTTTCTCCGCCAGTGCCAAAACACGGTCTGCCTCTTCTTCCAGTCCGCCTTCCTCCAGCACGCGGTGCTGGTCAAACGTGATATAGGTGATCTTCTTTTCCGTTTTTTTCAGTTCTTCCAGCTGCCGGGTCGTTTTGTTTACATGAGATCCGATGAGAATGATCCCCCCGGAATTATTGCCGGGATCGATCAGCGCCTCCCGGGTGAGAAGCGGCTGGTCACTCACACCTCCCAGCACCTTCGGCAGCGCCGCTGCGCTGCGGAACAGATACTCATGCCCCTGTTTCAGTGCCTGCCAGAAGGCGGCAGCAAACACCTGCAGATCCTCATATGCCGTGCAGTTGACGATAATCTTTCCGAAACCGCTTACCGAAGAGAGCTTATCCACCACGGATTTCACATCTCCTCTGCGAAGTTCCTCTCGGGAGATGGAGCAGACAGCCTCTGCCGGAAACTGTCCTTCTGTTTTTTCTTCCACCCAGTTCCGCAGATTGGAGGAGTGATAGCCAAAACTCTTGTCTTTCGCAAATTCCGTCTGTCCTGCCGGTATCAGATCATTTCCCTGACAGACATAATGGATATCTTTCCATGTAAAGCGGCCGCCTTCCGGGAAAAACGGGATCACGATCTCTCCGTCAAAACGCTTTTCCGATCCCTTTTCCAACGTTTCTCTCAGGATCTCGGTCTCCATGGGCCAGTGGCCGCGCAAGGTAGAGTCTCCCCGGCTGATCAGGATATAGTCCCGGCCGGTCTCTCCGGCTGCCGCACAAATGTTCCGGGCAATGGTCCTGTGCTGCTCCCGGCTCTCATCCGCAGTAAGTCCCCGGGAGTTTGTCAGGAGAAAAAACATCCTGTGGTCTTCCCGAAACGCATCGGTGATGGTCTTCCGGTCCCACCTGGTATATACGCAGACGTCATGGACCGTCTGAATCCCGGTGGGATCGTCATCCAGCACGACGATGACTCTCCGCATGTCTTCCGGTGCCTGATGAAGCAGCTCTTCCGCCTCCGGGCATGGTACCGCTCCCTTCAGAAGATCCTCATACGGGATTGGCGGTTCTTTCTTTTCGTTCTTTTGTCTTTCCATTTTTCACCCTCAGCGTTCTTATGTATTCTTTCAGTGGGTCACTGATCCGGTAACTCTCCACTGCTTTCTGAATCGTCTTGTTGTGGACCCAGGGATCCAGTTGATACTGTTCCAGATACGGAAGCGCTGCTTCCGTCTGCTTAGCCAGCGCCGTAGCAAAGTACCAGGCGATCATCATATTGACATAGTACTCCTGCGACTGCACTTCGGACACCTGCTGCAGATACACAGGATCAAACCGGTCATCCAGAAAGTGCTGCATCAGCATTCCGATGCCAAACCGGATCACGTAGGTCTCTTCCGCTGCCATCCACTCCCGAATCTTTTCCGGGAGAGACTCGGGATATTTCCGGAAGCACTTCGGCGACAGCTGATCACAGGTAGCCCAGTTGTCAATATAGGGCAAAAACCGTTCCAGCTCCTCCATGCACTCGGAAGGATCCTTCATTTCCGACAGGATGAATGCATGAAGCTGATCTTCCTCAAAGCTTTCGTGCGGAAGTATCTCCAGGAACGCACCGGCGTCTTTCCGCCTGCTCAGCTCTTTGGCATATTTCCGCAACGCCGGCGTACGCACTCCGTGGATCTTCTCCGCCGGGATCGTCGGCAGCAGTTTTCGCTGAAAGGCAGCATAGTCTTCCTCGCTGTTCTGCCGGACCCACTGCCGGATCTCTGCCGTAATTTTCTCTCGTTCCGCCATTCTCCTGTCCCCCCGTGCGTTTTCTTCATTATACCTCACTCCCCGTCTCGCGAACAGAACGTTTCTTTCCACGAAATTGCTCCATCTGGACAAATGTGGTTCCGACCTCTCCTTTTCTATTGAAACATACCCCCTGGGGGTATATAATCAAGGCGAACTAACCGGAAGGAAAGAAGGTGCTGATTTTGGATACCAATCCGAAAGCGCTTGATAATAATGAATCTGCACATTCCTGCTGCGGGGACCGGAAGAAACATCGCAGTGAACAGGAATACAAGGATCTGATCCGACGTCTGAACATTATCGAAGGACAGGTCCGCGGGATCCGCGGAATGCTGGAACAGGATGCCTACTGCATCGATATCCTGACGCAGGCATCTGCTGTCAGCTGCGCCATGAACAGCTTTTCCAAGGAGCTGTTGTCCAATCACATCCGCACCTGTGTAAAAGACGACATATTGAACGGGAAGGATGAGTCCGTCAACGAACTGGTGGCTACCCTTCAAAAACTGATGAAATAACCCTTTAGAAAGGAACTGCCGGGATCGTTCCGGCAAGCAGATACAGGTATGGAACAATTTACCGTTACAGGAATGAGCTGTGCCGCGTGCCAGGCCCGCGTGGAGAAAGCGGTCTCCGCGGTGGAGGGTGTCTCCTCCTGCAGCGTCAGTCTGCTGACCAACTCCATGGGCGTGGAAGGTACGGCATCGCCGGGTGAGATCATCCGGGCCGTGGAAAACGCCGGGTACGGGGCTTCCGTCAAAGGCGCCGCCGAAGACGCACGAAAAGGACTGTCCGCAAGGATTGCGGAGGAAGAAGCCGCTCTGGAAGATCATGAAACTCCGGTGCTGAAGCGCCGCCTTTTATGGTCCCTTGGTTTTCTGCTCGTCCTGATGTACTTTTCCATGGGACATATGATGTTCGGATGGCCGCTGCCTGCATTCTTCCACGACAACCATGTGGCAATGGGGCTTCTGCAGCTTCTTCTGAGCGCCGTCATCATGGTTATCAACCAAAAATTCTTTGTCAGCGGGTTTAAAAGCCTCTTTCACCGGGCGCCCAACATGGATACTCTGATTGCACTGGGCTCCAGCGCGGCCTTTCTGTACAGCACCGTGGTGCTGTTCCTGATGACTTATGCACAGATTCATAGTGGACCGGATGCCGCAAAGGTCTACATGGACGAGTTCTATTTTGAGTCCGCCGCCATGATCCTTACGCTGATCACCGTCGGAAAAATGCTGGAAGCCCACTCCAAGGGAAAGACTACCGACGCATTAAAGAGTCTGATGAAACTGGCGCCCAAGACCGCAACGGTGCTCCGCGACGGAAAGGAAGAAACGGTTCCCGTGGACAGTGTTCTCTCCGGTGACACCTTTGTGGTTCGCCCCGGAGAAAATATTCCCGTAGACGGCATCGTGCTGGAAGGAAACAGCGCCGTTAATGAATCTGCACTCACCGGGGAGAGCATTCCGGTGGACAAGGCTCCGGGGGACGCCGTGTCCTCCGCCACGCTGAACCAGTCCGGTTTCCTGTCCTGCCGTGCGACCCGGGTAGGAGAAGATACCTCTCTTGCCCAGATTATCCAGATGGTCAGCGATGCCGCCGCCACCAAAGCCCCGGTAGCCAGACTGGCCGACACCATCTCCGGGTATTTCGTTCCGGTGGTCATCGGGATAGCAATCGTTACGATCCTGGTGTGGCTTCTGGCCGGAAAAGAGATCGGATTTGCTCTGGCCCGCGGCATCTGCGTTCTGGTCGTCAGCTGTCCCTGCGCACTGGGACTTGCCACACCGGTGGCGATCATGGTAGGCAACGGCATGGGAGCGAAAAACGGGATCCTGTTTAAAAACGCCGAGTCCATGCAGGAAGCGGGCAACTCCGAGATCGTGGTGCTGGACAAGACCGGGACCATCACCCGCGGCGAGCCCGCAGTGACGGATATCTTCCCCGCAGAGGGAATCGATGAAACGGATTTGATGGAGACCGCGTTCGCCCTGGAAGGAAAGAGCGAGCATCCCCTTGCCAGAGCCATCGTAAGGAAGGCGGAAGAACTGGATCTCGACCGCTATGATGTCGCAGATTTCCAGGCACTTCCCGGAAACGGTCTTTCCGCCGTGCTGGATGACGAAACGCTTCTCGGCGGAAGCATGAAATACATCATGGGTCAGACTGCTGTTCCCGACGCCGCTCTTAAAACGGCGGAAGACCTGGCCGCACAGGGAAAGACGCCTCTTCTCTTTGTGCGGGAGAAGGCTTATATCGGCACCATTGCGGTGGCAGATGTAATGAAAGACGACAGCGCAGAGGCCATCAAGGAAATGAAAAACCTGGGGATCCATGTGGTCATGCTCACCGGAGACAATGAAAAGACCGCCCGGGCGATCGGTGCTCAGGCCGGTGTGGACGAAGTGATCGCCGATGTTCTGCCGGACGGGAAAGATGCAGTGATCCGCGCACTTCAGGAAAATGGAAAAGTGGCCATGGTGGGCGACGGCATCAATGACGCACCGGCACTGACGCGGGCAGACATCGGAATCGCCATCGGCGCCGGTACAGACGTTGCTATCGATGCTGCCGACATCGTCCTGATGAAAAGCCGCCTCTCCGACGTTGCCGCCGCCATCCGTCTCAGCCGCGCAACATACAAAAACATACTGGAAAACCTGTTTTGGGCGCTGATCTACAACTCCCTGCTGATCCCTCTGGCCGCTGGAGTTTTCGTAAAGTCACTGGGGCTGACGATGAATCCCATGCTCGGTGCAGCAGCCATGAGCCTTTCCAGTTTCTGTGTCGTATCCAATGCCCTTCGTCTGAATCTCATGGACATCTACGACCCTAAGCATGACAAAAAGATCAAACATAAAAAACGTTCTTCGGATCACTTGCAGCCCTGTGGTCCGGAGCGTACAATAAAGAAAGAACCAAAGGAAGAGGATACTATGAAAAAGACATTGACTATTGAAGGAATGATGTGCCCGCACTGCGAGGCCTCTGTGAAAAAGGCACTGGAGGAACTCGACGGTGTGCTGTCTGCGGAGGTCAGCCACGAGACCGGAACCGCGATCGTCTCCATGAACGATCCTGTTGCAGACGACGTTCTGAAAAGCGCCGTAGAAGCAAAAGATTATACTGTCACCGGCATCAAATGATCCTGCGATAAAGATCCCCGGAAATCCGGTCACCTTACGGCGAACAGGTTCCGGGGTCTTATTCTTTTATTGGAGTCTGCTTATGTCATCATCCACAACAACAGCACACGGGTTTACGACCTATCAGCTGAAGATCCTGGCTGTCATCACCATGACCCTGGATCATATATACAACTATCTGTCCGGCATCCTTCCGGTCCCGTTCTGGTTTGGTCTTTTCGGCCGGCTGGCTGCTCCACTGTTCGTGTTCTGCGTGGCAAAGGGAGTCTATTATACTCACGACCGTGTGGCGTACGTCCGTCGCCTCTATATTGCGATGGTCCTGATGGGGCTTGGAAACTGGATCCTGAATCATTTCATGACTCCATACGGGGTCACGATCGACAACCACGTTTTCAGCACCCTGTTTTACATCGCATATTTTCTGACCGTTCTGGAGTTGCTCCGGGACCGAAAGGAAGAGCGCGTCATCTCGCTGATGCCGGCGGTGCTGCTTATTCTTCCGTTTCTGCTTGCCGCCCTTCAGCATTATCTGCCGGAAGGTTGGGTGAGGACACTGACCGGCGTTGTGGTACCGTCTCCGTTTGATGTGGAGGGTGGTTTTCTCTGGGTCCTGCTGGGGATCGGCATCTTTTATACGATGGCCAGACGATCCTCTCTTGCCGTCTTCTATGCCGTGTACTGCGCACTGTTTTTTACTGCGGAAGCATCCTGCGGATTAAATCTGAAAAATCTGTTCACCGACAACTACCAGTGGTTTATGATCATTGCGCTTCCCTTTATGCTGTTGTATAACGAGCAGAAAGGGGGCGGCAGCAAATGGTTCTTCTATCTGTACTATCCTGCTCACATATATGTCCTTGCCGCTCTGGCGGTCCTGCTAAAATGAAAACTCCGGGATCACGGATACTGAATCTGTCCGTCTGATCCCGGAGTTCTTTGTTTTTTATTCCCGAAGCAGCGCTACCGCCACATCGTTGACGTTGGTTCCGGTTGGTCCGGTCATTACAAGACCGCCCACTTCCTGAAGCGCGTGATAGGCATCGTTGTCTTTCATGATTTTCGCTACATCGATGCTGTGTTCTATCAGGCTTTTTGCAGTCTCTCCGTCTACATATCCTCCGGCGGCATCACACGGGCCGTCCGTACCGTCACTTCCGACGGAGAAAACAGCTGCGCCCGCCATCCCAGCGATCCCCGGCGCAGCGGCCAGAGCGAGTTCCTGATTGCGTCCTCCAAGACCATGTCCGGTAAGGTGCACCACCGTCTCACCTCCGGCAATAAAAGCAAGTGATTTTCCCTGGCCCGCATGCGCTTTCAGAATGCTGGAAAGGAACCTTCCCGCCTCTCTCGCTTCACAGCACAACTGATCGGTGAGCAGGACCGGTTCGTATCCCAGTTCCTCTGCAGCCTTTGCTGCTGCCTTGCAGAGCTCACGTACGGATCCGTTAATGTGCGTCTCCACGTTGTCCAGACTTTTCGGTGTTTCAATCGCCAGAAGCTTCTCCGCCTCGTCGGATAATCGAATATTATACTTATTCACAACGGCTTTTGCCTCTGCACACGTGCTGCTGTCCGGATACGCCGGACCACTGGCAATCATATCCAGCGGATCTCCGAGAACGTCACTGAGAACGATGCTGAAGACTTTTGCCGGAGCACACGCTTGGGCAAACTTTCCGCCTTTGACTCCGCTGAGACGTTTTCTCACGGTGTTCATTTCCACAATATCCGCGCCGCTGGCCAGCAGTTGCTGGGTAACGTCCTGTAGTTCGTCACCCGGGATCAGCGGACTCTCAAACAGTGCGCTCCCGCCTCCAGACAGCAGGAAGATCACTCGATCCTCCTGAGTGAGTCCTTGTACCAGATCCAGCGCCTTTTTTGTGGCCAGGAAACTGTTTTCATCCGGCACCGGATGTCCGGCCTCACAACACTCCACGCCAGGGATCTCTCCCATAGCATGACCATACTTTGTGATTACAATCCCGCCGTCAACTTTTTCCAGTTTTTCCACTGCTGCTTTTGCCATCTGCCAGGCAGCTTTTCCTGTGGCAACCAGCAGTGTTTTTCCTGAGCCGGGACGATACTCATTCAGCGCATGCCGTACAGCCGCATCCGGCAGTACTGCTCTTATGCTCTTTTGAATGATTTGATCCGCATCTTCTCTAAGTGTTGGATTCATTTCGATTTCCTCTTTTAAAAAAGCTGGCACCGCTGCTTGCGCGTCGATGCCAGTCATTTGTCGTTTGTTATTTGTTTCCCGGTTCTTCTTTTTCCTCTGAGGCAGACTTTTTCGCTTTTGCCTTCTTTCTTCTGTATACCAGCAAACCAATCAGAGCACAGGCTGCCACTGCAACAGCAACGTCAACTGCAAGCTGTTTTTTTGCGGTTTTGTTCTCCGCCGCTTCCGCAGTGTCATCCTCCTCGGAGTTGATGGTAATCTCTATTGGTGTCAGTTCAACCTGTCCGTTTTCGCCGAACGCCGTTGCGCATTCATAATAGGCATCGAACTCACTGCGGTCGATGACATCCCAGTTTTCCTCGTTGCTAGCATCCGTGGAGATGCTGTTCTTTAATTCATTCGTAACGGTAACCGTGTAGGTGCTGTTTCCGGAAACAACGGTCTCTCCGTTCTTCATGACCGTAACGGCATTACCGTTGGGATCCTCGATCGCGGCTCCCTCTTCCATACTGAGGTTGGCAATGGTGCTGTTGGCTGTGACGATCCATTTGGAGTCGCTGCCAATGCTGACACTGATATTGTCTTCCATCTTTTCCGCATCATCTTCCGCTTCCTTCAACGCGATGGTGCCCATATAGGTGGTCCCATCCAGAAGATACAGATCCAGAGAGCTGATGGTATCCACCGAGATGTCGCCGGTGAGTGTCTCTTTTCTTGCGGTAAACTTCACTTTGCCGCCGTTGGCTCCTGCGGTTCCCCAGTTGTTGGCATTATTTCCTTCAATGCGCAGCAGCTTCGCCTCTTTGCTGTCAAAATCCAGAACAGAACCGGACAGAAGGATATCGGCGGTCGTATTGGTGACATAGAACATTGCGCCGGAAGTGATGGCACTGGTGAGCTGAGAGTTCACAGCCTGGAATTTGGCTGCCTCTCCTGTCGCCGCTTCCGCGTCGCCGGACGTGGACTGATAGATAATGAATCCGTTCGCAACCGGGTCGCTGGCCGTCTTGCCCTCCAGGGTGCTCTTCAGATCGGAATTGAATATCAGGATGGTGTTCCGCCCTTCCATTCCGGCGATCTGGCTGTTGCTGGCGGTTCCGGTCACATGATCCACCTGGATGTTGCCGGTGGAATACAGAAGCGGAGAACCGCTCCCGGTGGTATTCAAACTGCTGTTGGTGGCAGAGATTGTTCCGCCGCCGCGATCGGTTGCGATGGCGGCACAGTGTTCACCCATCGTGGTAATGCTGATGTCATCGGCAATAATTGTTCCTCCATAGGTTGCGTCCATGCCACGGGAATTTCCCCCGCTGGTATGAATCGCATTGCCTTTGGCAAACGTGACTGCTTTATCGGTGGAGAAGATGCCGTTTGATCCTTCGCTTTCCGAGGTGAGGTCACTGTTGGAAACGGCTCCATGGGTGTTTTCTCCCGTTGCAAGGAAAATGGAGTTGATTCCGTAGAAATTACAGTTGTCTCCATTGATATCATCGCCGGTTTTGTGCAGTGTTCCGTTGGTCACACTGAGCACGCCGCCCGCCTGAACCAGTGCCGCATTCTGATCCGGATCGGTTGCTCCGATGGATGCGTCTCGAGAGGCAAGCTGCTGACCTGCTCCTACGGAAAGGACACCGTTGAGCGGTCCGGTATAGTCATAGGTCATCGTGTCTGCGCCTCCGTCAGGAGGTGCTCCAACGCCTTCCGGAGGAGTGCCCATCCCATCCGGCGCCGCGGGAGGAGCGACCGTTGCCAACGCACTCATGGTGAACGACAGAACCGTCAGGCTCAGTACGAGGGCCAGTATCCTAATCATTCGTTTCTTCGATTTATACACAGGATCGTCTCTCCTTTTGGTCTTCTTTCCTTATATTATACTCGTTTCTGCTTGGAACAGGTGAAAACTTTTTGCGAATTTCAGCGTTTTCCTTTTATTTTTATTCCAGTGTAATCATGCCCTGTGCCGTCAGTTCCGGAATCGGCTGTCCTCCATAGCTGCCCCCAAAGTTCCAGGTGGCATAGATGGGACACTGTCCGGATGCAAAGTCGGAAGCGGGAACATAGATATGTGTGGCGTGCAAAAGCACCGTATCCGCTCCGGGTGTGGACACCGCGACCGGTGCGGAATCGTAAACAAAAGTCTTGCTGCCCACGCCGATGGTGATCCCCTGTTCGCGGGAACCCGTCTGAAGGGTGTAGCAGTCCAGCAGAACATCGATATAGATGGACACTTCATCCCCCGCCTCTTCTGCATACCAGTTCACAATCAGGTTCAGAGAGGTCCCGGTCTGGGTCATGAAACCGCCGGAGTTGGCTTTCGGCCCGGCACTCGTTTCCGGTGTACCTGCGCCTTCCGCGGTCTCCTGCTGCGGCGGCGGTGTCACTACCACGATGGTAGGCGCCGCGGATGCCGGCGCGGTCGCCTTCGCCTGTGCATGCCTCTTCCCGGTAAAGAGCTTGACTCCGGTGAAAATCGCCAGGATCAGTGCGATAACAATGAGGAGCGCCATTATGATATCGTTTTTGTCATAGTGCGTTTTTCTCATACTTTCCCCTTCTTTTCAGCAGGAAGCTCCCTGCCGGAAACAAAAGACATTTAAGCGAGGGACCTCAACGCTGTGACGCTGATGGCATTGACCAGCATGTGCAGCGCGATGGGGCTCCAAATGGTCCCGGTACGCTCATACACCCAGCATAACGCCCAGGTCGCGGGAATATAGTCGATAATATGAATCAGGTATTTCCAGTCATTTCCCGGAGTGACAAACTGCCATACATGAAGCAGTCCGAACAACAGGATCGTGACCGCATAAGCGGCGAGGCGGTTCCTCTTTCGCAATGTTCCGAATATTGCGCCGCGGAACAGCACCTCTTCCGTAATGGGAGCCAGAAACACAACGATTCCGAACATGGTTCCGAATCCGTATTGGAGCATTTCCTGTACCGCTGCATTGTTCTGGTTGTCGCCGCTGATCCCGAGAGGAAGCTCGAGGATCGCCACAAGGTACATCAGCGCCTGCTGCAGGAAGTATGCAATCACGACGGTGAACAGGACACCCCACAGCCGGTCGCAGAGCACATCAAAGCTTCTGCGCAGAAACCGGCGGGCCACAAGGAATACAATCACCGTACTGAGCGCATAGTAACACACGTTCAGTTGCATCATCGAATAGGAGATCCCTGCCCGCTGGAAAAGGAACCCGAGGATGGTCGGCATCAGAAAAGCATGGATCGGAAGATACAGCAGGAGCAACACGGTCTCCAGCCGGCTCATCTGGTTCTGAAACTGCAGATACGGTCTTTCCGGTCGGTTTTCGTTCATTGCTCTTTGACCTTTTTCTGCAGCTGATAAAGAAGGTTCATTGCCTCCAGCGGCGTGATGGTATTCAGATCCAGCTGCCGAAGTGTTTCGCGGATCTCATCGGCCCCCAGGTCATAAAAACTGATCTGATCCGTCTCTTCCGTCGAGGCCGCCTCTTTTACCACGGGAGCTTTTCCTTCTTCGCTCTCCAGTTCCTCCAGATAGGTCCTTGCCTGAGCAATCACCGAATCCGGGATTCCTGCCAGTTTTGCCACTTCGATGCCGTAGCTGTCATCCGCGGAACCTCGGACGATCTTACGAAGGAAGACCAGGGTCCCCTTCTGTTTCTTTGCCGTTATATTATAGTTCTTCACACCGGAGATGGAATTCTCCAGTGCGGAAAGCTCATGATAGTGGGTGGCAAACATGGTCTTCGCCCCGAGCCGTCTCTTGTCGGCACAGTACTCCAGCACCGCACGGGCAATGGCCATGCCGTCAAAGGTAGATGTGCCCCGGCCGATCTCGTCAATGATGAGGAGCGAATCCGCTGTGGCATGTTTCAGGATATATGCCATCTCGTTCATTTCCACCATAAAGGTCGACTGACCGCTGGCCAGATCATCGGACGCGCCGATTCTGGTGAAGATCCGGTCCACCACTCCGATGGTCGCCGATTTTGCCGGCACGAAAGATCCGATCTGCGCCAGAAGGACGATCAGTGCCGTCTGTCGCATGTAGGTGGATTTGCCCGCCATGTTCGGTCCGGTGATGATGGCGACGCGGTCATCCGAGAGATTCAGCACGGCGTCATTGGGAACGAACAGAGTATCCTTCATCGTGCATTCCACGACAGGATGTCTTCCTTCGGCGATACGGATCTCTCTGGAATTGTCCACTTCCGGCATGGTGTAACCGTTGCGGACGGCAACTTCTGCCAAAGAACAGATCACGTCCAGGGTCGCCACCGACGTGGCAGTGGCTTTGATGCGGTTGACTTCCGCGGCGATCTGGAGCCGGATCTGTTCAAAATACTGGTACTCCAGATCAGCAATCCGGTCTCGCGCAGTAAGAAGAGAGCTTTCCAGATCCTTCAGTTCCTGTGTGAAGTACCGTTCGTTGGAAACCAGAGTCTGCTTCCGGATATAGCCCTCCGGCGGTTCCGTGAGATTTGCAGAGTTCGGCACATCGATATAGTAGCCAAACACTTTGTTGTATCCCACTTTCAGTTTTTTGCACCCGGTCTTTTCCCGTTCCCGTTCCTCCAGTTCCGCTACCATCCGGGCACCATTGTCCCGAATCTCGCGCAGCCGGTCGATCTCCTCGGAATAACCTTTCCGCAGGATTCCGCCTTCCCGGACAGAGAAGGGCGGGTTTTCATCGATGGCTTCCTCGACGATCTGGCGGATATCCTCCAGCCTGTCCATCTCTCCGATCTCCCGCAGAAGCGGAGATCGGGCATCTTTCAGTTGGTCGGTCAGAGCCGGGATCTGTGCGGCACAGTTTGCCAGTGCCACCAGGTCTTTTCCGTTGGCGGTACCGTAAACGATCCGGCCGATAAGCCGTTCCATATCCGTGATCTCACGAAGGGTCGCCGTCAGCTCGCCGCGCTTGACCATGGCTTTGGAGATCTCCTCCACGGCAGACAGACGGCGTTTGATGGGAACTGGAGACAGCAGCGGCCGCTCCAGCCAGGACCGCAGCATTCTTCCCCCCATGGGAGTCTGCGTCCGGTCCAACACCCAAAGCAGGCTGCCTTTCTTCTCTCCCGTTCGAAGAGATTCCGTCAGCTCCAGATTTCTCCGGGTGGTCCAGTCCATCTCCATATACAGCTTCTCACTGTAAATATTCAACTGATCAATGTGACTCAGATCGAACTTCTGAGTCTGCTTCAGATAATAGAGCAGTGCCCCGCTGGCGGTTTCCGCTGCGGGCTGTCCGTTCAGCGCAGCCCTGTCTTCCGGAAACTGCTCTGCGACAGACGCCTTGGCGGTTTCCGGCACAAACCAGTTCTCATCCTCTTCGGTCATGGCACCCAGCTTATCCCGGATAAACTCCAGGATTTCCGCGCGCTTTGCTGTCTCCGGGGAGACCAGCACTTCGGAAGGAGAAAACCGCGTCAGTTCATTGATAAGATGTCCGTCCACCATATCGCTCTTTCCGGAGAATGATGTCGTGCAGAATTCGCCGGTGGAGATATCGCAGAAGGCGATCCCGCCGCTGCTATCATCCGCAAAAACGGAAGCGATGTAGTTGGAGCAGGATTCCTCCAGCATGGAACTTTCGGTTACTGTTCCCGGCGTGATGATCCGGATCACTCCCCGTTCCACAAGGCCCTTTACCAGATTCGGATCCTCCAGCTGCTCACAGATCGCCACTTTGTATCCTTTGGAAATAAGTTTGGCGATATAGGTCTCCGCAGAATGGAACGGGATCCCGCACATGGGGGTCTGTTCTTCCTTGGGCTTTCCCCGGTCGCGGGTGGTCAGGGCTAGATCCAGTTCCTTGGATGCAACTTTCGCATCGTCATCGAACATTTCATAAAAGTCACCCAGCCGGAAAAACAGCAGACAGTCCTGATGCTCCTGCTTGATCTTGTTGTATTGCTTTTTCATGGGAGTTAATTCTGCCATGATATTCCTCGTCTTCTTTCAGATTGTTTCGTTTCGGACCTCTCCAAACAACGCCCAGGTGTTGGAACTTGTGATATGAACATTCACGAAGCTGCCTATCAGGGACGGATCGCCCTGAAGATGAACCAGCCTTCCTCCCTCGGTACGGGAGGTAAGATTGTAGGGCGCCCGGCCGGACTGCCCGTCCACCAGGACCCGAAGATCCTTTCCCTCATATCCGTGATGGATTTCCGCGGAGATCTCATTCGCCGTCTCCACGAGCCGGTCAAAGTGTACCTGCTTTTCCTCGCGTGTGTACGGATCCGGCATCTTTGCCGCAGGTGTTCCCTCCCGAGGGGAGTAGATGAAGGTGAACATGGCATCGTACCGCACCTTCCGGACCAGATCCAGTGTTTCTTCAAACTCTTCCTCGGTTTCGCCGGGGAATCCGACGATGATATCCGTGGTAATCACAAGATCCGGCATAAAACGCCGGGCGGATTCCACCTGCCCCAGATATTTTTCCCGCGTGTAGTTGCGGTTCATGGCTTTCAGGACCCGGTTGGAGCCGGATTGAACGGGAAGATGGATGTGGTGCGCACACTTCTCGCATTCCGCCATCGTTTCAAACAACTTATCCGTTGCATCCTTCGGGTGGCTGGTCATAAAGCGAATGAGAAAGTCTCCGGGAATGTCATTGATCCGGCGGATCAGGTCGGAAAAATCCACCTCTTCCTCCAGATCCTTGCCATAGGAGTTGACATTCTGTCCCAGCAGAGTAATGTCCTTATAGCCTTCTTCAACCAGTCGGCGCGCTTCCGCCACGATATCTTCCGGCTTCCGGGAGCGTTCCCGCCCGCGCACATAAGGGACGATGCAGTAGGTGCAGAAATTGTTGCACCCGTACATGATGCTCAGCCATGCCTTGGTGCGGCTGTCCCGCTGCTGCGGGATGCCTTCCGCGATTACACCCTGCGATGGGTCGGTTGCAAAGACCCGCTTCTTGGTCTGCATGACGGTCTGCAGCAGCTCCGGAAACCGCCACAGTTCGTGCGGCCCGAATACCATATCCACAACCGGATAGGATTTTTTCAGTTTTGCCGACACATGTTCCTGCTGGACCATGCAGCCGCAGACGGCCACGATCTGGTCCGGTTTCTTTTTCTTTGTGTGGACCAGTGCCCCGACGTTTCCGTAGACCCGCTGCTCCGCATGCTCCCGGACCGCACAGGTATTGATCACGATCACGTCGGCCTGATACTCATCCTCCGTGAACTGATATCCCATCTCTTCCAGATATCCGCGGATCTTCTCGCTGTCTGCTTCGTTCTGCTGGCATCCGTAGGTGTCTACCATTGCCAGCGGGGGCCTGTGGGATGCGCTGATTGTCTGCTGTATCTCCCGGCAGATCCCTTCCTGTCTCTGGATCTGTTCGTCCGAGATTTCTCTTCGCTCTATCGCCATGTGCTGATTACTTTCCTTTATTATTAGTCATTCTAAAATCTTAACATTTTTATATAGAACTTTCAATGAAAATCCGATATACTAAACTATCAACGCAATACGATATTAGGAGCTTTTTTTATGACAAATATCAACATTTTATCTCCTCATGTTGCGGATATGATCGCCGCCGGTGAGGTGGTGGAGCGGCCGGCTTCCGTAATCAAGGAGCTGGTGGAAAACTCCATCGATGCCGGAGCGGACAGCATTACCATCGAGATTAAAAACGGCGGATCCTCCATGATCCGTATTACGGATAACGGAAGCGGCATGTCCCCGGAAGACGCGGGTATCGCCTTTATGCGGCATGCCACCAGCAAGCTCCACGACGAGTATGGGCTGGATTCCATCAGCACCATGGGATTCCGCGGAGAGGCACTGGCTGCCATCAGCGCCGTTTCCCGCATAGACATGGTCACAAGAGAACAGGGTGCGGAACAAGGGACCCGGGTGGTCCTGGAGGCCGGCGATATTCAGAGCATGGAAGAGTGCGGATGTCCTTACGGCACCACCATCACGGTACGGGATCTGTTCTACAACACTCCCGCACGCCGGAAATTTCTGAAGACCGAACGAAGTGAGACTACCGCCAGCACGCAGACCGCTGTGCGCTGTGCGCTCTCACGACCCGATATTTCCATCCACTACATCAAAGACGGCTCTGAGGAGTTCTTTACTCCCGGAGACGGAGACAGCCTGTCCGGAATGTATGCCATCTTCGGCAGGGACTTTGCCAACAAGATGCTCTCCTGCAGCGGCAGCAACGACAAAGTCTCCGTCCGGGGCTATGTCTCCTCCCCGGCTGCATGCCGCGGGAACCGCGCATACCAGTATTTCTTCTGCAACAACCGCTACATCCGCTCTCCCCTGCTGCAGGCCGCAGTGGAGCAGGCATACGAAAACTCCATGCTGGTGGGCCATTATCCTGCCTGCTGTCTTTATATCGATATCAGTTACGGTGCCGTGGATGTCAATGTACATCCCACAAAGACCGAAGTGAAATTCATGGAGGAAAAGAAGGTCTTTGACGCGGTTTATCACGCCGCGCTGGCTGCAATACAGAAAGAGAACCTTCTTTCGGTCTCTACAACTGCGCCGTCTGCCGCGGTGCAACCGTCTGAGACTGTTTCTGCCTCCTCCTTCCGTCCTTCCAGCGGTGCTGTCTCTGCCGATGCATTCCGTCCGCGTTACGAGGATTCTCCCGCGCGTTCATACCGCAACACCTCCGCGGCACGGGAAGAAGAGGCGCCGGTTCCCTTTGCCTTCTCCGGCAGCCAGACTGCGGAACAGACTTCCATGGATGGCTTTTCTCCAGCCGCGCCGCAGCCAGCAGCGCCGGAAACGCAGAACAAGAGATCTTCTTCGGATGTGCCTCCGTTTCGCATGGTCGGAGAAGTCATGAACACATACATTCTGGTACAGCAGGATGAAAAGCTGATCATCATTGATAAGCACGCCTGTCACGAACGGATCATTTTCGACCGGCTTCTCACGGAGGACCGCTCCGTCATGTCCCAGATCCTCATGGTCCCCGTTATCGTTAAAACCGATGAGGAAACGGCAACGCTGCTGGAAGAAAACAGTGCCCTTCTGGCAGAACTCGGGTTTGAATTGGAACCCTATGGCGACAATTCCCACATCATCCGCGGGGTCCCGGCAGACATGTATGAAAGCGATGTCACCGCTGCCTTCGAAGAGATCTGTCAGCAGCTGAAGGACCACCGCACGGTGGATCTGGAGGCCAGGAAGACCAACATTCTGAAGACCGTGGCCTGCAAAGCTGCCATCAAGGCAGGATGGAAGACCGACGTCCGGGAACTGTTCGTTCTGGCGGAAGCCGTAGTCTCCCAGCAGATCAAATATTGTCCTCACGGACGCCCGGTGGCTGTCGTCTATACCAGAGAAGATCTGGACAAGGAATTTAAACGAATCGTATAAAGAGGAACAACTATTGTCAAAGAAAGTACTGGTGATCACAGGTCCCACCGCAACCGGAAAGACCGCGCTCGGTGTGGCACTTGCAAAAAAGCTCGGCGGTGAAGTCGTTTCTGCCGATTCCATGCAGGTGTATCGCCGTATGGATATCGGAACCGCCAAGGTCACAGCAGAGGAAATGCAGGGTGTGCCTCACCATATGGTGGATGTGGCGGATCCTTCGGAAAGCTTTTCCGTTGCCCGTTATGTGGAGATGGCGTCCGACTGCTGCGAAGAGATCTTTGCACGAAACCGGCTTCCCATCCTGGTGGGAGGAACCGGACTGTATATCGATTCCCTTCTGTCCGGACGGTCCTTTGCCGAGCGATCCGACCGGGAAAACGATATCCGCAATGAGCTCAACCGCGAATATGATGAACGCGGCGGAACGGCCATGTGGTCGGAACTGAATTCCGTCGATCCGGAACGGGCGGAACGGCTTTCGCCCAACGACCGGAAACGGATCGTACGGGCACTGGAGATCTACCGTCTGACCGGCAAGACCATCACCCAGCATGATGCTGAGACTCAGTCTCTGCCGCCCCGGTACGACTCTCTTATGGTTGCACTGGACTATGTTCAACGCGATGATCTGTATGCCCGGATCAACCGGCGTGTGGATCAGATGCTCGAAAACGGGCTGGTCCCGGAGGTGCAGGCACTGCTGGATCTTGGACTGAACGATGACCACACTGCCATGCAGGCCATCGGATATAAGGAGATCGTTCAGGCCATCCGCGGGTCGATCACCCTGAAGGAAGCCGTCGAACAGATCAAGCAGGAAAGCCGCCGCTATGCCAAACGGCAGCTGACCTGGCTCAGACGCAATCCCGACGTATGCTGGCTGCGCTGGCAGAGCAAACCGGATCTGGCGCGTGCCGTCGATCACTGCCTTGCCCTGTGGCAGTCTCCGGATGATGACGGGATTCCAAAGGAAGTGGAGATTTGAATCGAACTGACATCTACACAAAAATAATCGCAGCGGTACTGTTTCTTGCCTTTGCGTTTTATATTGTCAGCTGGCTATGGAATTCCACCAACGAGAACATCAAGACCGAGCCGGTCCAGACCTATGCCATTTCCGACAGTGACGAAGCCGACGGCATCGTCATACGGGACGAAGAGGTCCTCTTTTCCTCCAAACAGTTCCTGAGCATACAGGCGGAGGACGGTAAAGAGATCTCCAAAGGCGCCCTTCTCGCGATTTCCACGGATTCGGAAAAAGATCTGGAGGAGACGAATCATCTGGCGGAACTGAGCCGCGAGATCAGCCGGCTGGAGACATTCCTCTCTTCCTCGGCATCCGTGGTAGATGCCAGCAGCCGGGAGGACAACGTTGCCTCCTCGGCGAGAAAGCTCGCCTCTGCCGTTGCCACCCAGGATTATGAGGCCACGGATACGGCGGCACTGGATCTCAGCTCTCTGCTGTTCATGCAAGATGCATCGGACAAAGCGGAAGCGAAACTGAACAAGCTCAAGGCCGAGCAGGAAAGCTACAGTAATGATTCCCGGGACGATGACGCAATGATCGAAGCACCCAGCGCCGGGATCTTCACCCGCACTACCGACGGATTTGAGTCTACATCCTCCTCGGAGGTGACCTCCATTTCCGTTTCGGGACTGAAAGACCTGATGCATCAGTCTTCGGAACCGGAAGAAGGAGCCTACGGCAAAATCATTCGTTCCTTTACCTGGCATTTCCTGGCTCTCGTCAACAGCGACACCGCACAGCGTCTCTCAGATGGAGCCTCGGTCTCCCTGAGCTTCCCCCGTTATTACAGCGGCCTGATCCCCGCAACGGTTCTGAGCATCTCCAAGGAAGATGGCGGAAACTGCGCAGTGGTCTTTTCCACCAAGTACGCGCTGTCGGAGACGATGGCCATGCGCCATGCCACGGCGGAGATCATTTTCTCTCAGTCCAACGGCCTGAAAGTTCCGGTGTCCGCCATGCACGTGGATGATGACGGGAACTCTTTCGTATACTGTCTCACCGCAAAGACCGTGGAGAGGAAGCAGGTGGAGATCCTCACATCCAACAAGGAGTACTATCTGGTAAAACAGGATACCTCCTCTTCTGCACTGCATGAAGGTGACACGCTGATTACCGCGGGAAAGAACCTGTTCGACGGAAAGGTTCTGGATGGACAGAACTGACACTAAAAACTCCTTCGATGCTGCCGGTCGGCAGCATCGAATCGCAATATCTCTGAAAAAGAAGGTTTATCAAATGAGTATTTCTGGCAACATAGGGGAGATCCGTGCGCGAATTGCCGCCGCCGCTGAGAAAGCCGGTCGGAGTCCGGACGAGATCATGCTGGTGGCTGCAACGAAAATGAATGACTCTGCAGCTGTCCGTGAGGCGGTATCCGGCGGAGTGGATGCCTGCGGCGAAAACCGCGTACAGGAACTTCAGCAGAAAAACGCCGAGAACGCATACGCCGGCGCGCCGCTGTATTTCATCGGGCATCTTCAGAAGAACAAGGTTAAATATCTGGTCGGCGTCGTGGATCTGATTCAATCGGTGGATTCTCTGGAACTGATCCGACTGATCGACCGCCGTGCGGAATCCGTCGGAACGGTACAGGACATCCTTCTGGAAGTTAACATCGGACGCGAAGAGGCAAAGTCCGGACTTATGAAGGAATCCCTGGATGACGTTTTGGCTCAGGCCGGACAGTTTCCGCATGTCCATATCCGCGGCCTGATGGCGATTCCGCCTGCGGATTATGACCCGGAACGAACACGCCCCTATTTTAAGGAGATGAAACAGCTTTTTATTGACATTGACCACAAAAAATACGATAATGTTTCCATGGATTTTCTGTCCATGGGCATGACTCATGATTACGAAACCGCGATTGAAGAAGGTTCCAACATGGTCCGGATCGGCACCGGGATCTTCGGCGAACGCAATTATGGGACAACCTGAAGTAAGGAGGCTACAAATCAATGGGTTTCTTAGATGGCATCAAAAAGCTTACTCAGCCCTTTGACGATGAAGACGATTTTTACGATGATGACGAGATGGAGACTCCGATTCCGGTAGAGACCCCCAGCGGCAACTATGAACAGCCGGAACGCAAGAGCTCGTTCTTCTCCGGAAGCAACGAGAATATACAGCAGACGGAGCGGCCCTACGCTTCGAACCCTGCTCCGCGTCCCCGCAGAGAATCCCGCAACAACAAGGTTGTGGATCTCGGAACCGGCGGTCAGCATATGAAAGTGGTGCTGATCAATCCGGAGAATTTCGAAGCCGCTGCGGAGATCGCAGATCAGCTCAGAGACCGCAGACCGGTGCTGATGAATCTGGAAAACACCCCCAAAGACGTCTCCCGCAGACTGATCGATTTCCTTTCCGGTGTTGCTTATGCTCTGGAAGGAAAGATCAAACGCGTTGCGACGAACGCATACATCATTACTCCGTACAATGTGGATCTTATGGGAGAGAACGCCGGCGAGATCGACGGCAATTCTCTGCGATTCTAATAAAACAGGAAACTTCAAACAGGAAGGTGGGCCAAAAATATGACTCCTCAGGATATTAAAGAAAAAACTTTTGAGAAAGCTTTAGTTGGCGGTTATGACATGGGTTCTGTCGATGATTTTCTGGAGAAAGTCGCCGCAGACCTGACAGCATCTCAGAAAGAGATCTCTGTTCTGAAAGCAAAGATGAAGGTCCTCGTCGACAAGATTGAGGAATACCGTGCAAACGAAGATGCTCTTAACCGTGCTCTTCTCTCTGCGCAGAAGCTCTCTGTTCAGATCGAAGCCGAAGCTCGTCATAAAGCAGATGTGGCTGTCGCCGAAGCAAACACCCAGGTTCAATCCATCGTAGGCGGTATCGCCGCCAAGAGAGAAGCGGAAGAGAGCCTGCTGAATGATGCAAAACAGTCTACTGCAGCTTATATCGCTTCTGCAAAGAAGATGCTGCAGGATCAGCTGAAACACCTGGATGTCCTTTCCGATGAACTGACCGACGGTACTGTTCCCGAGTATATTCCGGCCAGCACCATTCCCTCCGCTCCGGTGATTCCGGAGTTCGAACCGGAAGAAGAGGTCGAACCTTACACGGATTCCAAAGACATCGATGATGCTGTAAAGAGCATTGAGGATTCTGTTGCACGGATACAGAGCGAGCCTGCAACCTCCATTGATTTTTCCGGAATTGAAGAGGAAATCGAAGACGCAACCGTGGAGGAAGCTGCTGCACCCCATTCCGAAGTAAGCGATGACACTCAGCTTTTTACTTTCGACGACCAGGGCTAAATGGAATGAAAACATGTGGGGCGCACAACGTGCGCCCTATTACATTTATGAGGAGAAATACTATGGCAACCGATTACAACAGCACTTTGAATCTTCCAAAGACCGAGTTTCCGATGCGCGCAAATCTGGCGAAGCGTGAGCCGGATATGCTGAAGCACTGGGAAGAGATGGACTTATATAACGAAATGCTCAAAAAGAACGAAGGCAAACCTCTGTTCAACCTGCACGACGGCCCTCCGTTCTCCAACGGCGCACCTCATATGGGACATGCTCTGAACAAATCCATCAAGGATTTCATCACCCGTTCCTATGCCATGCGAGGATACTACACTCCGTACATCCCCGGATGGGATAACCACGGCATGCCCATTGAATCTGCCATTATCAAGCAGAACAAACTGGACCGCAAGGCCATGAGCACTGCGGAGTTCCGGGATGCCTGTCATGATTTTGCACAGCATTACATCGATGTTCAGATGGAAGGCTTTAAGCGCATTGGCGTCATCGGTGACTGGGAGCATCCGTACAAGACCATGAATCCGGAATTCGAAGCGGAGGAAGTCAAGGTCTTCTGTGAGATGTACAAGAAGGGCTATATCTACAAGGGATTCAAGCCCGTTTACTGGTGCCCGCACGATGAGACTGCACTGGCGGAAGCAGAGATCCAGTATAAGGACGACCCCTGCACCACCGTGTTCGTAAAGTTCCCCATCCATGATGATCTGGGCAAGCTTTCCGGTATCGACCTGTCGAAAGTCTACTTCGTAATCTGGACCACCACCATCTGGACGCTTCCCGGCAACCTTGGTATCACTTTGAACGCGGACTATGACTACGTTCTGGTAGAGGCCAGCAACGGTGAGATCTATATCATGGCCGAGGCTCTGATGGACACCGTTATGGAAAAAGGCGGTTTTACCGAGTATAAAGTGATCGATCGTCATCCCGGCAGCTTCTTTGAGCGCATGCTGGCCGATCATCCTTTCCTTCCGAAGACCTCTCTTGTCATGCTGGCAGACTACGTCACCATGGATTCCGGTACCGGATGTGTTCATACCGCTCCCGGCTTCGGCGCGGAAGACTTCCAGACATGCCGCCTCTACAACACCGAGATGGTCGTTCCTGTTGACGACCAGGGCAGACACACAGAATACGCCGGCAAGTATGCCGGATTGACCACATCGGAGTCCAATTCCATCATCCTGGAAGACATGAGAAAAGACGGTTCTCTGTTTGCAACGGAAGAAATTCTCCACAGCTACCCGCACTGCTGGCGCTGCGACAGTGAGATCATCTTCCGTGCCACCCCGCAATGGTTCTGCTCTGTGGATGCATTCCGCGGAGACGCCATCGATGCATGTGATGAGGTCCGCTGGGTTCCCGAATGGGGCAAAGACCGCATGAAATCCATGATCAACGAGCGTATGGACTGGTGTATCTCCCGTCAGAGAAAATGGGGTCTTCCCATTCCTGTATTCTACTGCGAAGAATGCGGCGAGCCCATCGTCACTGACGAGACCAGAGACGCGGTTTCCGCTCTCTTTGCCAAGGAAGGCTCCAACGCATGGTATCTTCATGAAGCCGACGAGATCCTTCCCGAAGGATTTGTCTGCCCACACTGCGGTGGCAAACACTTCTCCAAGGAAGAAGATACTTTGGACGGCTGGTTCGATTCCGGTTCCACTCATTTTGCCGCCATGCAGCATGATCAAGGCTTCTGGCCGGCAACCGTATATTTCGAGGGTCTGGATCAGTACCGCGGATGGTTCCAGTCTTCCCTGCTGACTGCTGTCGGTGCTTTGGGCAAAGGCGCTCCGTTTAAAGAGTGCATTACGCACGGCTGGACCGTTGACGGCGAAGGCCGCGCCATGCACAAATCCCTTGGCAATGGTATGGACCCCGCTGAGATCACCAACAAATACGGCGCAGATATGCTTCGTTTATGGGCTGGCTCTGCCGATTACCATGTGGACGTTCGCTGCTCGAACGAAATCTTCAAGCAGCTTACTCAGAGCTATCTGAAGTTCCGGAACACCGCCCGCTACTGTCTCGGCAACCTCAACGGCTTCGATGCCAACAATCTGGTTGCTCCGGAAGACATGATGGAACTGGACCGTTGGGCTGTGACCAAGCTTAACGAACTGATTGAAAAAGTTGCGGAGTGCTACAACAACTACGAATTCCATGTGATCTCTCATGCAATCAACGATTTCTGTGTTGTCGAGCTGTCCTCCTTCTATCTGGACATTATCAAAGACCGCCTTTACTGCGAGGCTCCCAACGGACTGAAGAGACGCAGTGCGCAGACCGCGCTGTATCTGATCCTGGATTCTCTGACCAAGATGTTCGCTCCGATCCTTGCGTTCACCTGCGATGAGATCTGGCTGTCCATGCCTCACAGAGACGGCGACGACACCCGCAACATCATTCTCAACGAGATGAACAAACCGTTCACGGAATATGGTCTGGATGCCGACACCATGGCAAAATGGGATACTCTCATCAGTGTCCGTGACGATGTCAACGGCGTTCTGGAAGTTGCCCGTGCCGAGAAGAAGATCGGCAAATCCCTGGATGCGCAGGTCGTTCTCCACGCAAATGACGACGAAGCTAAAGCTGCGGTTGCCGCCATTGAGACTCTGACGCTCAACGATATGTTCATCGTTTCCAAATGTCTTATCGATGCTGATGACGAAGGCGACGTTACCGTCGGCGCCGGTACCCGCAACACCGGACTGACCATTGCCGTCAGCGAAGCAAAAGGCGAAAAATGTCCTCGCTGCTGGGCACACACGGAAGAAGCAGATCCGGAGACCGGACTGTGCCCGCGCTGTGCAAAAGTTGTTGCGGAGTTGACATAATTGCGTTAAACTGTTGCTAAAGACAGAAAGGGGGATACTTGGGATGCTGTATGCTATTGTCGTAGTACTGGTATTGATCGCAGACCAGCTGGTGAAATACTGGGTCACTGCGAATATTACTCTGAACAGTGGTTCTGTGGAATTGATCCCAGGCATTCTGAAACTGGTAAACATCCATAATGACGGTGCCGCCTTCAGTCTGTTTCCGGGCTATCGCTGGATCTTTGTTGGTCTGGCAGCTGCCGTAACGATCGCCGTGATCCTCGCCCTGATCTTCCACTGGATCAAAAGTGGATTCGGCCGGTGGATGGCTGTGCTGACCATGGCCGGAGCGCTGGGAAATGCCATTGACCGTGCCATTTATGGATATGTGGTAGATATGTTTGTTATTGAACCGGTGAAGTTTATTCAGGTGTTCAATGTTGCAGATATCTTTATCACAGTAGGCGGGATCCTGTTCTGTCTTTATCTCATCATCAGCGGCGGACGTTATCAGGTCAAACGAGTCGCTTCACCCGATGGTAAACCCACTGCTAAAGCTCCCTTGGAGGAACTTGAGCCGGCAGAGGAAATCCCGGTGGCGATCGCCGAAGACGAGGAGCCCGTTCCCACGGAGGAAGTCGAGGAAACACTCGATGACGAACCGACAGAGGAAGAACCGGAAGACGCGCCTGTCGTGCCGGAATCCGAACCGGAGGATGAGGAAGTAACAGAAGACGAGGAAGAAGAAACCTCGGAAGAATACAGTTTGGCCTCTGATGAATCCACGGAGGAAGAATCGGAAGAGGAAGCAGAGGAAGAACCGGAGGAAATTCTGCAGGAAGAAGTTCCTGCCCAGGAAGAACCGGAAGAAGAGGCCGCTCCAGAAGAAGAGGAACCTGCACCGGTAGAAGAGGTTGTCCCGGAAGAGGAGGCTGCACCGGACCAAGAAGCTGCTCTGGAAGAAGAGTCCGAAACGGACGAAGAGACTGTTCCGGAAGAAGACTTGTCACGGGAAGAGCCCGCACCGGCAGAGGAGGAATATCTGGAAGAGCCCACACAGATGGAAATGGATCTGGATCCGGAACCCGAAGAGGTTGTCCCCGCAGAAGAACCGGAAGAGCTCCCTGCGGCAGAACCGGAAACAGAACCTGTAGAATCAGAGACGGAAGAAGAATTCAGTTTTACACTGGAAGACATCCTGAACGAATTTCGATAATGGACGAATCTGTAATTACAATTCATGTTGAGGAGAGCGGCGAGCGCATCGACGCTCTCCTTGCGCGTTCTTTGGAAGAGACGTCCCGAAGTGCGGCGCAAAAACTCCTTCTCGCCGAACGGGTATGGAAAAACGGAAAAGCACTAAAGAAAAACTATGTCTGCCAGGCGGGCGATGTTTTGGAGATCCGGCTTCCTCCAGCAAAGGAGATTGCGCTCATTCCTCAGGATATTCCGCTGGAGATCGTCTATGAGGACGATGACCTTATCGTGATAAACAAACCGCGGGGCATGGTGGTTCATCCTGCTGCAGGACACGAGGACGGAACTCTTGTAAACGCACTTCTTTATCATTGCGGAGACAGCCTGTCCGGTATCGGCGGCGAAAAGCGCCCCGGTATCGTCCATCGCATCGACAAGGATACCTCCGGGCTGATTATCTCGGCAAAAAACGACTTCGCGCACGTCGGTCTTTCGGAGCAGCTGTCCGATCACAGCCTGTTCCGCATCTATGAGGGAATTGTTCGCGGACACATGCGGGAACCCTCCGGCACCGTAAATGCGCCCATCGGCCGGAGCACAAAGGATCGGAAAAAGATGGCCGTGAATTACAAGAACGGAAAAGACGCCGTCACACACTGGACAGTTCTTGAGGAATTTGCCGGATACTCTCATCTTCGCTGCCAACTGGAAACGGGACGGACCCATCAGATCCGTGTTCATATGGCATATCTGGGTCATCCCCTTCTGGGAGACGCGACCTACGGGGCACAGTCTCCAGACAAAGGTCTGTCCGGGCAATGCCTTCATGCCAGAGAACTGGAATTCTCACACCCCCGCACCGGGGAACTGATTCATCT
Source organism: Oscillospiraceae bacterium (assembly GCA_902802565.1). Lineage (GTDB taxonomy): Bacteria > Bacillota > Clostridia > Oscillospirales > Oscillospiraceae > UBA2922. The sequence goes on from CADCMP010000002.1 coordinate 64,750, forward strand.
GACGACAGAGCTGCCGGAATACTTCACCAGTATCCTCCGTGAGCTCGGCACTCCTCTGTAGGAGACTTCTTTGAAAATGGAGGTCAAGCGATTGAAAAAAACTGCTTTGCTGGTGACCGCAGTTCTCTCTGCGGTCTTTCTTCTGGTACCACATCTGACCGATACCGCATCAACGTTACACTTCTTTTTCACTCTGATCCTGGTACCGGCTCTCTGTGTCCTCGTGGGAGGATACGCCGGGTGGAACATCCGTTTCCGCTGGTATCTTCCCCTTATTCCTGTGGCAATGGAGTTTCTCCTTGCTCTGATATTCGGGGAGATCACCGATTCCCAAACGGTAATCTATGCCGGCTTTATGCTTCTGGTCGGTTTCACGACCCTGTTTCTTGCGGCAATGGTCCGCAGTTTTGCGCCAAAACGATAATAACAAGGAAGGTGCTGTCATGTTTCGCAATATGCTACGCAGCAAACAACAGATTCCGGAAGCGGAGTGCTTCGAGCTTCTGAAAAACGAGGTTCGCGGCGTCCTTTCCGTCTTGGGGGATAACGACTATCCTTACGGAATGCCAATCAATCATTATTACTGTGAAGAGGACGGGAAAATCTATTTTCACAGCGGACAGAGAGGACATCGGACGGATGCCATGCGCCGGCACGACAAGGCCTCTTTCTGTGTCTACGATTCCGGTTTCCGAAAGGATGACCACTGGTCTCTGAACATCCGCAGTGTCATCGTCTTCGGACGGATTGAATTTATTGAGGATCCGGAAACCATTTATTCCATCTGCAGAAAACTGTGCCATAAATTTACGGACGATGAAGCTTATATCGAAGACGAAATCCGTACTGCCGGTCCCAGAACGCTGATGTTCGCTCTTGTCCCGGAACACATCTCCGGAAAGCTTGTTAACGAAGCATGAGTACTGCAGGAAATATAATTAATATCACAGACTTTAATGCTCCGGAACTGGATGTATATGCCCGCAGGACCGAGAATCAGCTTCTGAACCGGGAACATCCTGAAGACGGTCTGTTCATTGCAGAAAGTCCGAAAGTTATCCGGCGTGCACTGGATTGCGGATATGTGCCTGTATCCTTTCTGGTCGAACAGAGACATCTATCCACAGAGGCGGCCCCAGTTCTTTCCTGCTGTCCGGAAGTCCCGGTATATACTGCAGACTATGAAGTGCTGGTTCAGCTTACCGGGTATGCGCTGACCCGCGGCATGCTGTGTGTGATGAGAAGAAAGCCTCTGCCGGATCCGAAAACGCTTCTTGAAACATCATCCCGGATCGTCGTACTGGAAAGCATTATGAATCCCACCAACATCGGTGCGATCTTCCGTTCCGCCGCTGCGCTCAACATGGACGGCATCCTTCTGACTTCGGACTGCAGCAATCCTCTTTACCGCCGATCCATACGGGTCAGCATGGGCGGGGTTTTCCAGATTCCGTGGACCTTTCTCCCGGAAAACAGAACCGGAACGCCGGATTTCCTGAAACAGCTCGGATTTTCCACTGCCGCCATGGCGCTGCGTGCTGATTCCGTGGATATCGATGATGCTCTACTGAACCGGGAACCCCGGCTTGCGATCTTTCTCGGTTCCGAGGGTGACGGTCTGATGCCGGAAACCATCCAAAGCTGTGATTATACGGTATGTATCCCCATGCAGCACGGAGTCGATTCTCTGAATGTCGCCGCTGCAAGCGCCATCGCTTTCTGGCAGCTTGGTAGATCCAAACATTAATAAAAGAAGGAGCTTTTCAGCTCCTTCTTTTTACTGATATTCCCGTTTTACCCATTCCACCACGTGCTCCCGAAATCGCTGTGTCACCGGGCTTGACATGCTCCCTTCCGGAATCGCCAGTCCGATGATCCTTTTGGCCGACGGGACCAGTTCCTTGGTCACAATATGATCATTTCTTCCTTTCAGCAGAAGCTCCGGTATAATACTGATGCCAAGCCCCTGCTCCACCATGGCGATCATGGCATAGTCGTCTTTTGTGGAATATTTGATGTTGGGATGGATCCCCGCTGCTTTCATCGCTTTCCTCGCATCATGATTGGAACTTTCCAGCAATGAGATAAACGGCTCGTTTTCACATTGCTGCAGAGGAAACCTCGGATAGCCGGCAAACCGATGATCCACCGGCAGCACCGCAAGAAGGCGGTCTTCCGCCAGCGCCTGACAGTAACAGTCTACCGCACAGGGAAGATTAATGAATCCGATGTCGATGCTTCCGTTCTGCAGCCACTGTTCAATATCAAAATAATCCCCGTTTAACAACTGGATATCAACTAGAGGATATTCTTCCTGAAACTGCTTTATGATAGGGGGCAGCCAATGAACCGCCACGGAAGTAAATGTGCCGATGCGAATCGTTCCAGCTTCCACGCCATGGATGGAGGACACGATCTGCTTCAGCTGTTCCTGCCCGGACAAAATCCCCCTGATGGTGGGAAGAATCTGTTCCCCTTCTGCCGTAAGGCGCAGTCCGGATTTCGACCGCACCATCAGCGCAAATCCCAGCTCCTTTTCCAAGCTTTGAATGCCGTGACTTACTGCAGATTGGGTGCACCCCATTTTTTTTGCCGCCCTGCTCAGGCTTTTTTCATCTATTGCGTAGATAAACATTTGATACTTTGTCAGACTGTTGGAGCTCATCGTTCTCTCCTAATATGAATTAATTTCAAGTTATTTATTTAATTATCGATTTTCTTCATATTAGTTCAATTTTTGGAGATTATCAAGGGGTTCCTCCTTTTTTATATAATTGTATCTCTTTTCCATTTTTTCTATAATTTTCGAGTGCACAATTTTTTGTTCACGGAAGAAAATGTAGTAGGAGAATAACAATGTCATCATCTTTGATCTGTATCCTGATCGCCATTGCTGTTTATCTGATCGGCATGCTCGCCATCGGCGCGTATTATTCCAAAGACCAGAAAACCTCCGGCGATTTCTATCTCGGTGGCCGCAAACTCGGCCCCGTGGTAACCGCGATGAGCACAGAAGCTTCGGACATGTCCGGCTGGCTGCTCATGGGTCTTCCCGGCTTAGCCTATTTTACCGGAATCTGTGACCCGGGCTGGACCGCCATCGGTCTGGCTGTCGGCACTTATTTCAACTGGCTTCTGGTTGCCAAACGGCTTCGTATCTACTCCACTGAGCTGGACGCTATTACCATCCCGGACTTTTTCGCCAAACGATTTCATGATAACTCCGGCCTGATCGAAGGCATCGCAGCGCTGATCGTCATCATTTTCTTTGTCCCGTATGTGGCTTCCGGCTTTGCTGCCTGCGGCAAGCTGTTCATGAACCTGTTTGGGGCAAGCTACATGCCTACTATGATCATCAGCGCCATCGTCATTGTGGCTTACTGTGCCATGGGCGGTTTTATGGCTGCCAGCATTACCAGTCTGATTCAGAGTTTCGTCATGACGTTCGCTCTGGTCGCAATCCTCTTTTACGGAATCAATGTGGCCGGCGGTTGGGATGCAGTCATCGACAACGCCAGAGCGGTTGGCGGATATCTCAGCCTGAAAAGCTCCGGAAACGTTCTGACAGGAGAGATTTCTCCCTATGGTGCCATTACAGTGCTGTCCACCATGGCATGGGGCCTTGGTTATTTCGGTATGCCTCATGTCCTTCTCCACTTTATGGCGGTAGAAGATGAAAACAAATTGAAGGTCTCCCGGCGTATCGGTACTGTGTGGGTTATCATCTCCATGACGGTTGCCGTGCTCATCGGAATCATCGGCTATGCCCTGGCCAACAAAGGCGTTATCGCCGGCTTTGACTCCAGTTCCGCTGCAGAGGCAATCATTGTGCGGATCTCTAATCTGATGGCCTCTCACGGTATCATTCCCGCACTGCTGGCCGGTGTGATTCTGGCAGGTATCCTTTCCTCCACCATGTCCACCGCAGATGCACAGCTGCTCGCCGCAGCTTCCGGAATCAGCCAGAATATTCTGCAGGGAGTATTTCATATCAACCTTACGGATAAACAGAGCATGACCATCGCACGTATCACGGTTATCGTTATTGCGGTTCTTGGTGTGTTCCTGGCGCGTGACCCGAACAGCTCGGTCTTTATGATCGTTTCCTTTGCGTGGGCCGGTTTCGGTGCCACCTTTGGTCCGGTCATGCTGTTTGCTCTGTTCTGGAAACGAACCACCCGCTGGGGCGTGCTTTCCGGTATGGTATCCGGCGGCATTATGATCTTTGTATGGAAGTTCCTCGTTCGTCCGCTGGGCGGCGCATGGAATATCTATGAACTGCTCCCCGCGTTCATCGTTGCCAGCTTCTTTATCGTTGTTGTCAGTCTGATTACCAAGAAGCCTGACGCTGCGATCCTGCGAGAATACGATGATGTCAATGCCAGAATGAAGGCATAACAGACGGATCTTTGCGATAAAATGAAAAAAACGGACTTGCTGAAATGTACTCAGCAAGTCCGTTTTTCTTGTTATTCTTCCGGTTCCGGATCCTCTCTCCGGATCAGCAGACGTTCTACCCGCCGCTCTTCCGTCTCGAGAATCGTCAGGACCAGATTCTCATAGATGATCTGGTCTTCCGGTTCCGGAAAACCGTTATTCAGTTCGATGGCCCATCCTCCGACCGTGTCGCTGTCAAAGTCGAACTCATCCTCGGGGATCTCCATCAGTTCCAGAAATTCCGAGATCGCCATGTCTCCGTCGATCTCATAGCTTCCATTCGGCTGGATGGTATAGTTCGGTTCGACAATATCTGTTTCGTCCCAGATATCTCCCACGATCTGTTCCAGCACGTCTTCCATACTGACGACGCCCAGCGTTCCGCCGTATTCATCGGTCACGATGGCAAGGTGCTGCTGTGCGAGTCGAAGTTCATTGAGGACGGCGGGAAGCCGCATGGTTTTGTATACAAAGCATGGCGGCATGAGCAGTTCCCGGATGTCCGGCTGTTCCTCATCCGTCAGAGCCTTCAGGAAATGATTCAGGTAGAGTACTCCGATGATATTGTCAATGCTGTCTTCATAGACCGGCAGTCTTGAATAGGTAGATGATTCAACCACTTCCAGGATCTCTTCCCAGTCATCGTCAATATCCAGTGCAACCATATCCACACGTGCGGTCATGACTTCATTGGCCTGGATCTCGGAGAAGTCAATCGCCGCTTTCACAAGTTCGGACTGATCTTCATCCAGAACATCTTCGTCTTCTGCCGTGTCGATGATCGTCTGCAGCTCTTCCACGCTGCGGTCTTCTTCCGGTTCACCCTTCATCCCGACCGTAATAAGGTTTACAAGTCCCACAACCAGCCATGTCACAGGATAGAAGCAGATGCGCAGTATCTGGATCGCCCTTGCATTGGCGATTGCATATCGGGTCGCATTCTGCTTTGCCATGATCTTCGGGATGGTCTCCCCGAAAATCACCACGATGATGGTAATCAGGATCGTAGACAGCCAGGTAAAGGATGCACCCAGCAGCCGAAGCACCAGAATGGAGCTGAGTGATGAGGCCGCTATGTTGACCAGATTGTTCCCGATCAGAATCGTAGACAGAGAGTCATCAAATTTTTCTGCCAGTTTCAGTGCCCGCGCGGCTCTCTTGTCGCCGTCCTCTGCAAAGTTCTCCAGACGAATCTGGTTGCATGAGGAATAGGCCATTTCCGAAGCGGAGAAGAAGCTGGACAAAAGCACACAGACAATGATCGCAATAATATTCCAGATCATGCTTCACCCTCCTCTCCGTCGTCCGGATCAGAAGGAGCCAGTTTCTGGACCTGAAGCATCAGAATTCGGTTGTGCTCCATCGCACTGATCGTAATCTGCATTCCTGCATATTCAAACTGATCTCCCTCCTGCGGGATTCGGGAAAACTGTTCATATGCCAGTTCGCCCATCAGTTTATTCGTCAGCTCCTCATCATCTTCGTCGTCAACTTCCAGGTCCAGTTCGTCCAGAACATCCCCCAGGGTCTCCTGGGAATCCACCTCATAGAGGTCTTCTCCGATCTGCCGGATGGGTTCCATGGCAACATCGTCTTCATCCCAGATCTCACCGACCAGTTCCTCGAGGATATCTTCCACGGTAATGATACCTCTGGTCCCACCGAAGTTGTCAGTAATAACAGCCATATTCAGTTTCTTGCGGGACATGATAGACAGTAGTTCATCGATCTTGATGGAAGAATGGACAAAATACGGTTCATCCAGCAAAGGACCGATATCCAGATGATCTTTATTATGAAGATACTCCTTAATAAAGGTTCGAATCTGTAAAATCCCGATGATATTATCCACACTTCCCGAATAAACCGGGATCCGGCTATGAGTCTCCTTTTTAATCAGCTCCAGGATCTCATCCGGTGATTTTTCGATATCCACAGCCACCAGATCCACACGGCTGGTGAGCACGCTCTCTGCGGTAACATCGCCAAACTGCAATGCCGACGAAATCAGATCACTCTGTTCTTCATCCAGAGAGCCCTCCTCCGCCATATCTTCGATGATGTCGTACAGCTCCTCTTCTGTAACCGAAGCTTCCGGCTCCCTTCTGGCCAAACGGGAAACGCCGTTTCCAATCATGGTAAGAAAGGCCGACAGCGGCTGCAGGAGGACCATAAACAGATGAAGGGATCCTGCCGTAGCCAGACAGATGTGTTCACTGTACTTTTTGGCAATACTCTTGGGCAGCATCTCTCCGAAGAAGAACATCGCCAGAGTCACCAGCAATGTTGAGATCGTCACTGCCGAAAGTCCCCATATCCGGGTCACGGCTACCGTCACCACGGATGCTGCGGTCAGATGAATAATATTGGTGCAAATTAAGATCGTTGTTACTGCCCGGTCAAAATTATCCGTGATCCACAGAGCCTTTTTTGCTCGGTTGTCTCCACGGTCCTGATCCGTCTTCAGCTTTGTCTGTGAAACCGATGCAAAGGCCGTTTCTACCAGTGCAAAATACATGGCACACAGAATCAGAACTGCAGTAACAATAAACGACAATCGACTGCCGTCATCCATAAAGGATCTTCACACTCCTATGTCATTGTGCGGAACCCGCACAAAATCGAATACTTAAAAATAACTTTTATCATAAAGACTATGCAAAGTCAAATGATCGATCAGTGCCGGTAGCTTGCCATGGCCTCCATAACTTCATACCGTTCCATCTGCAGGCTCTTTTTCATCTGCAGGGCCTCTTCAATGGGAAGTTCTACCATGTTTCCGCTCCGAGTTGCAATGATGATATTGTTCCTTCCTTCAGTCAGCGCCTTCACCGCGTGATAACCCATGCGGGTAGCACATTCGCGGTCTCTTGCCGACGGAGTGCCGCCGCGCTGAATATGACCCAGAACGGTGACCCGGGGATCCAGCCCGATCTCCTGACGGATCTGCTCCCCGATCTTATAGGCCTTTCCTGCTCCTTCCGCAACAACGATCATGAAGTGAGTGTGTCCGACGATGCGTGCGTTGCGGATCTTTTCAATAACATCCTTCTGCAGATTCCATTCGATTTCCGGAACCAGGACCGCCGTTGCACCGACTGCAATTCCCACATACAGCGCCAGATATCCGGCATTGCGACCCATGACTTCAACGATGGAGCAACGTTCGTGCGCCTGCATGGTGTCCCTCAGTTTGTCGATGCATTCGATGGCGGTATTGCATGCCGTATCGAATCCAATGGTGTAGTGTGTACAACCGATATCATTGTCGATGGTCGCAGGGATCCCTATCACAGGAATTCCCAGTCGGCTCAGCTCCAGAGCGCCACGGAACGTGCCGTCACCACCGATGGCAATGACTCCGTCCAGTCCCAGAAGTTTGCAGTTTGCTGCCGCTTTCTGTCTGCCCTTCTCCGTCATGAACTCTTCACTTCTTGCCGTATACAGTGCTGTTCCGCCGCTGGAAAGGATGTGGGAAACACTGACACTGTCCATTTTTACAAAGTCATTATTGATCAGGCCGTTCCACCCTCTCTTGATGCCGATACACTCGACATCGAACGCCAGCGCACCGCGAACTACCGCGCGAACGGCGGCATTCATTCCCGGAGCATCTCCGCCGCTGGTAAGAACTCCTATGCGTTTGATTTCTGCCATTTTTCTACTCCTTGTTTTCCAGATTGCACTATCTGCCCATTTCTAACGGATTACTACGTTTTCTTCTCCCAGCATTTCTTTCAATTCTGAAACCAGTGCCGGGTGGATGACACATCGTGTCCCAAGTTTCTTTTTCTCCTGCGCACAGTATATGACCATGGGCTCCGTTCCGGGGAACATGTTCAGTATCAGCTGGATCCGATGCATTGCCGAATCCCCCTGTGCCGGTACTTTCACCCAAAGCGTCTGCGGTCTTGACTGGTCCTGCGGTTCCGGATCGGGCACCGCAGTTTCCGCCGTTTTCCGTTCTGCGGCCAGCGTCTCGCTGGTCAGAGGGAGGATCTCATCCACCATCAGGATGGGTTCCTTTTCATCCCGGGCGGAGATCCGACCTTTTGCAAGTATGGAGTTGTTCGCTACCATGTACTGACTGGAAACATTAATTGTCTTTTCAAAAACCATCATTTCCAGTGTTCCGGTATCGTCTTCCAGCTCCACATATGCCATCAGCGTGTTGTTTTTCGTGGTCCTTGTTTTTGCGCTGTTGATCACACCTGCCAGCGTGACCCGCTGATTGTCATGATACCGTTCCGGACCACCTTCCTGAGAGAAGTCCGTCAGGATAGATCCGATGGGGCTCGCCCCGATCTGTCGGATGGCATCGTGGTATTCATCCATCGGGTGGCCGGTAAGGTAAAGCCCGGTTACCTCCTTTTCCATGGACATCTTTTCCCGCTTGGAAAACTCCTGAACGTCCGGAATGGGGATCTCATCCCCCGAGGTTTCCTCCTGCTGGGAAAAGTCAGAAAACAGATCCATCTGTCCGGCAATGTTCTTGGAAATATCCGAATTGATGCTGTCCAGTACCGTCTCATACACGGTGATAAGTGCTCTCCGCTTGTATCCCATGGTATCAAATGCTCCTGCCCGGATCAGGTTTTCCAAGGCCCGACGGTTCAGTTCCTTGCCGTGCATCCTGCGGCAGAAATCATAAAAGCTGGTAAATCGTCCCCCCAGCGTCCGTTCCTGCTCCAGTGCATGGATGAATCCTCTTCCAATGCCCTTGATTGCAACCAGTCCAAAGCGGATGTTGTCTCCGGATACCGTAAAGTTTGCTTCGGATTCATTGACATCCGGCGGAAGCAGTGAAATGCCCATGGACTTGCATTCAGCGATGTATTCCGCAATCTTGGTGCTGTTTTCCAAAACGCTTGTCAGAAGAGCCGCCATATATTCACAGGGATAATGGCATTTCATGTATGCCGTACGGTATGTCACGATGGCATAGGATACGGCATGCGCCTTGTTGAATGCATAGCTGGCAAAATCGATGATCTCATCATAAATGGAGTTTGCCACGTCTTCCGGAACACCGTTGGCCATGGCACCGGTAATGTTCCGCTCCGGATCACCATGCACGAACGCAATCCGTTCGGCATCGATAACGGCATGTTTTTTCTTGGACATGGCGCGGCGGATGATGTCGGCCTGTCCCAGGGAGAATCCTGCCAGCCGGCGGAAGATCTCAATGACCTGTTCCTGATAAACGATACATCCGTAGGTCACTTCCAAGATCGGCTTTAACAGGGGGTGTTTATACCGGATTTTCTCCGGCGAGGCAGAATACTCGATAAAGCGGGGTATCGACTCCATAGGTCCCGGCCGATAAAGCGCGATGACGGCTGTAATGTCCTCAATACTCTTCGGTTTGAGTCTGGTGCACACGCTGGTGATTCCGGCAGATTCCAGTTGGAAAACGCCTTCCGTGCGTCCAGCGGAAAGCATGGCAAACACTTTCTCATCTTCCTCCGGGATCTGGTCCACCTGAAATTCCGGATTCGTTTTCCGTACAAGTCGGGCAGCATCTTCCAGAACGGTCAGATTTCGCAGGCCGAGAAAGTCCATTTTCAGAAGGCCCAGCTGCTCCAGCGTGACCATGCCGAACTGACACACCACGGACTCGTCGTTCATGGCAAGAGGAACATATTCGTACACCGGCTTTTCCGTGATCACCACGCCAGCGGCATGGGTCGATGCATGCCGGGGCATTCCTTCCAGCGCCTGAGCTGTATCGATGAGCTGATGTACCGTATCGTTTTCCTGATACATGTCCCGCAGCGGCTTGGAAACGGCAAGCGCTTCCTTCAGTTTGATATTCAGTGTCGCGGGGATCTGCTTTGCGACCTGATCCGTCTCCGCATAACTGACGTTCATAACTCGGCCGACATCGCGGACTGCGCCCCGGGCGGCCATTGTACCAAAGGTCACGATCTGCGCCACATGGTCATGACCATATTTTTCGTTCACGTAATTGATGACTTCTCCCCGTCGGTTCACACAGAAATCCACATCAATATCCGGCATGGATACGCGTTCGGGGTTCAGAAATCTCTCAAAGAACAATGAGTATTTCATGGGGTCCACATCGGTAATGTGGAGACAGTAACTGACAACACTGCCGGCGGCACTGCCTCGTCCGGGACCCACGGGGATCTTTTGGCTCTTGGCATAACCAATGAAGTCGGAAACGATGAGGAAGTAATCAACGAATCCCATGGATCGGATCACATCCAATTCATACTCCAACTGTTTATGATATTCGGGATTGTTTGGATAGCGCTGTACAAAACCCCGCTCACAGAGTTTCACCAGATATTCATAGCTGTCCGTCTCCCCTTCCGGGAGGGCAAATTTGGGAAGATGATAGTTGCCGAACTCGAAATCGAAGTGGCAGCGCGCAGCGATCTTTGCCGTATTATCCGCCGCTTCCGGCTGATCCGGAAACAGAGCTCGCATCTCTTCTTCGCTTTTCAGATAGAACTCATCGTTGGCAAACCGCATGCGGTCCGGATCATCCAGCGTCTTTCCTGTCTGAATGCAGAGAAGAACATCGTGATTGCGGGCATCTTCCTTTCTCACGTAATGAGCATCGTTCGTCATCGCCAGCGGGATTCCGGTCTCCTGAGAGATCCGGATCAGACCGGCGGTCGCTTTCTGCTCTTCGCTGATTCCGTGATTCTGGATCTCCAGATAGAAGTGATCCGGGCCGAACAGTTCCTGTAATTCTTCCGCTTTGGCTTTTGCCGCCTCGTAACGGTCACTGATAAGCATCTGGGGAATCGCGCCGGCAATACATCCTGACAGGCAGATCAGTCCATTTGCATGTTTTCGCAGGAGACTCCAGTCGATTCTGGGTTTTACATAGAACCCCTTTGTAAACGCCTCCGAGACCATGTAGCACAGATTGTGATACCCTTCTTCGTTTTCACACAGCAGGATCAGATGGGAATAGTCATTATCGATCCCGTGCTCCTTGTCTTCCATACTGCGGGGTGCAACATAGACCTCGCATCCGATAATTGGTTTGATTCCCTCCGCGCTGCATGCCTGATAAAAGGCTACTGCACCGTACATAACGCCGTGATCGGTCACGGCCAGAGAATCCATTTCAAGCTCTTTGGCCCGTTTTACCAGATCCGGGATACGGCAGGCACCGTCCAGCAGACTGTATTCGGTATGAACATGTAGATGGGCAAAGGCCATAAGCTTCTAGATTCCTTCCTCCGTCTCCGCATCGGAGCCGGTTTCCAGCAGTTTTTTCTGCAGTGCCATTAGTTTATTCAGCCGGTAATTCAGCGTAGACTTGGACACCGGCGGGAGAGACAGTTTTGCCAGATCGGAGATGCTCGCTGCCGGATTGGCAATGCGAAGCAGCGCCGCCTCATGAAGGGACGTCGGAAGATTCTCCAGTCCGAAAACCCGGTCAATCTCCTTGATGGCATTGAGCTGTTCCTGTGCAGCCAGAACGATCTTGTCTGCATTTGCGGAGTCACAGTTGACTTTCCGGTTGATGGCATTTCTCATATCCTTGTCCACCTTTGCGTTCAGGATCTTCAGTGCCGTTACCGGTGCCCCGATCCAGGTACAGAAATCCGCAATGGTTTCGGACTGTTTGAAATACAGCATGGAGCTGCCGGACCGCTTGGTCTCTTTCGGAGAGAATCCCATATCCAGCAGGATGGAATATGCCTCTCTGCTGACGCTGGCATGGGTCGTGGACAGCTCAAGATGGTAGCTCTTCTCCGGGTCGGACACGCTTCCTCCGGCAAGAAAAGCTCCGCGGACGAAGGCGATCTTCTGCCCGTCTTCCTCCAGCACGCCATGGTTGATGTGCAGGACCGGAGTTGTATCCGCATCGATATCAAAGGCGGAATAAATGGCGCGGATCTTGTCTCTGTCCGTAATGATAAAGCTCTTCTTCCCTTTTGCTTCCCGATCCGGGCTTCTGTCGAAAGTAACATTAAACGCCTTACGGAACAATCTGGGAAGTGTCTGTGCAAAGGCATCCGCCGCAGTTATGATCCGTATTTCATCTGCCGTAAATGTGTTGCAATATAACAGCACGCCGTAGGCCTGTGCCACGGCGTAGCTTTTTGAGTCGATTTTTATCTGGCACAGTTCTGCTTTTGTGTCTGATGCAAACGACATCCTGTAGTCCTCACTTCTCAATATCCCGCTGGAAGGCTACCGCATTGATGCCCTTCTCCAACAGGTGGTTTCTAAGTTCATATCCCACCGCCACGCTGCGGTGCCGTCCTCCGGTACATCCTACCGCGATCGTCAGGGAGAATTTTCCTTCCTCGATATACAGCGGGAGGAGAAAATCTACCAGATCCGTCAGCTTGTCCATGAATTCCCTGGAAACATCCGAAGCAAACACGTAGTTGCGCACTTCCGGATCCAGACCGGTCTTCTGCCGCAGATCTTCTTCGTAATAAGGGTTTGGAAGGAACCGGACATCCAGAACCAGATCTGCATCCAGGGGAATTCCGTGTTTATAGCCGAATGCCGTGATATTGACGGTGATTGTTTTTTTGCTCTGATCTCCTCCAAACAGGGAATACAGCCGCTGCTGAAGCATACCATGGGTCATACCGGTGGAATTGATCACATAGTCTGCCCTGGCGCGAATCGGCGTCATCAGCTCATATTCCTGCCGGATTGCTTCCTCCATCGTGGTTCCGTTGCCGGCAAGAGGATGGGGGCGGCGAGACTCTTTGTATCGTTTTATGAGTGTTGCCGTGTCTGCATCCATAAACAGCATGCGGTAAGTGCAGCCCATGTTCTTCAGGCTGTCCAGTGTGCTGAACAGGTCTGCAAAACCGTCCCGTTCTCGGACATCCATTACCAATGCGACTTTTTCGTACCGTTCCTGCGTCGCCATGCACAGTTCCGCAAAACGCGGAATCAGTGCAACCGGCAGGTTGTCCACACAGTAGTAATTCAGATCCTCCATAACATCGGCCGCCCGGCTCTTTCCGGCGCCGGACATTCCGGATATGATCAGAAATTCCATCAGCTCTCCTCGTCTTTTTTCTGCTTAGCCCGTTCCTGCTTGAACTTTTCGAACTCTTCCTTCAGTTCCTCCGGGATCTCTACCGGAGTCTGATCCACCAGGATCATTTTCTTGGGATAGATCTTCATTTCCGGTTCCAGTGTGATTCCGGAGTTCTTCTTTACTTCCTTGCGGATATGATCCATGAGCGCCACGATATCATCATAGGTGGCGCCGCCCTTGTTCACCACAAAACCAGAGTGTTTTTCGGAAACCTGCGCCCCTCCTACGGAATATCCTTTCAGGCCTGCCTCCTCGATCAGCGCGGCAGCATACCCGCCGACGGGACGCTTGAATGCGCTGCCGCAGGACGGCAGATCCAGCGGCTGGCTGTTTCGCCGCTTCTCGTTAAGTGTGCGCATCTGTTCCGCAATGGCATCCTTGTCTCCTTCCGGCAGATCGAACACCGCTGCCAGGATCACGTATCCTCCGTCTTCAAACAGGCTGTGGCGGTATCCGAAATCACAGTCTTTTGCTTCGATTTCATACATGGCCTGATCTTCCAGTTTGATGGCGACTACCGTGCGGATATAGTCTTTCATCTCTCCGCCGTACGCACCGGCATTCATGAGGATTCCTCCGCCCAGCGTGCCGGGGATGCCGGAAGCAAATTCCAGCCCGGCACGGCCGTTCGCCTGCGCAAACTGGCTGACCTTAGCCAGAGAGTTTCCCGCTTCGGCGTACAGCGAGCCGTCCGTCTGCATCCACATCTTTGTGAGCTTTTCCGTTTTGATCATAAACAGATCCAGACCCTCATCCGGAATGACGACATTCGTTCCGTTGCCGAGGATGAACGGTGCTATGGCATTCCGTTTCAGGTAGGAACAGACCTTGCTCAGAGAAAACACGTCTCCCGGGCTGGCGATGGCACGGATCGGCCCTCCGACCCGCATGGAACCATGTTTGGAAAACGGTTCGTTTTCCAGAATCAGCATTCCGGGATATTCTTCTCTGATCTCTTCGATTACCTTGGTTAAACTCTCTTGATGTGTCATATTCCTCTCCTATGCTATGGTTTTGCTATCTGATTTATTCATTATTAATACAGGCCGGCATCTACTGCGTAATCCACATTGTCCGCCAACGTTTCCGCGGCATTGAATCCCAGTTTCTTCTGCCGGTTGTTCATGGCAGCAAGCTCCAGGATCACCGCCAGGTTACGGCCCGGACGGACCGGAATGGTTATTGCCGGAAGCGTAACGCCCAGGATCTCCTCAGTTTCATTGGTCA
>CADCMP010000003.1 GCA_902802565.1 Oscillospiraceae bacterium
GATGCAGCTTTTGATAGAAGAGATATCCCGTATGTTTCTGGCGTCACAGGAATCAACCGATTCCATGGTAACGCGTTTTAATTCGTCTATGAGATCCTCGTGCTCCTTCACATAGACAAATCCCCTGGTGATGATCTCGGGCTCGCTGACAGGGCGCATATCATAGGTGGACATGGCGATGATAACGGCGATCATTCCGTCTTCCGCCAGCTTGTGACGATCACGCATGACAATGGAACCGACTTCTCCCACTCCCATACCGTCCACCAGAACGGCACCGGACTGAACAGTACCGTTGAGCTTGATGTTTTTCTCGGACAGTTCGATGATGCTGCCGTTTTCTGCAATGACGGTATTTTTGGCGGGAACTCCCATATCCTGCGCAAGTGCAGCATGTTTGACCTGCATACGGTACTCACCATGGACGGGAATGAAGTATTTCGGTTTCGTCAGAGCCAGGATCATCTTCTGTTCTTCCTGAGATGCATGGCCGGAAACATGAAGATCCGTCTTTCGGTCGTAGATTACTTCGGCGCCCTTGGAAAACAGTTCGTCGATGACACGGCTGATCATGTTTTCGTTTCCTGGGATGGCGGAGGCGGATATGATGACACGGTCTCCGGCGTCAATATCGATCTGACGGTGATTGGAGGAAGGCCATCCTGTAAAGAGCGGACATGCTCTCGCCCTGACTTCCGGTGGAAATGATGCACAGCCGATGGCTTGGGATGTTGCTGATCTGGTTCAGTTCGACCAGTGTGCCTGCAGGAACAGACATATAGCCAAGCTCCGTAGCAGCTTTGATGATGTTTTCCATGCTGCGGCCGGTTACGGCGACTTTACGCTTATACTTCACGGCTGCGTTGATGATCTGCTGGATGCGGTCAACGTTGGATGCAAAGGTAGTCACAATGATCCGTTTCGTACAGCCGTAGAAAAGTTTTTCAAATCCGTCTCCGACTTTCCGCTCGGAATCGGTATGTCCTGCCTTTTCCACATTGGTAGAGTCGGAAAGAAGAGCAAGTACTCCCTGCTTTCCCAGTTCTCCAAAACGGGTAAGGTCGATCATTTCACTGTTAATGGGCGATACATCGATCTTGAAATCTCCTGTATGGACCACAACACCGATAGGTGTGGAGATCGCCAGAGCTACTGCGTCGGAAATGCTGTGATTGACATGGATCAGTTCGATATCAAAACAGCCAAGATGGATATGATCCCCTGCCTTTTTTGTGAAGATCTGCGTGTTCTTCAGAAGATCCCGCTCTTCCAGTTTCAGTTCGATGATGGCGTTGGTCAGAGCAGTGCCGTAAATCGGGACATCGATCTCGCTGATGATATACGGGATGGCGCCGATATGGTCCTCGTGACCGTGTGTGATAACGATTCCACGGACCTTGCTGATGTTTTCCTTTAAATAGGTGATGTCCGGAATGACGACATCGATGCCGTACATATCCACATCGGGAAAGCCCATGCCGCAGTCCACAAGAATGATATCATTCTCATATTCAAAGACCGTCATGTTTTTGCCGATCTCGCCCAGACCGCCAAGAGGAATGATCTTGAGCTTTGATGTTTTCTTCGGCATGTTTTTTCTTGTGGAAGCCGCTTTCTTTTTTGCAGAAACGATTCCGGATCTGGATCTATTTAAAGCTTTGCTCGCGTTTTTTTTGTTTTCTTTGTTCGTTCGTTCTTTTGGCTTTTTGTTATTGTTTTTTGTATTTGCCATAAAACCTCCAAAATGATTCAGTATTCTTGTTCTCGTTAATTACATTTCTGTTCTTCCCTCTATTGCACGGATGATTGTTGCGGAATCCGCAAACTCGATGTTGGATCCCACCGGGATGCCGTAGGCCAGCCGAGTTACTTTTACTCCGAAGGGCTGAAGAAGCCGGGAAATATACATGGCAGTGGCCTCCCCTTCGGTGTCGGGATTTGTTGCCATGATGATCTCACGGATATCGTTGTCTGCAATGCGCTGCAGCAGTTCACGGATCCGAATATCATCGGGACCAATATGACTGATGGGAGACAGTGCTCCGTGCAGAACATGATAAACGCCGTGATATTCATGGCTCTGTTCGATGGTAAGGACATCTTTCGGTTCCGTGACGACACAGATCGTGCTGTGATCTCGGTTGTCATTGTCACAGATGCCGCAGATATCACCTTCCGTCAGGTTCTGGCATACCTTGCAGCAATGGACATTTTTTCTGGCCTGGATGATTGCATCGGCAAACAGCTCCGCCTGTCCGTCAGGAAGAGAAAGCATGTGAAATGCCAGACGCTGTGCGCTTTTTCTGCCTACTCCCGGCAGAGAAGCAAATTTATCGATCAGGTTTTCCATTGAAGCAGGATAAAAATCCATAGTGATCTCCTTCTTGTTCTGTCATACTTCGCGTAATGCCTGAATGATCCGTCCGCGATCCTTTTCACGGAATACTGCACTGCCGGCAACAAGAACATTAGCGCCGGCCTTTTTGACCAGTGGTGCGGTCTTTATGTCTATTCCGCCGTCCACTTCCAGCTCACAATCCAGATGGTGCTCCTCGATATATTTGGCTAATGTGTCGATCTTCGGAAGCATATCTGCCATAAAGGACTGTCCCCCAAAGCCCGGCTCTACGGTCATAACCAGTACAAGGTCAAGCAGTTCCATGTAGGGATACAGAGCATCTGCCGGAGTTTTTGGCTTTACGGACAGGCCTGCTTTTTTTCCGAGCTCCTTTGTCTTCCTGACCGCTGCCATGATGTTTTCTTCGCTGTCGGATTCCACATGGAATGTCAGAAGATCCGCTCCGGCGTTGACAAACGTCTCCACATAACGAACCGGCCGGTCGATCATCAGATGAACATCGATGAAACCGTCAGTATGCTTCCGCAGGGATTTCAGTACCGGAATACCGATAGAAATGTTGGGGACGAATTCCCCGTCCATCACATCAAAATGAATATAATCTGCCCCGCCCTGCAGGCATTCATCCACATCCTGCCCGAGCTTTGCAAAATCGGCAGAAAGAATTGAAGGAGCGATTTTTATCATGAGAAAACCTCCGGAAAAAACAGGAAAATAATCGTCAAAACTAACTGATATATTATACAATAATTGTGGGATTTTTCCAATACCTTGACGCTATTTCGCATTGATAATATTATATTTATTATTATATAATATTTATATATATCTGAGCGAGGTGAGTTGATTGACCTTAAAAAACAAAAAAACTGTTTTCCCGATCTACGCCTTTGGCCTCTGCTGGGTTTTGTGCAGCATCATTTTCCCCGTGTATAAGCTGTGGGCGCTGATACTGACGGCGGTGCTCTCCGGGATCGCATCGTATCTGACCTATATGGTCCTCTCTTCCCAGAAACCTTCAGCAGAAGAGATCAAACAGGAACAGGAAAATATCAGTTACGGGCCGAAAGTGGATCCCATTATCAAGGAAGGCCGGATGGCTCTAGCGGAAATGGGGCGATTGTACAAATCCATTGAAAAACCCGAGATTCGTTCCAGAATCAATGAACTGATGCAGATCACGGATAAGATCATTCAAGATGCTATTGAGGATCCCTCGGATGTGCCTCAGATCAAACAGTTTATGAATTACTACCTCCCTACCACGCTGAAGCTTCTGAATTCCTATGACCGTATGAGCAGTCAAGGAATCTCAGGATCCAATCTGGATAAAAGTATGGAGAACATCGAATCGATGCTGGATACGGCGATTGCGGCGTATAAAAAACAGCTGGATGCGCTGTTTGCCAATCAGGCACTGGATATCGAAACCGATATTCAGGTCATGAACCAGATGCTGGAACGGGAAGGTCTCTCCGGAAAATCGGATTTCAAAGTCAAATAAATGATTCGCAATTATATTCTTATGCTAAACGAAAGGAACAACTATCATGGCAGACAACAATGAATTTGAAGTGAAAAACGAAGGTTCTGGCTCCTCAATCCATCTGACACTGGATCCCAATGAAACAGGTACCGCATTTGCTACCGCAGTACAGGAAGCTGTTGGTGATGCAGTGGAAGCGACGGAGGCTGTATATACCGATGATGTTTCCGGTGAGCGGCTCGATATCGAGTCTCTCACTCCAGAGGAACAGGCTGCGGTTCGTGAATTTGCAGAAAAGATCGATGTGCTGAACACCGAGCAGGTTCTCAATTACGGTGCAGCCGCACAGAAGAATATCGCAGAGTTTTCCGAGTCTGCTCTTCAGTCTGTCAAGACTAAGGATCTTGGCGAGGTCGGCGGCATCCTTTCCGATCTTGTTGTAGAGCTGGAAGGATTCAATTTCGATGAAAAAGATAAAAAAGGAATCAAAGGTCTGTTCAGGAAGACAGAGCAGAGTCTTGCCAGTCTGAAGGCACAGTATGACAAAGCGGAAGTAAACGTGGACAAGATCGTTGAACAGCTTCAGCAGCATCAGATCGTCCTGATGAAGGATACTGCAATGCTGGATAAGATGTATGAACGCAATGAAGAGTATCAGAAAGAACTCACCATGTACATCATTGCCGGAAAGATCAAGGCCGAACAGCTCCGCAACGAAGAACTTCCCAAACTGAAAGCAGCTGCAGAGAAGAGCGGCAATGCGGAAGATGCGCAGAAAGCAAATGATTTTGCCAACATGATCGGCAGATTTGAGAAGAAGATCCATGACCTCGAACTGACGCGCGTTGTTTCCATTCAGATGGCACCGCAGATCCGCATGATCCAGAACAACGATAACCTGATGAGCGAGAAGATCCAGTCCTCCATCGTCAACACCATTCCTCTGTGGAAGAATCAGATGGTCATGGCTCTTTCCATCTATCATTCGGAACAGGCGGCTAAAGCACAGAATGAAGTGACGGAAGTAACCAACAAACTGCTGGAGGAAAATGCTGAGAAACTTCACCAGGGCAGCGTTGCAGTTGCCAAGGAATCCGAGCGTGGAATCATTGATCTTGAGACGCTGAAAAAGACCAATCAGGAACTGATCGACACACTGGAAGAAGTGAAACAGATCCAGAACGAAGGACGCGCCCGCCGCGAACAGGCAGAAATCGAGCTGGGACAGATCGAGGGCGAACTGAAACAGAAACTGCTTGAAATGCGCGGATAATATTCCAAGTAAAGGTATTAATAATCAAATCTGATATTGATGTCAGATGAAACAACAGGTGTTAATAATGGGAATTTTGAAGAATAAAACAGTGGCTATCATACTTGCGGTGATCTTGGTAATTGCCTCTACTCTTCTGGCTACCCATGTGAAACTGGGCAATAAGGTCAATGAGATAACGGAAGGCTTTTACAGCGGAATCAATTATGATGGTTATCTGCATCCGTCGGTTTTTACGCAACTGAAAAACATTTCCAGCTCCTGCCTCGGAATCAGTACGATCGCCATGGAATACGGGATTGATACGACGGCGCTGAATGATGCAAGAAGTCATCTGGAGACCAATCTGGACGGTAAGGCAGGCAATATCAAAGAACTGTATGCCAATTATTCCGAACTGAGAACGGTCGCAACACAGGTGATCAATGAGCTGAAAACCAAAACGCTCAATGACCGGGATCAGACCGGCTTCGCTCAGTATCAGACCAACTATGACGGTGCCATTGCCACGATTGAGAGCTCCGGCTACAACGAGTCAGTCAGTTCGTTTATCAACGGACCGTACCACTCCTTCCCGGCAAATATCCTGGCAAAACTGTCCGGAGTGAAAGCCCCCGCTTATTTTGCATAAGGTGATGAAATGAGAGCTAGATTTTTTCATGTATTAATCGTGCTGGTCATGATCGCAAGTTTTCTTGCGATCCCTATCCATGCAGAGACTCTCAATGCAAGCGATGTATATTACGTTACCGATAACGCCAATGTCCTGTCCCAGTCTACCGTTGAGAAGATTAAAAATTTCAACGGAGCTCTGGAACAGCAGTGCAGCGGAGCGCAGGTCGTTGTTGCCACGGTGAAATATACCGGAGGGTTCAGCAGTGATGAATACGCCATGAAACTGTTCAACAGCTGGGGTATCGGTTCCAGTGATTACAATAATGGGATCCTGATCCTTCTGGTAACAGAGGAAAACAAGTACTATATCCAGTGCGGTCTCGGTATCGATGTGGACTCTCTGGCGGACAGTCTGGGAGATGACCTCAATAAGTTCGAAAACTATTTCGATGCCGGAAAGTATGATCAGGCAGTCAATACTGTATTTGACGGTATCCTTGAGTGGTTTGATACCCAGTATACGGCCAACGTTTCCCATGCGGACCAGTATATTACGAATTCGGATTCGTACGGAGAATACGGCAGCAGTGTGGATCTGTTTTCCCTGATATTCACTCTGATTTTCCTGTATGTTTTCTTCCATGCAATCGTTCGATCCATACGCCGTACGCACTACATCAGAACCGGAACATGGCTTCCCTATTTCTTGTTTTTCGGACCTCGCCGTCCTTACTGGGGATACCATACGGGAATGCATAACTATTATGACTTCTATAATCCGTCCTCCCACCACTCCAATTTTACCGGAGGAAGCTCATGGGGCTCCTTCGGCGGAAGTCACAGCGGTGGTTTTGGCGGAAGTGGTTTCGGCGGTGGAATAGGCCATGGAGGCGGCGGCTTCGGAGGCGGCGGCTTTGGCCGCAGATAATTTGACGGAAAGGACGCTCTTTTATGTCATTAGATTCCGCAACGGAGTATTTGAAACAATTTGGTGTGGAAGATCGGATTCAGGTGTTTGATGTTTCCAGTGCCACGGTGGATCTGGCAGCGCAGGCAGTTGGTGTGGAAGGTGCCAGAATCGCAAAAACGTTGTCGTTCAAAGGAAAAGAACATCCCATGCTTGTCGTTGCTGCCGGAGATGCCAGGGTCGATAACAAGAAATTCAAATCGGAATTCGGCCTGAAAGCTTCCATGCTGACACATGACGTTGTGGAAGAACTGATCGGGCATGGAGTCGGAGGCGTTTGTCCTTTCGCGGTGAAGGAAGATGTGGAGATCTTTATTGATTCCAGTGTGAAACGGTTTCCTTCCGTCTACCCTGCCGTTGGCAGTGCCAACAGTGCCATAGAACTGACACCGGAAGAACTGTTTGAGATCTCGCATGCATTGCGATGGGTGGATGTCTGCAAGATTCCGGAAGAGTAAAATTAAAAGAGGCGGTCTGATTTTTCAGACCGCCTCTTTTATGAGTCCGGTTATAGTTTGGAAACGAGTTCTTTGAAATATTTGCCGCGTTCCATGAAGTTCTTGAAATGATCGAATGCGGCACATGCCGGTGAAAGAAGTACGATATCACCTTCCTCTGCGGCAGATGCAGCAGTGAGGAAGCAGTCTTTGAAATCCTCCACAATCTCCACTGGAGGACTGTATGTTCTGCGATTTTCCGCATTCATGATGGAATCACAGATCAGTTCAGCAGTATCACCGGTAAGATAGATTTTCTTGCAGTACTGGTTGATTTCGGTACCCAGTTCGTCAAAGGGAATGCCCTTGTCGTATCCTCCCGCTATCAGAATCGGTTTTTTCTTCATTGCGTGAAGTCCTGCGATAGTACGAGTTGGGCTCGTTCCGATGGAATCATTGATAAAGGTAATGCCATTCCATATCCGCACACGTTCCAGCCGGTGTTCCACTCCGGAAAAAGAATGTGCCACTTCCCTGCAGGTCTCAACCGTGACAAGCCCCCGTGTGGCACAGATCGCTGCCAGGTAGTTTTCCAGATTATGAACTCCCGGCAGGATAATGTCTGAAGCGGACATGATCAGGTGCGGCTTATCGCCGGGATAAATAGAATAGATGCTGTCTCCTTCACTGTATACGCCGTTCGATACCGCCTGTTCTCTTGCAAAATATGATATACTGCCGGAGCTCATGTTTTCGTAATACGGGGTCATCTCATCGTTCGCATTCAGGATCAGATGGTCTTCTGCCGTCTGTTTGATAAAGATATTGGCCTTGGAATCATAGTAGTCCTTATAATCAAGATGCTTATCCAGATGGTTGGGAGAAATATTGGTGATCACCGCAACGTTTGGATGAGCATCCATACTGTGAAGTTGAAATGAACTGAGTTCCAAAACGGCATAATCCTCCGGATGGATCGTTTCCGCTTCCGAAAACAGCGGATGGCCGATATTGCCCCCTAAATGGACACAGAATCCCTGTTTTTTCAAAAGCTCCGATATGATGGTGGTTGTGGTGGTCTTGCCGTCAGAGCCGGTTACAGCGATTACAGGGCAGGGACAGATCTTCAGGAATGCTTCCATCTCTGATGTAAGAACACTTCCCTGTTCCTTGGCACGTACAAGATGGGGATCAAAGGGCATCAGGCCGGGAGTGCGGAAAATAATATCAAAATCAAGTTTTTCCAGATAATCCGGTCCCAGCTGGAGTTTTACTCCTCTATCTTTTAATTCCCGCGCGGTTTCCCCCAGATCTTCTGCGGAATGGACATCACATGCAGTGATATCCGTCAGACCATGGTCCAGCAGGGTTCGGATCAGAGGTGTGTTGCTGACACCGATTCCGATAACTCCAATGGACTTCCCTTTCAAGCTGTTGATGTATTCATTCATAGTCATAGAAATTACCTCAGTTCTCATGGGGGTGTTATCACGAGAAATTATAACCCCGCTTTCAGAAGTTTACAAGAATGAACCAGCGGAAAATAATGTTGACTTCAATAAAGTCGGTGCTACAATAACTAAAGTAGTTCGCTGAGCAGTCGCGGGTACAATATGAAAATATGTATGTGAGGAAAGTCCGGGCTCCAGGGGCAAGAATAACGGATAACATCCGCCAGGGGTGACCCTCGGACAAGTGCAACAGAAATATACCGCCGGATTTTTCCGGTAAGGGTGGAAAGGCGAGGTAAGAGCTCACCCGTCACATGGAGACATGCTGACGCTGTAAACTCTATTCGGAGCAACACCGTGGAAGGACACTAAGGCACGCCCCGCCGTCCTGAGGAGGTGGCTTGAGCACGGGAGCAATCCCCTGCCACAGATAGATGACTGCTTTTAACAGAACCCGGCTTACAGGCGGACTAGAAAAGCCATTGCATGAATCGTCATGCAATGGCTTTTATTATTTCTTAATCAGTTTTCCCAGTTGTGCCAGACGTTCTGGACATCGTCGTTGTCTTCGAACATTTCCAGCATTTTTTCCATGTTCTTTGCATCATCTTCATTATCCAGTTTGATATATCCGTTCTGCGGGATCATTTCCACCTGAGCGGAAAGAAGTGAGTACCCTTTTTCCGTGAGTGCAGTAGAAACAGCAGCAATATCATCGGGAGCGGTGTATACCGTATAGATGTTCTCGTCCGGTTCAAAGTCATCGGCACCGCAGTCCAGAGCGTCCATCATCACAGTATCTTCATCCAGTTCCTGATCTTCATTGTCAATAACAATGACACCTTTGCGGTCAAATGACCAGGATACGCAGCCGGTTGCGCCGAGATTTCCGCCGTATTTATCAAAGTAATGGCGGACCTCGCTTGCGGTACGATTTCGGTTATCCGTCATTGCATCAACGATGACGGCAACACCGTTGGGTCCGTATCCTTCATAGGTGATGCGCTCGTAGTTGTCCGTATTACCTGCGCCAAGAGCCTTCTCAATCGTTCGTTTGATGTTGTCGTTGGGCATGTTGGCGGCTTTTGCTTTCGCAATAACAGCGGCAAGTTTGGAATTGCTGTCCGGGTTGCCTCCTCCGCCTTCCTTGACCGCTACGATCATCTCACGGGCGATCTTGGTGAAAGTCTGGGCGCGTTTTGCATCAGCGGCACCTTTGGTTTTCTGAATATTATGCCATTTCGAATGTCCGGACATAAAAACAACTCCTTCAAATACTAAAATTTCACTAAATATGAATATTATCACACAGTATTGCCATAAGCAATACTATTTTCGTCCGCTTTTTGTTCTGTTCTTGTTCTCCCAGTCTTTCCTGTTTTTTGCCACTTCAAACAGTCGGACATAACTCTGATGACGTGATTCCGGTATCTCTCCGTCGGCTAATGCGCGGAGTATCGAACAGTCCGGCTCATTGATATGATAGCAGTCATCAAAGCGGCATTTTCCCAGATGAGGACGAAATTCTGGGAAACAGGAAGGAAGATCTTCTTTTTCAATCCCTGCGATCATATCCACGTCAAAAGAAGCAAATCCGGGAGTGTCCGCGATATACGTATCTTCCCCGATGTTATGCAGCTCCACATGCCTGGTGGTATGTTTTCCACGCCCCAGTTTGTCGCTTACATCATCCACTTTCAGGTTCAGATCCGGTGAAATGGAGTTGAGTATACTGGATTTCCCCACACCGGAATTCCCGGTAAAGGCGGAGATCTTCCCTTTCAGAATTCCTTTCAGTTCATAGATTCCGGAACCGGTAAGGGCGCTGGTGGAAATAACTTTAAAACCGCATTTCTCATAAATGGAATAAAGTTCTTCCCCGGAATCAATATCGGTCTTGTTGATGCAGATCACGGTTTCACAACCGGCATACTCGGATATGACAGAGACACGGTCAATGAGAAACGGATCCGTAATGGGGTTCGTATTGGCAGCAATAAAAACCATGACATCGATATTGGCTACTGCCGGGCGAATAAAGGAATTTTTACGGGGAAGGATTTCTTCTAGCCTTCCTTCCCCATTCTGATCTTCAATAATAACGACGTGATCGCCGACCAGAGGAGTCATTCCGTCTAAACGGAATTTTCCTCTGGCACGGCACTGCACGATCTTCTCTGCGGTCTTCACATAGTAAAAACCGCTCAATGCTTTAATTATCGTTCCTTTCGGCATAAATACCTCTTGCATCAGTTGGCAACTTCAACATATACAGTAGTTCCGTTGCTGACACTCACGCCCGGTTTAGGAACCTGTCCGATTATAGTGCCTGAGGTCTTGCCGCTGTTAGGCGTATATGTGATATCGTCCGACAGTTTCAGCCTGTTTTCTTCGATGATCGCACGGGCTTCCGTAATGTTTTTCCCTTCCAGTTCCGGCATCTCTACCGTTGTTTTTTCTGGACCGGAGCTGATCAGGATCGTGATGGTAGAACCGATGTCCTGATTCGTTCCCGTCTCAGGAGTGCAGCTGATCACATATCCTTCTTTAATGGATCCGGATGGCGCCGTATTGGTCTGGACGACGAATCCGGCATCTTCCAGGATCTTCTTAGCTTCCTCACCGGTATACTTTCCGTCGCCTACAGCTGGAACTTCCACCTGGGTATAACCGGAACTGATGGTAAATTCAATGTCGATTCCGTTGGACAGTTTGGACATGTTCTTATGAGCCGCAGGGGTCTGACCGATGATGGTACCATAATCATGTTCTGTGTCGATGGCCACCCGTTCGGAGAAGTTATACAGACCTTTGTATTCCTTGTTATTGATAACGTCTTCATACTTCTGCCCGGAGAAATCAGGGATCTCCACTTTTTCACTGGCGGAGAAAAGATCCTTCAGCCAGAAATTCCAGAGGAAGGCAACCAACGCAAGGATCAGAAGCAGCACACAGAATACACCGGTCAGCATTGTGACCTTGCGGGAACGTCTGCGCCGTTTCTTAAAGTTTTCCTTGGAAAGATCTCCTTTATTCCGGATGGGTGCCACTTCGGGAACCGGTTTATCCTTCCCTTCTTTCTTTGCGGCGGTTTTTCTGGGAGGTTTGGGCTCCGGAACCGGATCCTTTCCTTCCAGATCGATCGGACCGATGGAGGATTTCATCTCCTCCGTCACCTGTTCCTGTCGGAATTTCTCAAGATCCTGAACCATTTCCTCTGCAGTCTGATATCTGGTCTGAAGATCGCTGGACATCGCTTTAAGGATGATCTTTTCCAGTCGGACAGGAATGGATTTGTTCAGTTTACGCGGTCGGACGGGATTGCCGTTGATATGTTTGATGGCAATCTCTTCCGGAGTCTCACCGGTGTACGGATACTGACCGGTAAGCATTTCATACATGACGACACCAAGAGAATAAATATCACTGCGTGCATCGGCTGCGGCACCCTTTGATTGTTCCGGTGCCATATAATGAACCGAACCAAGTGCCTCATCGGAGTCCTCCATGCTGTTCTGCAGGGCGGCGATGCCAAAATCAGCAACCTTGATGGTGCCGTCTTTCAGAAGCATGATATTCTGCGGTTTGATGTCCCTGTGAATGATGCCCTTTTCGTGAGCATGAGCAAGTGCTTTAGCGATCTGAGCTGAGAAATGCAGAGATTCCTTCCAGTTCAGCTGACCGCGCTTTTTAATGTATTGTTTAAGCGTGATGCCGTCGATCAGTTCCATGACGATGTACTCAATGGCATCTCCCACATCATCGCTGTGGCCCACATCATAGATCGAAACGATGTTCGGATGAGAAAGCATGGCGATGGCTCTGGATTCCGCCAGAAAACGCTCTCTGGATTCATCATCAGCAATCAGATCATCTTTCAGGATCTTGATGGCATCATAGCGATTCAGTTTGCGGTCCAGTGATTTGTAAACCACGCTCATTCCGCCGGAACCAATAAGCTCGAGCTGTTCATAACGGTCATCCAGAAGTTTTCCAATGTATTTTTCTTCATTTACCATATATGATCACCTCCTGCTTAAATAGTAACGGCTACTGCCGTGATATTGTCCGGTGCACCGCGATCCAGTGCGACCTTCATCAGATGATTGACAAATTCTTCAGCTGATTCATAGATCTGAGAATAACCCAGCAGTTCGCTGTCAGAAATAATATTAGTGATACCATCACTGCACAAGAGCAAGCGGTCTCCTTTGTGCAGCTTGGTATGAAAAACATCCGACTGGATCTCCCCTTCAATCCCCAGGGCATTCGTTATGATATTCTTTCGAGGATGATTCTTGGCCTGTTCTTCCGTAAGTTCTCCCCGACGGACCATCTCTGCGACAAGAGAATGATCCAGCGTAATCTGCTGTATCGCCTTTTTGCCGACCAGATATGCTCTGCTGTCACCGACATTGACGATATACGCCTGATCTTTCTTGATAAGCGCACCAACCAGTGTCGTACCCATGCCGTTAAAGTCGGAATCAAAACAGGAATACTGATAAACGATACCGTTGGCCTCTGCACAGGCAGTGGAAATGATATTACTGTAGGAAGGACGTTTCAGAGGAGAATTGAACAGGTGGCTGTCCAGATAGTCCATAAAGGTCTTGGTTCCGAGATTGCTGGCGAGACCGCCGGCTTTTGCACCGCCCATACCGTCGCAAACAACTGCGGCGACAAGACGGCGTTCCGTATCTTCCCGGATAGCAAAATCATCCTGATTCTCTTTTCGTACTTTTCCTATATCGGTTTTTCCGAAATACTCCATAGCAACTCCTATGTCGTCATTCTTTTTCGACGAAGCTGTCCGCACGAGGCATCCACATCGCTGCCAAGTTTCCGCCGTACAGTTACATTGACTCCCCTATCCGTCAGGATCTTGATGAAGGAGGCCATCTGTGCGTCTGTAGTCGGCTTGAACGGACGTTCTGCGACATAATTCAGTGTAATGAGATTCACGTGTGCTCCGACTTTTTTGGCACAATTTGCCAGCAGACTCGCATGATGATCAGAATCGTTCACGCCGTCAATCATTGCGTACTCGAAAGAGATCCGTCGTCCGGTCTGTTCATAATACCGGATACAGGCATCCAGAAGCGCGTCAATGCCGCGTCCGTGGTTTGCCGGCATGATCCTGGAACGGGTCTCATCATCGGGGGCATGCAGTGAAACCGTTAAAGTTAATTGTAAATTATATGAAGCCAATTTGTCAAACTTTTCAACCAGTCCGCATGTGGACAGAGTGATGTGCCGCATTCCGATATTAAGGCCGTCCGAGGAATTGACCAGCTGAAGGAATTTAATGACATTTTCCAGGTTGTCCAGAGGCTCCCCGATTCCCATCAGGACGATGTTATTGATTCGCTTGCCGGAATCCGCCTGTGAAAAAATGATTTCGCTGAGCATTTCCGATGGAGTCAGATTGCGAACGAGACCTCCAATCGTGGAGGCGCAGAAAGCACAGCCCTGACGGCATCCTACCTGCGTGGAAATGCAGATAGTGTTTCCGTAATGGTAGCTCATCACAACCGTTTCGACAGCATTGCCGTCCTCCAGTTCCCAGAGGTACTTAATGGTACCATCCTCCGAAGAAACCTGCTTGCTCAGAACAGTAGGACGGTAAACATAGAAACGCTGCGCCAGCTGATTTCGAAGGTCCTTGGAAATGTTCGTCATATCATCAAAGCTGCCAATATCCCGGGAGAGCCATT
The DNA here is from genome assembly GCA_902802565.1 of Oscillospiraceae bacterium. Lineage (GTDB taxonomy): Bacteria > Bacillota > Clostridia > Oscillospirales > Oscillospiraceae > UBA2922. The sequence goes on from CADCMP010000003.1 coordinate 14,306, forward strand.
GAAAGATTTGCTTGGCACGAAATGACGGCTGTCCGAGCAGAGTCATCTCGGCTTTCAGCTCATCAAGAGACAGCGTCCGTAGATCTATTAACTTGTTTTCTTCATCTTGCATACAAAGAAACCATCCGTGTGATGTAATTGCGGCCAGTAAGTAAACATTCCGTCACAGTTCTGGCCGAAGGTGGTAAACGGAACAAGTTTAAAATCTGAATGAGAGGAAAGAAAATGCTTTATCACGTCTTCATTCTCTTCTTTCAGCACCGTGCAGGTAGAATAAACGAGTGTCCCGCCCGGTTTGACATTTCTGGAAACGTTCGAAAGAATATCGAACTGGATCTGTGGGAGACTGAGGATCTCTTCCTCCCTTTTGTAGCGGATCTCAGGGCGTTTTCGGATGACACCCATCCCGGAACAAGGCACATCAGCTAAAACAACATCATAGCTGCCGCTGAGAGCTTCACGGGCATCATGAGCGCAGCATTCCACGTTGGTGATATGCAGCCGACTGCAGTTTTCCATGATTCGCTTCAGCTTATTTTCATGGATATCACATGCAGTAACAGAACCGGTGTTTTCCATCTTTATGGAAGAACTGATCGTCTTGCCGCCGGGGGCGGCGCAGCAGTCCAATACGGAAATATTCGGAGAAACTCCTGCAATGGAAGAAACCTCATGAGCAGCCGGGTCCTGAACATAGAACATTCCCTCGTGATAACCAGGCAGCTGATCGACACGCCTCATCTGAGGGATCTGCACGGATTCCGGCCATTGAGGATCCGTAACATAAGAGATTTCATGTTCCTGAAGCAGCGATATGAACTGATCGGAATCTGTAATCAGTGTGTTGACATACAGAGATCGGCTATCAATTTCGTTGTTCGCTTTTAAAAAAGCTTCCGTATGTTCCGATCCGTGTTCCTGTATCAGCCGCTGTACCAGCCATTTCGGATGACTGTAGCGCAAGGCCAGGCCGGCCGCGGGATCATCGGAATCCGGCACCGGAAGTTCATTTTTGTTGCGGATAATGCTTCTCAGAACAGCGTTGACAAAACCGCACGCTTTTTTCCTGCCGAGAGTCCTGCAACCGGAAACTGCGGTATCCACCGCAGCTGAATCCGGAATGCGGTCCAGATAAAGAATCTGAACAATCCCGATCCGAAGCAGATTCAGAACTTCTTCGTCAAGCTGATTCAAAGGAATGCTGCTGAAGTGTTCCAGATAATAATCGATCAGAGACTCATGCTCTAATACACTCTTTGAAAGTATGGCAGCAAGTGCAGTGTCTCTCGGATCCAGTTCATATCTGCTTTGTGCGGATGTGATGGTCTCCGATGCCCATGCTCGCTGCTTACGAAAACGCTTCAGAATATAGACTGCAGCAAGGCGTGAATCCAGTGAACTCATAATACCTCCAGCGGATGGCCTCGAAGATAGTCGGATGCAGGCATGCGCTTTTTGCCGGATGCCTGCACTTCTGTGATCAGAATCGACATTCCGTCACCACAGACGATTTCTATGCCGCAATTATCTGCTGAAACGACAGTTCCCGGAGTTTTATCAAACTGATGTCCGGTATACTCGGCTTTGAAAATCTTGAGGTCGTTTCCACCTATATCGGCAACAGCAACCGGCCATGGCTGAAGACCATATATCTTTTTGATGACCTGTCTTGAAGTGGCAGTGAAATCAATGGGACAAATGGACTTGTCCAGCATATGAACCACGGAAGCATCCTCGTCGTTTTGAGGAATTCTTGGAGCCGTTCCCGATTCGATATCATTCAGGGTTTTGATTAGCAGATCAGCACCCATAACTTTCAGCCGGTCAAACAGCTCTCCGGAAGTCTCATACTCCCCTATTTTTGTTTCTGCCTGATATATGATGTCGCCGCAATCCATTTTACTGGCGAGGTACATGGTAGTAATACCGGTGATATCATCACCGTTTAGAACAGCCCACTGGATCGGTGCAGCACCGCGGTATTTCGGCAATAGAGAACCGTGAACATTGACTGCACCGTATCTGGGAATTGCAAGAATATCATCCGGAATCAGTTTGCCGTAGGCTACGACAACCAGAATGTCCGGATTCAGTTCGCGAATCAGCTCGGTCGCTTCTTCCGTCCGAAGTGTTGTGGGCTGATATACAGGGAGATCATGAGCAAGAGCGACTTTTTTTACATCACAGAATGATACTTCCATCCCTCTTCCGCGTGGTTTATCCGGCTGGGTAAATACTGCGGTGACGTCAAATCTGTTTTTCAGCAGGGCTTCCAGCGATGCACTTGCAAAGTCCGGAGTGCCCATAAATACGATTCGCATTATTCATCGACCTCATTTTTCACTAATTCTTCATCCGTCAGCATGCGCTCACACTTTTCAAGGAACAGATGGCCGCTGAGATGATCGATCTCGTGGCAGAAGCAGCGGGCAGTCAAACCGGTACCGCTGACCTCAAAAGTCTGTCCAAAACGATTCTGAGCCCTCACAGTGACATTCATGGGTCTGGTGACGATTCCGTATTCTCCTGGAACGCTGAGACATCCTTCCGCACCGGTCTGCTCACCATCCTGAGCAATGATCTCCGGGTTGATCAGTTCAATCAGTTTTTCTTCTTCCCCTTCCGGTACATTGGTCTCCATAACGATGACCGCCTGCCTTAGCACGCCGACCTGCGGCGCGGCCAGACCGACACCGCCCGCCTGTTTCAGCGTTTCTGCCATGTCATCCAGGAGCATGTGCAGTCTGGTGTTGAATTCGGTAACGGGGCGGCACTGTTTATTTAAAGTTTCATCACCGTTTGTAAGTATGTTGCGTAATGCCATGATGGTTCCTTCTTTCTGCTATTCTAAGGGGTTGCTTTCTGCAAAAACAGATACACCTTTAAACTTCTTGTTTTTGCTACAGTAGATTACAATGGATGCCAGACGCTGCCGAATATCGCGATCCCCTTTGCATCGAATGGAAACACGATATCGAAAATGGCGGTTTACCATGACGATATGGTATGGCGCGATTCCGAGAACATGAAGATCCGGACGCTCCTTTTCCCATTTGGTCAGGACCTGGTCGATGTAGCGGCAGCATCGCAGAACTTCTGTTTCATCAGTCCCGGAAACGGTAATGGAATACAGTTCCTGAAAAGGCGGCGACTGCTGAAGCTCACGAAGCCGTATCTCGGATTCATAGAAACCTTTGTAGTCCTGTTCTGCTGACAGTTTGATTGTATCATTATCCGGCGTATATGTCTGTATGATCGCTCGGCCTTCACGTTCTCCTCTTCCGCTACGTCCCACAACCTGAGTGAGCAGCGAAAAAGTCTTTTCATTGGCACGGTAATCATTAACATACAGACTCTGGTCCGCGGACAGAACGCCAACCAAGGTGACGTTCTCAAAATCCAGACCCTTGGTGACCATTTGTGTTCCGATCATGATCGGGATCTTCTTGGCACGGAACTGCTCGAACAGCATCTTATGCCCGCCTGCTTTTGCCACACTGTCAGCGTCCATGCGAAGCGTTTCCACACCGGGAAACAGTGAGTCCAGCTCTTCTTCAATCAGTTCTGTGCCAGCACCGACATAATTCAGTATTCCTCCGCAGTCAGGACAATGATCATCCACCCGGGTGCTGTATCCGCAATAGTGACAGATCAGCCGTTTTCGGTCGGAATGATACGTCATGGAAACACTGCAGTTGGGACACTGGTACACATATCCGCATTCCCCGCACTGAATCAGTCGGTTCCTGCCACGCCGATTCAGAAACAGAATCGTCTGTTCTCCGGAGTTTATGTTTTCACGGATCTCTTCTTCCAGAACTCTGCTGATGTTCCGGCCGTTTCCGTGACGAAGCTCCTCTTTCATATCGACGATTTTTACCGTAGGAAGCTTCTGATTGTTATAACGTCCATGAAGCTCATAAAGATGATAGCTTCCCTTCTGAGCCGCATACCAGCTTTCCACTGCCGGGGTCGCACTTCCCAGCAATAACAGACCTCCGCATTTGACACAGCGGTATTTCGCAATCTCCTTGGCATCGTACCGAGGTGTGTTTTCTGAACGATAGGTGTCCTCCTGTTCTTCATCGATGACGATAAGACCAAGATTCTGAACCGGTGCGAAGATGGCGCTTCGGGTCCCGATAACCACTGTAGCCTGTCCGTATCGGATCCGCTTCCATTCATCATATCGTTCTCCCATAGATAGACTGCTGTGGAGCACAGCAACCTGATCGCCGAAATACATGGAGAACGTACGGATCATCTGCGGGGTCAGTGAAATCTCGGGAACAAGCAGAATGGCACCTTTATCCTGCTTCAGCATCTGATCGATCAGGTGCATATAAACCGTGGTTTTTCCGCTTCCAGTGACACCGTATAACAAGGCCGCCTGCCCGACACGTTCTGACAGAAGAGGCAGCATGTCATCAAATACCTTCTGTTGCCCCTCGTTTAACACAGGCAGCGGCTTCGTGTCTCCGTGAAACAGTTCCGGGCGGCGGAACGTCTCTTCTTTTGTGATCTCGACCAGTTCCTCTTTCACAAGGCTGTCGATGGTCGCCTTGGAGACCTGAATAAAATCCATGAGATCACGCAACTGGACCTGCCCGAGGGGGGCAAGGGTTTTCAGTACATCTGCCTGGCGTGGCGCTCTTCGCTGCTTCGTTTCCGCAATTCGCACCGCTTCTTCGCCTGGCACCGATAAACTGATGTATTCGATGTATTTATCAGCGGCTTTCTTTTTACCGCTTTTATTGAACCACAGTCCGGTGGGAAGCATGGATTTTACCGCATCATAAACAGTGCAGAAGAAACGGTCATGCATCCACAGTGCCAGCTGTACCATTTCGGCAGAAAGAACCGGTTCGGGGTCTAGAACACGAGAGACTTCTTTCAGCTTTTCATAGTCAGACTGTTCTGTGATGCCGATGACCATAGCTTCCGTTGCACGGTTGCCTCTTGAAAACGGAACCATGACCCGGCATCCGATCCGGACCTGAGACAACAAATGATCTGGAATGACATAATCATAGGGCTGATCAATCCAGTATGTTGCATTGGATACTGCAACTTTTGCAATCATTGATCCGCCCTCCTTCCAAAACACTTGTTAATAACACGAGAAACAGGCGAGGATAATCCTCGCCTAATTTCATTTTTCTATAGTAAGTTTACCGGTAAATACTTCATCGATAGCTTCCGAGACTGGTTTTTTCCCAGTTGCTAATTCAGGATCTTCCTCTTTGATGGCAAGCTGGCGGGCCCGGTGTGCGACCACATTGACCAGCATGTAACGACTGCCGACTTTATCGACCAGATCGGCCATGGGTGGATATAACATCATAATGAATACGCCTCCGTTAAATCATTTATTCTTTTATCATATTTATAGTCCTGAGTTGCAATAATGGAGATCACTTCACTGATCGCGGTCTCAAGAACATCATTCACAATAATATAATCGTAATTCTCAATCTTTTCAATCTCAGATTTTGCCTGTTTCAGACGAGCCTGGATCTTTTCCATGGAATCTGTACCACGGTTCACCAGTCTTTTCTCCAACTCTTCCCAGGATGGAGGAACCACAAACATTGTGACGGCATCGGGATACTGGCGTTTTATCTGCTCCGCACCCTGAACTTCGATATCCAAAAGAATACTCTGACCGTTTTCGATCTTATCCAGCACTGCCTTGCGTGGGGTTCCGTAGAAATTGCCGACATACTCAGCATGTTCCAGCAATTCATTGTTGTCGATCATCTGCTGAAATTGCTCTTTTGTAACAAAGAAATAATCGACACCTTCCGTCTCGCCTTCTCTCTGAGATCTTGTCGTAGCAGAAACGGAGAACGAAAGATCCTTGCAGGTATCCAGAACGCTGTTTACGATCGTGCTTTTCCCCGATCCGGAAGGACCGGATACTACAATCAGGCAGCCTGTTTTATTGTTCTTCGGATTCATCATTCAGCGCAGCAATCCTTTCTGAGATAGTTTCTGTTTCCAGGGATGACAGTACGACATTTCCATTGTCCATCATTAAAACCGACCGGGTGCTTCTGCCGAAGGAGGCATCGATCAGCATTCCCTCCTCCTTCACTTCCTGAATGATTCTTTTGATGGGAGCGGAATCCGGACTGACAACAGCGATGATACGTTCTGCGGAAACCATATTGCCAAAACCGATATTTAATAAAGTCATGAGCATTCAGTCCTTATTCGATATTCTGAACCTGTTCACGCATCTTTTCAATTTCGGATTTCATATCGACAACATAATGGGCGACTTCCGAATTCTGACACTTTGAACCAATGGTATTTGCTTCGCGGTTGAATTCCTGAATCAGAAAGTCCATCTTACGTCCGATGGGAGAGCCCTGCTCGATCATCATCTTCAGCTGTGCGATATGGCTGTGCAGACGGACGGTCTCTTCATTGATTGCAATATGATCCGCGTAAATTGCCGCTTCCTGGATAATCCGGTTTTCGTCCACAGAAGAGTCCTCCAGAACATCTTTCATCTTCTGAAGAAGGCGATTCTGATATTCTTCAACTGTTTTTGGCGCTTCTTCCTCGATCTTTCCAAGAAGAGATTCGATGCAGGAAATCTTCTCATACAGATCCAGCTGAAGTTTTTCTCCTTCGATCGCCCTCATGCGGTCGAAGTCAGCGACAGCTGCCAAAGTCAGTTCCTGAATTCCTGCGGACACGGCATCCATGTCCATCTCCTTCTTTTCCAAAGAGAGGACGTCCGGAAAACGGCTGATGGTAACCGCATCCACATTGTTGGACAATTCAAATTCTTCGGAAAGTGATTTGAGAGCCTCGATATAACCACGGGCGAGCGGCTCATTGATCCGAACAATAAGATCTTCGGAAGAAGATGAATCAATCGTGACAAACACATCAATCTTACCGCGGGATAGTTTGCTCTGTATCGTGCTTTTTATCTTATCTTCCAGAAATACGAAACCGCGAGGAACCCGGACTGAAGTGTCCAGATAGCGATTGTTAACAGACTTCAGTTCAATGGTTACATCAAGATCTTCAATCTTTCCCTTGGCGGTACCGTATCCGGTCATGCTGTATATCATGCTGTATTCCTGTCCTTACTATTTGTTCTTTAATGAAACCGCCATCTGATACGATCCGACGATTCCGATATCTTCTATGTCGCATGTAATAGTGACCGGCACTGTTACACTGCCCTGTTCATGTGATACGTTTGCAAGATCTGCAACTGCGTGCAGATTGGCTTCCGAAACACTTTCAAGATCATCCGGAGAACCGCGCAGAAGGATGGTAAGATTCCCAACAGGTTCTGCAATCATATTATCCGGAACATTATCACAGGTGATATCCGTGACAGTAAACTCTCGCGCTTCCATTCCCTGCACTTTGATCTTGACTTTTGCCTGTGTGACATTATCCACGGAAGTAACTCCGTCCGGATAGGTAATGTCATAATTCTGCTCGTAGGATTCACCAAGGCCTTCTAAGCTGAAGGAACCAAGGCTGATGGAATCCAGTGCGTTAAGCACTTCGGGATCTCCGGTCACTTCAACCTGGGAAGGATCGATACTTACAGTGCAGTCATCTTTAGTCAACCCGGCAGTATCTTCGATGTTCAGGGTCAAAGGAACCATCTTTGTCGTACCGATAGGTACTGAAACATCCACATGATCAACAGAAAACATGAGACTGCTTTTGTCAATTTCATCGCCATTCACATCAAGAACGACAAATTGATCGCTATCAACAGAAATAGTCTCCTTCAGGTCAGATGATTCATCCGTGCCATAGATATATGCTTTAACTCCTGCGATATTCTGAAGGACATAGGAGGATCCGGAGATGTTGATGGATGTCGGTTCCACAACTGGGTCTTTGGCGTAATAACCGTAAGCAGTCGTACCGGTAAACTCCGCTTTCACATCGACCGTCTTGGATTTCAGTTCCGATATGCTGAAGCTGATGGTCTCCGGGTTCCTGCTGACTACGGAAATGTTATTGTTATCCGTTCCGATTCCAGTATATTTCAGATAATAGGCCCACTTCATTTCGCCGGTGCGTGTGATACTGCCGACATCAATCACAGCCGCGATTTTTGACGAATCAAGACGACCCATGACTCTGCGGCTTCCGCGAAGAGTGACGGATACTTCATCGGTATCCACATTGGCAATGGCAAGCCCTGCGTTTTCCAGTTCGTCTTCCCCGGTAAATTCTACTTTTACATTAGAGAAAGTCCGGGTGATGGTCGAATTATCCTGCTGAGTGACATAGGTCCACAGGACTAGTGAAATGAAAAGAGAGACGACCATCCAAAACAGCTTGCTGTCCGTAATTTTCGGTTTACTATTTTGATTCATTGCCGCGTCCTTTCATTATTTTCTGAATCCGAGCCACGATCCCATCACTGGATTTGCTGTTATCATTTTCTTCAGGGATTAACTTGCTGCGAAGCAGTTTTTCCGCTGTAGCTGCATTCAAATGACGCTTGAGCATGCCGTTTTCCGCGATGGAGATGGATCCGGTCTCTTCGGAAACGATTACGATGATCGCATCGGAAGACTCACTCATACCAATTCCGGCGCGATGACGCATGCCAAGATCTTTGCTGAGGTTCTGGCTCTGGGACAAAGGAAGCACACATCCTGCCGCGGCGATACGACCTTCACGAACAAAGACGGCGCCATCATGCAACGGAGCTTTGACAAAGAAAATGTTTTTAATGAGTTCCGCGGTGACGGCCGCATCCACGATCGTTCCGGTACGCATGTATTCATCCAGATTATTGGAACGCTCAAAGACAATGAGCGCACCCGTCTTGGTGTTGCTCATCTGCTGACAAGCGATGACTGTCTGCGCAATGGCATTATCCATGACAGTTGCATTGGTGTCCTTGGACGTAAACAGCCTGGCAATGGAGGAGCCGCTTCCCATTCTGGCCAGAAGCTTTCGGAGTTCTGGCTGGAAAATGATGACGATGGCAATAAGACCAAGCTCAACACCTTTGCGCAGTATGTAATTGATCATGGTCAGGTTAAAGATACCGGACAGCCATAATATGATCAGCAGAACGATTATTCCCTTGGCAAGACGCATAGAGTTCGTCTTGCGGATCAGACCAATCAATTTGTAGATGAGAAATGCCACGATAAGAATATCAAGCACATCCGTAAATCGAATGGTAAGGAAATAATTCCAGCTATTTATCAGTATGGAATGTAAAGCAGCCAAATCATTCTCCTATCTATCCAAATACATTTAAAACTCTTTAATATCAATTCTTTATTATATGATATTAACCGTTATAAATCAAATTTCTTCCAGCAGACAAACTGCGTGCGCAGCGATCCCTTTTTCCTCACCGGTAAAGCCGAGTTTTTCCTCGGTCGTTGCCTTTACACTCACTCGAGATACATCAATGTTCAATGTGCGGGAGATGTTTTCCCGCATGGAAACGATATGCGGTGCCAGCTTCGGTTTCTGGGCCAGAATAGTGGAATCGATATTGCCGATACGATAACCGTGTTCATACACGACACGACAGACCTCGCGCAACAGATTCATACTGTCGGCACCTTTGTAACGGTCGTCCGTATCGGGAAACAAATGACCGATATCTCCAAGAGCAGCTGCACCTAAGATCGCGTCCATGATCGCATGCACCAGAACGTCCGCGTCGGAATGACCATCAAGACCCTTCTCCCACGGAATCTCCACACCGCCGAGAATCAGTTTGCGTCCTTCGACGAGACGATGAACATCATAACCATGTCCAATACGCATCATTCCACACCTCTGTTATCCAGAATCTTTTCCGCGATGTAAAAATCAATGGGACTGGTAAGTTTGATATTCTCCGCACTTCCATCCACCACGAGAATCTTGATGCCCATTTTTTCCACGGCGGAAGCATCATCAGTAATAGACCAGCCTTCGCTGATAGCCTTTGTCAACGCGCCCTTGATCAATGAAGAATCAAAGATCTGCGGAGTCTGAATGAGTCGGGTCTTATCCCTCGGAATCGTGCTTTCAACTTCATGTTTGACGTTTATCTGTTTTATCGTATCCGTAGGAGGAATTCCCGGTATGCAGGCATGACCGACACGAGCGCCTTTGACACATCGAAGGATCACATCCCCGGTAACCAGTGGACGTGCTCCATCATGGATCCCGATGAGCTTCGCGTTTTTGCTGCAGTGAAAGACACCGATATTGGAGGATTCTGCCCTGGTCTTACCGCCCTCCACCACTTTCTTGACTTTTTTCAGACCTGCCTGATCGATGATATCAGACAATTCCGCAACAGATTCGCTTCTCGTGACGACAATGATCTCATTGATACACTCGGAATCCTCAAACGCCTGAAGAGTGCGAAGAATTACGGGCTTGCCTTTCAGATCAGCGGTGATTTTATCATATCCCATTCGCTGAGAACTTCCCGCAGCAAGCACAACCATGGAACAGACCGGTGTTTTCAGTTTTTTCGGAATAAGATTATTTACAAAAGACATTTTCAGACCCTCTATCAATAATTTAAAAAAACTCCCTCATACTGGAAAAACCAATATGAGGGATTCTTATGATCGAATCAATTATTCCTGAGGTGCTTCCTCGGCAGCTTCAACAGGCTCTGCGGCTTCCGCAGCCTCTTCAGCTACTTCTTCCACAGCTTCAGCGGCAGGTTCCTCTGCAACTTCTTCCACGGGCTCTGCGGCTTCCTCAGCAACCTCTTCAGCCACCTCTTCCACAGCTTCAGCAGCAGGTTCCTCTGCGACATCTTCCACAGGCTCTTCAGCTGCAGTATCAAAGATCACTTCGTCCTCTTCGGGAACTTCAGCCGGTTCCGGCTCGGCAAGAGCGCGGATGGAAAGAGAAATCTTCTGCTTCTCGTCATCGATTGCAGTGATCTTGGCATCCACAACCTGACCTACTTCAAGGACATCTTCCGGCTTGCCAATTCTGCGGTTTGCGATCTGAGAAATATGAATCAAACCGTCAACACCGTCGACGACTTCTGCGAATGCACCAAAGGGCATCAGCTTCACGATTTTAACGGAAGCAACATCGCCGACCTGATAAGCATTGGTGAACACTTTCCAGGGATTTGCATCCGGATCTTTGTATCCGAGAGAGATTCTTCTCTTTTCCTTATCGAAACCGAGAACATAAACATCCACTTCATCGCCGATGTTCAGTACTTCGGAAGGCTGCTTTACGCGCTGCCAGCTGAGTTCGGAAACATGAACCATGCCGTCGATGCCGCCGATATCGACGAATGCACCGTAAGAAGTCATGCTCTTGACTCTGCCGTGATATTTCTTACCTTCTTCAATGTCGTTCCAGATTGCTTCAGCAGCAGCTTTGCGCTCGCTCTGCAGTACTCTGCGAATGGAACCGACAACACGTTTGCGGCCCTTGTTTACTTCCGTGACAATGAGACGTACGGTGGAACCGACCATTCCGCTCAGATCTGCTTCTCTGGGCTGACCGGACTGAGATGCAGGTACGAATACCCGTGCACCCTTGACGTTAACAACGACACCGCCCTTGTTAACTTCGGTTACATTGCCTTCTACGACTTCACCGGATTCCTGAGCGGCCTCGATAACAGTCCAGCTCTTGGCGGCATCCAGACGACGTTTGGACAGGGTTACGGTTCCTTCTACGTCATTAACACGTGTAACGATTGCTTCAATGGTATCGCCAACTTTGATAACATCGTCGATGTTGTCGCCGTTGTCGGTAAATTCAGATGTAGGAATAAATCCGGAATACTTGATGCCAAGATCAACATTAACATCCATAGGAGTAATGGCAGCAACTACGCCAGATACCAGGTCGCCGTTGCGAATGGTCTTGAAGGACTCTTCCAGCATTTCATCGAAGGAAAGTTCCTTCTCGCCTGCAGGCTCTTCCACAACCTCTGCTGCGGGTTCTTCCACAGCCTCGGCAGCTTCTTCCACAGCTTCTTCTGCAACAGGAGCTTCCACTGCTTCCTCAGCAGCAACCACTTCTTCTTTTGCGACTTCTTCTACTGCTTCCTCTGTCATTGGGATCTGTTCAGCTTTGATCTCTTCACTCATCGTATTTATTACCTCCTTGATTATCCACGCGGGTGCCGACGCTCCAGCTGTGATTCCGACAGTTTTGGCAGTTGTTAATGCTTCCAAATTTAATTCACTGGCATTGGCGATAAATTGAACATTATCGCAATGCTCTTCGCAAATTTGTGACAAATGGACACTGTTTGCGCTATGCTTTCCCCCGATTACTACTATTGCATCGCATTCCGAAGACAATTTTTTCGCTTCTTCCTGTCTTGTAAAAGTAGCATCACATATTGTATCAAAAATTTCCGAATTTGTACATATTTTTTTTAGAATATTTGTGCATTGAATAAAATTATCGTGAGTTTGTGTTGTTTGTGAAACAACGGTTATGGGCTGTGAGAAATCCACTGTTTTCTGATCGATAATTTCATTGAGCTCCTGGATATTCTGAACGACAATATGATTTCCGCACCAGCCTTCAATCGCGGATACCTCAGGATGTCCTTTGACTCCGATGATGATCACGAACCGCTGCTGTTCCGAAGCATCGGAAACGATATGGTGGATCTTTTTGACTCTTGGACAGGTGGCATCCACTACGACCCGTTCATTCTCACCCAAACGTTCATATTCCCGTTTTGAGATTCCGTGTGAACGGATCAGAACCGCGCTTCCGGCGGGAATGGCATCGATATCATGTGCTACGGCAAGTCCTTTCTCTTCTAGGCGGGACACTACATCCGCGTTGTGGATCAGTTCGCCGTAACTGAAACAGTTTTCGTGTTCCTGAAGCAGGTTTTCCGCCATCTTAACCGAACGGCTGACCCCAAAACAGAATCCGGCTGTTTTTGCAATTACTATTTTATCCACGTGTTTTCTCCAATGCCTGTTCGATAACGCTGCAGATGATATCAATGCTTTCCTGAAGCGTATTTCCGCTGGTATCAACAAGTACAGCATCCTCTGCCGGTTTCAGCGGTGCGACAGCACGGCTGGAATCCTGTTCATCCCTCTTTTTCATATCTTCATAGATACCGGGGTATGTTACATCCATTCCCTTCTCAATCAGTTCATCGTAACGGCGTTTGGCACGGTCGTCCAGAGAGGCTGTCAGAAAGATCTTGATGTCGGCATTCGGAAGAACAACGGTACCGATATCACGGCCGTCCATGATGACGTCGTATTTTTCGGCCATATCTCTCTGCATCTGAAGCAGATGTTCCCGAACACATGGTATTGCAGAAATCTTGGAAGCAGCCTGGGAGATCTCCGGATAACGGATTTCACCGGTAACATCATCTCCGTTCAGATACATCCTCTGCCCCTCATTTTTGGAGTGCTTCATTTCCACATGCACCGTTGGAAGAAACGCCTTCACCGCATCGGTATCAGAAATATCGATATTGTTCCGAACCGCACCGAGCCCCAGTGTACGGTACAGGGCGCCGGTATCCACATAGATATATCCGAAGTGCTCTGCTGCAGCCCTGGCAATGGTGCTTTTTCCAGCACCGGAAGGACCGTCGATGGCAATAGAAATCGTTTTACTCATAATCTTACCTTTCTGTTTATAAAGAGTTTCCTGCCAGACTGGCAGTAGACCATGCAATCTGAAGATTATACCCGCCGGTGTAAGCATCCAGATCCATCACTTCACCGGCAAAGAACAGACCGAATACCAGTTTGGATTCCATGGTTCTGGGATTGATCTCAGCAGTAGATACGCCACCAGCTGTGATTACCGCTTCATCAATGGGCCGGGGTCCGGCGATGGGGATGACAAAATGCTTCAGTTCATGAATCAGTTTCTTTCGTTCCTCTCTGGTGATTTCGTGGACCGGTTTCCCTCCGGGAACTGCAATTCTGGAAAGGACAACCGGGATCATGGCCTTTGGAAGAAGATCTCCCAAAGCATTTCGAATGGCTTTATTCTGATATTTTCCGAAATCACGAAGAATACGAAGATCCAGCGTCTTCTCATCCAGTGCCGGCTTGAGATCAAGGATCACCCTGTATTCGGCGGAATCAAAATGACGCATATGCGCGCTTGCAGACAGTACAAGCGGTCCGGTAATACCGAAATGTGTAAACAGCATTTCTCCGCGTTCTTTATAAATGGTCTTATTGTCCTCAGTTGCAAAGAGTTCGACGTTCCTGAGAGAAAGACCCTGCAGTTCCTCGCAGCATCGATCGTCACTGACCAGCGGTACAAGAGACGGAAGCGGAGAAATGATGGTGTGTCCGAGATTCGCTGCAAGCCGATATCCATCCCCATCCGATCCGGTCTTGGGATAGGATTTTCCTCCGGTTGCGATCACACAGCGCTTTGCAGGAATTCGGCGTCTGGACGTGATAACTTCAGATATGCAGCCTTCCTCGGTTGTAAGTTCCACTGCCTTCTCGTGAAGTACGGTCACTCCAAGCCTGTTCATTTCCATCTGAAGCGCGTCCGCAATATCATTTGCATTATCCGATACCGGAAATACACGGTTTCCCCGTTCTGTTTTCAGAGGAACACCCAGTTCTTCGAAAAACTGCATCGTGTTCTCCGTTGAAAAACGTGTCAGAGCGCCGTAAAGAAAACGGCTGTGATCTGGTATATGATTCATTACGGTTCGGATATCACTGTTATTTGTTACATTGCATCTTCCCTTTCCGGTGATGCGTAACTTGCGACCGATCTTTTCATTAGGTTCCAGAACGACAACGGAAAGACCGCGTCTTGCGGCGGTTATCGCACATAAAGATCCGGCAGCTCCGCCGCCGATGATAACAGCATCAGCGAGGATAGGTTTCGTAGACATCATATTCCTCCCAGATATGCTCTAATTGCTTGAATGTCTCAAGGCTGTTGTCGGGAGAACGGGAGCCTACGGCAACGATCAGCGCGTTGATAAGGCTCATGGGTGCTACCAGAGAGTCCAGGAATGAAACCATATCACTTTTTGCAAACAGACATATATCAGCCACATCGTAGCATGGAGAGTGTTTTCCGTCGGTGATAGCTACGGTATATGCGCCCCGGCTCTTGGAGAAAGTCATGGCATCCACAGTATGTTTGGAATACCTCGGGAAACTGATTCCGATAAACAGATCGTTCTTTCCGATCCGAATGAGCTGTTCGAATACTTCTGAAGCCATGGTATCCTGCACAACAAACACATTCTTGCGGATCAGTTTCAGATAGGATCCAAGAAATGAAGAAAGTGATGTGGAGGTACGCATTCCAACGATATATACATTTTCCGAACTCAGGATACGGTTTACCACAAGATCGAATTTTTCCTGATCGATCTCATTCAGAGTCGTATGAAGATTTTCCACATCGGATGAGAGAACTGATTTGAGGATCTCCCGTTCGTCGATCATCCGTTTGGCAACTTCGATCCGTTCCACACTGGTAAGGCGGTTTCGGATCATGTCCTGAATGGCCTTGCGCATTTCCGGGTATCCCTTAAACCCAAGCTCCGAGGCAAAACGGACCACAGTGGATTCACTGATTCCGACTTCATCAGCAAGTCTGCCCGCCGTCATAAAAGCTGCTTTATCATAATTGTTGATGATAAAACGGGAAATCAGCTTCTGCCCCTTGGAAAACTTCCTGTCATCGGAAAGCAGGCTCAATATATCGATATCTTTCACGGTAGTCGCGACCCTTCTAAAATGATGTGTTTATTATAAAAAGATACTTGCAAAACATCAAGGTAAAATGCAGGATTTCTTTCATTTTGAAGATTGAATCCCTGCTTCTCTGCGCAGTTTTTCCACTTCCTTTGGTGACAGATACCGCCATTGTCCGGTGGCCAGTCGGCCCAGTGTCAGTGAGCCTTCTCTGATACGTTTCAGTCTGGTGACATAAAGACCGCAGTTTTCGCACATCTTACGGATCTGACGGTTGCGCCCTTCATGAATGATAACACTCAGCTGGGCACCGTTTTCATCCTGTTCTATTACACGTACTTTTGCGGGTTTTATTCTATAGTTGTCGATGGTCATGGGAAGTGACAGACGTTCGATGCTCTTGTCCAGTTTCTTTCCTCGGACCCACACATAGTATTCTTTCTCTATCTCCTTGGATGGATGCATAAGCATATTGCTGAACTGACCGTCATTAGTCAGGATCAGAAGCCCTTCGGAATTAATATCCAGTCTTCCCACCGGATAAACACGAACAGAGAGTTCCTGAAGAAGGTCTGTCACATTACGTCTTCCCTTTTCATCATTTAAGGTAACGACATATCCTTTTGGTTTGTTTAAAAGAATATAAGTATCCTCCGGCTTTGAGGAAAGCGTTTTACCGTCCACGCAGATAATATCTTTTTCCGGGTCAGCCCGCTGTCCTATCATGGCGATCGAACCATTGACGGTTACATTCCCCTGCTGGATCAGCTCCTCCCCGGCACGTCTGGAACAGATGCCGTAATCGGACAGTATTTTCTGAATCTTAATCTCCATATTCCATTCCTTCCGGTTAAAAAATCGCACTACCTATCGGATCGGAAAGGTAGTGCGGATAAATTCTTTATTTTTTATTCACGATCTTGTCGATAAGCTGATCTACTTTTTCCATCATGTCGGGTGTCATGTCTATGATGCGGTCCAATGTGTTGCTGGCAGGAGGAAGGACATTCAGCAGACGTACATTACCGTCCTTGATGATAAGGATTCCGGTAGGTTCGATCTTGACACCATAAGCAGTTCCGCCACCGTATCCTTTTGCCTGTGCGAAATCCGCACCGCCTCCACCGTAACCCATGGAGACGCGGGAGATGGGGATCAGTGTCATGCCATCAGGGGTGTAGATGGGTTCTCCGACAATAGTGTTGGAATCCATCAGACCTTTTATATTGTGCATTGTGTTTTCCACAAGACCTTCAAAATTTGTAGTCACGGTATCTGCACTCCTTTCCCGGGGTCAAGGACTTCACTGAGTTTGTTCATCTTTCTGCTTCTGCGCAGGAAGCGGAACAGCACTTTCAACAGCTTTGAGATTAGTATAAACCCAATAACTAGGATCTGTCCAATACGAATAGTCATTTTCAGTTCAAAATCAAGATAATTCTTACCAACGATAAAATCAGTGGCGGTTTTAATATCTGATTTCCGTATGACTAGATTGGGATCTGTCCAGGTTCCAAGTATACAAAGAGCATTGTTGACCTGATTGTACGTTTTAACTGTTTTATATGGATCCTCATGAGAGGATACAAACCAGAATTTAAACCGGTGGATCACGATCTTTGAACGGAACCGATGAATGGCCTGCCCTATTGCATGAAGAACATCGGTGATATCTTCGAAGGTGATTCGATTCTTGATTGGGACACGCTCGACCTTTTTCTTCTTGGGTTCCTTCTCCTTTTTCTCCTTCGGTTTCTTTTCTTTCTTCTTTTTCTTTTTTTTCGGAAGGATAGAGATATGGAGCGGACCCAGAACAAGTGATAATCTGGCTGCTTCGTCGGAAACATAGGATACAAAAACACCGACGCGAAGCATATTAAACAATATCAGGACTAACAGTATAAGGCTCAGAATAATTAATGCTTTCATATCAAACCCTACTGATTCAAATGATTATTACTTAGGATTCCGTTTCTTGTTCTTCCGTTTCTTTTTCGGCATCCGTGATTTCTTCGATTTCAGCCTCTTCTGTCTTACCGTCTTCCTCCGATGGATCCTGAGAGGAATCATAAAGACTCAGCTGGCCTTCGATTTGCTGGCTTTCTTTAATCTGTTCAATCTGCTCCTGAAGCTTCAATACACCTTCGGAAGTGCTCACGTCAGGAAGTTCCGGCAATTCGTCGAGATTTGTGATCCCCATCGTGCGAAGGAACAGATCCGTAGTGCCGTACAATGCCGGACGACCGGGAACATTCAGGTAACCCTGTTTATCGATCAACCCTTTGTCCATCAGAACACTGACGGTGTAGGAGCTGTCCACACCGCGGATCTGATCGACGTAGGCGCGGGTCACCGGCTGGTAGTACGCAACAATGGATAGTGTTTCCAGTGCAGGTGCGGAAAGCCGAGGAGGTTTGCGATGTTCCAGAACTTTTATGATATCAGATGCAAAATCGGGATTGGAGACCATCTGAAGTTTGTCACCGATGCGGACAATACGGATTCCGCGGTTGTTGGATTCATACATCTCTGAAAGCTTTTCGGATGCTTCCAGTATATCTGCCGGATCCACTCCGAGGATCAGTGAGATCCGGTCGATTCGAACCGTGTCTCCCGCTGCAAACAGTATGGCCTCAATTTTTTCCTGTAAATACTCGTTCATTCTATGTGTAACAGAAAGGTTTTCTGCTACCCTCCTTTTTTATTCTTCACTCATTCGATCTCGATCTTATCCAAGATGCTGTCGATGTTTCCTCCGATGAAGGTGAGGATGTATTCCTCATTCTCATCCTTCATGACCATCAGACTTCCCATGCTGCACAGTTCCAGTACGGAAATAAACGTCGCAACGACCTCGGATTTTGTCGTGCAGTCATGATAGAGAGTGTTCAGATTAACGTGCTTGCTGCTCTTCAGCTTCGTAATCAGTTCCTTACTCTTTTCCCGAACCCCGTACGGAGTATATTTGGGAGCAGCTTCATTGATGGACTGAATCGCCGGAGTGCTGCTTCCTCTGGTAAATATATCGAGGATTGAGGACAACAGATCGACGCTGTCATGGTGGTATTCGTACTTGCGGCTACCGATTTTGATCGGTTCAGGCTGTTTGGAAAAGTACAGCACTCCCCGATCGTATCTCTCCTTGATCGTCGGGATGATCTGCTGCAGCGTGTTCTGAACGTCTTTGGCTTTCATCTGCTCCAAAGACTGAATCAGAAGTTCAAGTTCCGTGACTTCCTTCTCTTCCGTAAGAAGCATTTTCGTTTTGATATACAGCAGATAGGCTGCCATCTGAACGAATTCGCTGGCAATCTCAAGATCCATTTTTTCCATCTGGTTAAGATATTCGGTATACTGATCCAGAATATCCGAGATCACAATATCACGGATTTCGATCTTATTCTTCTGCAGCAGCATGAGAATCAGTGTCAGAGGACCCTCGAAATCCTGAATATCATCTTTAGTTTTCAGAATACCTTCAAGATGGTATGTAAGATCTTCCATTAAAACAACCTCAACGATAATTGATATCCCGATTCCGCAAGGAAAAACAGTTTGTTCAGCAAATACTGAGTTGCAGAAGACAGCGGACGGCCGAGCAGCCCCGATGCGACTAAAACAAGCAGTATCATCATACCGTAACGTTCATAACGCATCAGAGTACGGTACTGTTCATCGGACAGCAAGGAAAACAACACCTTGGAACCGTCCAGCGGCGGAATGGGAAGAATATTAAAGACTGCAAAACCCAGACTCATATAAGCCGTGATCTGGAGCATGTCCAGAACAATACCGGCAAATTCACTCTTTCCGTTGAGAACCGGAAAGAAAAAGCCGTAAAGAAAAAGAAAAATGACAGCAATGATCACATTAGAGACGGGTCCGGCAAGAGCAGTGATGGCCATCCCCTTCTTCGGATTTTTAAACCGATTCATATTTACAGGAACCGGTTTTGCCCAGCCGAATCGAAAGAACACCATCATCAGAAGTCCCATGATATCGATATGACGAATGGGATTTAATGTCAGTCTTCCCTGTCGTTTGGCAGTATCGTCTCCCAGAGAATACGCGACCGCGCCATGGCTGAGTTCGTGCAGTGTAATGCAAAGAAGCGCAGGAATGACGCCGAATACCATTTCCAGGAGATAATTCCAGTTTAGTCCGTTCCATATAGTCTGAACAGTATTAATAAGAGTCACCTTCCAAGTTGCGTGAAAACATAGTTTTCCACCTTATGGTAATGCACATTTTACCATATCACAGCAGGCAAAAACAATACCGGCTAGCAGATGCTGCCGGTATTGAATCTATCTGATATATGGAACGATCGCGTTGATCAGCTCATTTTTGCCGGTACCCTTCATTGCTGAGAACAGAATACAAGGAAAATCTTCTGCAAGATTCAGTTCTTCCCGAATCATCTTTGGATTCTCGCGAGACTCTGTTTTATTCAGCTTGTCACATTTGTTGAGCAGGATGATGTATGGTTTTCCTGAATAATCAAACCATTCCTTCATCTGTCGGTCATCCGCAGTGGGTTTATGTCTGGAATCCAAGATCAAAACACCGAGATCAAAGCGGTTGAGATCCGAAAAATAGGATTCCATCAGTTTGTTCCAGCGCTCCTTCTCGGACTGAGAAACCTTAGCATAGCCATAACCGGGTAGATCCACCAGATAAAACTTTTTGTCCACAAGAAAATAGTTGACATGAATCGTTTTTCCTGGAACGGAACTAACTCGTGCAAAATTCTTTCGGTTCAGCAGTTTGTTGATCACTGATGATTTTCCGACATTGGATTTACCGGAAAAAACAATGTTTATCTTGCCATCATTGAGAAACTTGTTCGGCTGAGCCACGGAAGTCACAAATTCAACGTTATTAAAATTGATCAAATCATCACCTCAATCACTGAGAAAGACGAGCGGACTTTTTGCCTTTGGACTGGGCCGGCATGACTGCAGCACCATGATTCTGTTTCTTCAATGTCGGTAAAACGATATCCAGGATGTTGTCCACATGACTGGCCGGAACGAACTGAAGGGATTCCTTGACCTCGGGGTCGATCTGTTCCAGATCGACAAAGTTATCCTGAGGAATAATTACCGTTTTGATGCCGTTTCGCAAGGCAGCCATCGTCTTTTCACGAAGACCTCCGATAGGAAGAATCCTTCCGCGAAGAGTGATCTCACCGGTCATGGCGACATCATGACGCACGGGTGTTTTCGTCAGCGAGGAGATCAACGCCATGCACACGGTAATCCCGGCGGAAGGTCCGTCTTTCGGAACAGCACCTTCCGGGAAATGAATGTGGATATCATTTGATTTGTAGAATTCCGGATCGATACCAAGAACATCCGAGCGGCTGCGAATATAAGTCAATGCTGCCTTGGCGGATTCTTTCATCACCTGACCGAGGTTGCCGGTCAGTTCCAAAGTGCCGTTTCCCGGTACCACTGCAGTCTCCACATCCAGCACTTCTCCGCCGACCTGTGTCCAGGCAAGTCCGTGTACAAGACCGATGGTATCTTTCTTGACATTCGGTTCCCGCTTATAGCGGACCGGCCCAAGGTAATCTGCAAGATTCTTGCTGTTGATGGTGACGGTCTTGTAATCCCCGTCCACGATATGGGTTGTCACCTTGCGGCAGATGGAGCCGATATGGCGTTCCAGCACACGAACACCGGATTCCCGGGTATACATGGAGATAATCTGATCCAGTGCTTTGTCGTTGATTTTCAGCTGTTTGGAAGACAGCCCGTGTTTGTCCCGCTGCTTTGGAATGAGATAGTTCTGAGCGATATGAATCTTCTCACGGTCCGTATAACTGCTCAGTTCGATCACTTCCATGCGGTCCAGAAGCGGACGAGGAATGGTATCCACCGTGTTGGCAGTCATGATGAACATGGTTTCGGACAGATCCCAGGGGATCTCAAGATAGCGGTCCCGGAATGAATTGTTCTGTTCGGAATCCAGTGCTTCCAGAAGTGCGGAAGACGGATCGCCGCGAAAATCATGTCCCAGTTTATCGATCTCATCAAAAACGATGAGAGGATTTTTGCTTTTTGCCTGTATGATACCGGTGATGATTCTGCCCGGCATGGCACCGATGTATGTCTTGCGGTGACCGCGGATCTCTGCTTCGTCACTGACTCCGCCAAGCGAGATTCGGATCAGTTTGCGGTTTGTAGCTCTGGCAACAGACTTTGCAATACTGGTCTTGCCGGTCCCCGGAGGTCCGACGAGGCATAATAGTCCGCCTGTAATCTTGTCGGTCTGTTTCCGTACCGCCAGATACTCGACAATGCGTTCCTTGATCTTTTCGAGACCGTAATGATCTTCGTCCAGAATGGTTCGTGCCTTGTCCAGATCCAGTGTCTCCTCGGTTCGTTCATTCCATGGAAGTGACAGGCAGGTATCCAGATAACCGCGGATCACAGCGGCTTCTGCAGAACCGGGCTGCTGTTTGGAAAGTGAACTAACTTCCTTCAGCAGTTTTTCACGGGTCTCTTCATCCGTAAGCTGAAGAGATTCAATCTTCTGACGGTATTCGTCGATTTCAGAAAGCAGATCCTCTTCGTCTCCCAGTTCTTTGTGGATGATCTTCAGCTCTTCGTGAAGGAAGTATTCACGCTGGGCTTTATTCATCTGCTCGTTAGTGGCTTCGACAAGTTCCTGCTCTATGGACAGTACAGCCAGTTCCTGAACCAGCATCCCGTTGAGCATGGCAAGTCGTTTGCTGGGGATCAGTTCTTCCAGAAGCTTCTGTTTGTCGCCAAATCTGAAATTAATATGGTTGGCGATAAAATCAGAAACGTATCCGGGATCCTTGCTTGCAAAGATGTTCAGTACGGTTTCCGGAGCTACGGAATTAGTTATATGAACATACTCTTCAAACAGTTCAACGCTGTTGCGGACAAGTGCTTCTTTCCTTGCTTCACTGACACGGTCCGGTTTGTCAGAAAGCTTTTCCACATCCACATAAAAACTGGGTGATTCGGACACGACATCCAGGATCCGGCCGCGATACAGTCCTTCCACCATGATTCGGGCGGAAGAGCCGTTGGGCTGGCGAAGCTGCTGGCGGATACGGCATACCGTGCCTATGGAATACACATCATCGGCAGATGGAATATCCTTCAGAATGTCTTTCTGTGTTACAAGAAATATGATCTGATCGGCTCCCATAGCAAAATTAAGAGCGGCCATGGAAGCAGACCGTTCAATATCAAATGTTAAAAGCATGCCGGGAAAAGCGGTCATCCCGCGCATGGCGATCATCGGCAGTCCTCTTGTTGTATTTGTCATAGGACCTCACCTCCGCGTTAAAAGTGAAGATATTATACCATCAAACCATGTACAGGCATGTGGTATATACAACGGATTAAATAAGACAGAGCTAATGCTCTGTCTTAATAATCAGTAATTAGGAAATATTGCGTCCCTTGGTTTTTTTGCGAACAACAATGGGATCGGACAACTGTTTGACGGAATCCGCTGTGATGACTACTTTTTCAATCTCATCATCAGAAGGCACTTGATACATAATATCCGTCATGGTGCGTTCCATTACGCTGCGAAGTCCGCGGGCGCCGATCTCCATAGCCAGAGCGCTGTCAGCAATTGCATCCAGTGCGGAAGGCTCAAAATCAAGATCCACGTTATCAAACTCCATGAGCGCCTTATACTGTTTCGTCATGGCGTTTTTGGGTTCGGTCAGTATCCGGACAAGGTCCTCTCTGGTCAGAGAATTCAGAGAAGCGATGACAGGAAGACGACCGATCAGTTCCGGAATGATACCAAACTGAAGAAGATCGTGCTGCTGCACATTGGCAAACAGAGCACCGAGATCCTGATCCTTCTTGCTCTTGATCTCTGCTTCAAATCCCATGGATTTTTTATCCATCCGCTTTTCAATGATCTTATCCAGGCCATCAAATGCTCCTCCGCAGATAAAGAGGATATTCGTAGTATCGACCTGAATAAACTCCTGATGCGGATGTTTGCGGCCACCCTGAGGAGGTACATTGGCGACGGTGCCTTCCAGCAGTTTCAGCAATGCCTGCTGAACGCCTTCGCCGGAAACATCGCGGGTTATGGAAGTGTTCTCGCTTTTACGGGCGATCTTATCAAGCTCATCGATATAGATAATGCCCTTTTCCGCACGTTCCACATCAAAATCAGCTGCCTGCAGGAGCTTAAGGAGAATATTCTCCACGTCTTCACCGACATATCCGGCCTCCGTCAAGGTAGTGGCATCTGCAATTGCAAAAGGCACATCCAGCATCTTGGCGAGGGTCTGAGCAAACAGTGTTTTACCGCTTCCGGTTGGACCAATCAGAAGGATATTGGACTTCTGCAGTTCAACATCATTTTCATGATTGTGGAGAATGCGCTTGTAATGATTGTATACCGCTACCGAAAGGACGATCTTTGCCTTTTCCTGGCCGATAATATAATCGTCCAGATGTTTGCGGATATCCATAGGTTTCGGCAGTTCGTCAAAACTGATCGCTTCCCCGTTTGCGCCTTCCAGTGTAGGTTCATATCCTTCCTCGATGATGCTGGTACAGAGACGCACGCACTCATCACAGATATAGGAACCATTGCCGGCGATCAACCGGTTGACAAGAGACTGCGGTTTGCCGCAAAATGAACACTTTATGCTTCTTTTATCGTCCGATTTTGCCATTTTTTCACATCCTATCTATATTGCGTAAAGGGGGAACGAATTCTGTTCCCCCTGATACAAATCATCTTTTATAGATAACTTTATCGATCAGACCATACTCTTTTGCTTCTTCGGCACTCATAAAGTGATCCCGCTCACAGTCCCGCTCGATTTCTTCGATGGATCTACCTGTGTTGCCTGCTAAGATCTCGTTGAGTTTCTTCTTGATCTTCAGAATATGTTCTGCCTGGATCTGAATATCCGTAGCCTGTCCCTGACTTCCGCCGGAAGGCTGGTGGATCATGATTTCCGAATTCGGAAGAGCAATACGTTTTCCCTTAGCACCGGAAGAGAGCAGAAATGCGCCCATAGAAGCAGCCATGCCGATGCAAATCGTGGAAACATCCGGCTTGATATACTGCATAGTATCATAAATTGCCAGACCGGAGGTAACACTTCCACCAGGTGAATTGATATAGAACTGAATGTCCTTATCCGGATCCTGCGCTTCCAGGAAAAGAAGCTGAGCAACGATCACGCTGGCAGAGGCGTCATTGACTTCTTCGGAAAGCATCACGATGCGATCACTGAGCAGTCTGGAAAAAATATCATAGCTGCGTTCGCCGCGGCTGGTCTGTTCAACAACATATGGGATAAGACTCATAACGTATTACCTCCCAATCGATTAAGGTTGTTTATTCCTTGGTTTCCTCTTCGGCAGGTGCTTCTTCTTTGGGTTCGGCCGGAGCTTCTTCCTTCGCAGCAGCTTTCTTGGTGGATCTGCGGGTGGTCTTTTTCTTGGGTTTCTCCTCCGCCTTTTCCTCTGCTTTTTCTGCCGGAGCTTCTTCCTTGACATAATCTTCGAATTTCTTGCCTTTTACGTTCTTGGCAGATTCTTCGATCATATCAGCGGCTTTTTCTTTCTTGTATTCATTGATAATGAAATCACGGCTGAAGGCACTCAGGAGATCTTCGGGAGTTCCGCCGTATCCATCGCAGATGTCCTTGATGTATTTTTCGGCTTCTTCATCCGATACTTCAATGTTTTCCTGTTTAGCAACCGTCTCCAGAAGCACGTCGACACGGCACTGGAAATCAGCGGCAGGTTTGATCACGTTCTCCATGGTGTCTGCATCGATACCCATCATGGATGCAAGCTGCTCGGTTGTAATATCAGCACCGCGGACACCGTAATTGGCGGCCTGATTGCGGATCATGTCTTCTGCCTTGTCCTTTACCATGACTTCGGGAATTTCAACAGTCATGTTATCGGAAGCAATCTTAAGCAGATTGGAACGATAAGTGCTGTCGATCTCCTTCTGAAGGGATTCCAGCATCGTTTTCTTCAGATCAGCTTTGTATTCATCGAGAGTATCAAACTCGGAAACATCTTTTGCAAATTCATCATCCAGCTCGGGATATTCCGGAGCGGTCAGAGAGTTCAGTTTTACTTTGAAGACAACAGCCTTGCCGGCGAGATCTTCCACATAGTCCTCGGGGAAAGTGATGTCGAGATCTTTCTCTTCACCGGCTTTCATGCCGCAGACCTGTTCCTCAAATCCGGGAACAAAAGAGTTGGAGCCAAGTTCCAGGCTGTAACCTTCTGCCTTGCCGCCTTCGAACGGTTCGCCGTCCAGATAACCGTCAAAATCGATGTTGGCGGTATCGCCCATCTCTGCAGCGCGGTCAACGGACACCATACGTGCGTTGCGCTTCTGGACATTAGTCAGCTGTTCGTCCAGCTGTTCATCGGTAACTTCTGCTTCCGGTTTCTCAAGCTCGATTTCCTTATACTGGCCAAGCTCGGCAACAGGATAAAGCTCTACCGTGAATTTATAGGTTGCGGTAGCATCGTCATTGACATTCACGTCTACCAGCTGCGGGGTGCCCACATATCTGGTCTTGGATTCGGTGATGCCGAAACGGAATGCGTCGTTTCCGAGATCATCGAGAGCATCCTGATAGAATACTTCTTTGCCATACATGCCTTCAATAACAGAACGCGGAGCTTTCCCTTTGCGGAAACCAGGAATGGAGATACTTCCACGATTGGCTAAGTATGCTTTATTGACTGCAGCTTCAAAGGATTCTGCATCAACTTCTACTTCAATTGTAGCTTTCTTGTCTTTTTCCTCTACATTTTTGACTATCATTGGTATTAACTCCTTCTAATGTTATCTTAAACACATGCCAAAATATCTTATCAGATTATAGTAGTAAAATCAATCCAAAAATATGGCATTTGCTACAATGCTATAAAACTTTAAATGGAACGAAATTAAGATAATCAGCTGAAATCAGCCGAAACATAGTTCCGTTGTATTCTCCGTTGAAAGCGGATGAACATGCCTTGGAATGGATATGACCGTAATAACAGTGACGAATGGAATGCTTTTTCAGGATTTCCAGTATTTCAGCACACTCGTAAGCACTATACTTTGGAGGATAGTGAAGAAATACGATCTTTTCCATTTCCCCGCCACTGTTGATGGATGCTTCGAGACGTATGCATTCCCGTTTCAGGATCTTCTCATGATGGGGATCGGCTTCTTCTTCATAGAACCATCCCCTGGTTCCACATATTGCGTAACGGTCTTCGTATACAAAGCTGTTGTTATGAAGAATGGAAATGGTATCCAGTCCGTTTTCCTCAAAGAAACGATCCGTCTTCTTTGCGGTAGACCACCAGTAATCATGGTTTCCCTTCAGGATGATCTTCTTTCCCGGCAACTCATTGATAAACTGGAAATCCGGCAATGACTCCTCCAGTGACATTCCCCAGGAAATATCCCCACAGAGCACAGTCCAGTCCTCATCGGTCACGACAGAATGAAAACCTTCCCGGATCTTGTCCACATAATCCTGCCATCGTCCGCCGAATACATCCATAGGCTTTTCGCTTCCCAGAGACAAATGCAGATCTCCTATTGCGAATAATGACATAGTTACCTCTTTGTTATGATAAGAACTGATCCACTACCGTGATCATATCTTCCTTTTCCGTTACACCGGTAAAGCGTACTTCCCTTTTGTCCAGGTCCTTAAGGGGTTCCGGAGCTTTCACACCGGTTGTTTCATTCAACGCATTGATCAGTTCCGCACCCAGGCAGTTATCCACGTTCTTGCCAAGTGCGCTGAGAACGCTGTCACAGAATTTATACGGACTGGCAGTAGAGAGCACGACGGTCGGAACGGTAGCGTTCTCTGTCCGGTACTGCTCCAGCACACGGAAAGCAACAGCCGTGTGAGTATCAATCAGATAATCCTCATCCTGATAGGATTTACGGATCATGTCTTTCGTTTCGGTGTCGTCACAGCATCCCGAGCGGAAATCTTCGCGAATGCTGGAGATGATCGCATCATCAACCTGATAGGAACCTTCGGAGAACAGCTGTTTCATCAAATCGCTCACCAGCTCGTCGTTCTGGGAAACAGTGAACAGAAGACGTTCCAGATTGCTGGAGACAAGGATATCCATGGACGGTGATATCGTCGTATAGAAAGGACGATTCTTATTGTATCTTCCTGTATTCAGAAAATCAGTCAGAACATTATTGGCGTTGCTGCAGCAGATCAGGTTCCCCACGGGAAGGCCCATTTTCTTGGCATACCAGCCGGCGAGGATGTCGCCGAAGTTTCCGGTAGGAACAGCGTAATCCAGTCTGTCGCCCCAGGAAATGTTTCCGGAATTGACGAAATCACAGTAAGCACTGAAATAGTATACGATCTGCGGAAGCAGTCGTCCCCAGTTGATGGAATTGGCGGAAGAGAGAAAATATCCACGTTCCGAGAGGACATCGGCAAATGCCTTATCACCAAAAATCTTCTTCACACCGGTCTGTGCATCATCAAAATTGCCTTTGACCGCATAGACCAGTACGTTTCCGCCGGCCTGAGTCACCATCTGAAGTTTCTGAACGTTGGACACTCCATCGTCCGGATAGAATACAATGATTTTGGTTCCGTCAACATCGGCAAATCCGTCCAGAGCCGCTTTGCCGGTGTCACCGCTGGTGGCGACCAGAATGCACACATCTCTGGTCTCACCACATTTTTTCAGTGATCTGGTAAGAAGGTGCGGCAGCATCTGAAGAGCCAGATCCTTAAAGGCACAGGTCGGACCATGCCACAGCTCGAGACAGGCCGTGCTGCTGTCGACGAAATGAAGAGGAGTGACATCTTTGTGATCAAAGTTGGAACCATAGGACGCGGAGATGATGTCTTTCAGTTCTTCTTCCGAAAAATCGGAAAGGTATTTCTCAAGGATTACCAGTGCACGTTCCTGATAGGACATGCTCCCCATGTTGCGAATCTCATCCATAGAGATTGACGGGATCGTTTCTGGTACAAACAGTCCGCCGTCAGGTGCAAGACCGCGGGAAATTGCCTCCGCTGCACTTACGGAATATCCTTTGTTTCTGGTGCTGATATAATTCATAACAAATCTCCTCGGATTAGTGTAGGTTTTTTAAGAAACTGGGACGATGTATTGGACAGGGTCCAAATTCACGCAGAGCACTGTAATGGTCCTTGGTTCCGTATCCCTTGTGCTTCTCGAAATGATACATGGGATACTGCTGCGCCATGTCCAGCATGAAACGGTCACGTGTCACTTTTGCCAGAATGGAGGCAGCTGCAATGCTGATGCAGCTGGCGTCTCCCTTGACAACCGTTTCATGAGGGAAACGGATATCCCCTGCCTGATTTCCATCAATGATCGCCAGGTCCGGTTTCGGATCCAGTTCTTCGATTGCGCGGTTCATAGCAAGTTGGGCAGCATGCAGGATATTCAGCTCTTCAATCTCCTCTACCGTGGCAAATGCGATTGCATAGCTTACAGCGGTATCGCAGATCACATCAAACAGCTGTTCACGTTTCTTTTCTGAAAGCTTTTTGGAATCGTTCAGACCCTCAATCACAGTTCCCCTGGGCAGAATCACTGCGGCTGCACATACTGGACCGGCAAGAGGCCCTCTTCCCGCTTCGTCCACTCCACACAGGATGTGCACGGAATCACTGTAAAAGGTTTCTTCTTTTGTAAGCAAATCAATCATGTGGTTTCTCCAGCGTCATATTTCCAAGCTTGCCATCATGGTATTCGCTTAAAAGAGTATGAGCCATACGTTCATAATCCGGATCTCCACCGCTGACAAGAAAACCGCGTTTTCTGGCAGCCATTTCCAACAGTTCAAAGCCGTTGGCGTCTTCGGGAGGATCGAATTTGTACCGGTTGCGGATCGCATCCGGATAATACTCACGGAGTCGGAGAATAAAGTTTGCGGCAAGTGTTTCCACATCCAGCACTTCTGTTTTGATCGCACTGGTTACTGCAAGCATCTCTGCGACTTCCTGAGACTCGAATTTCGGCCAAAGGATGCCCGGTGTATCCAACAGTTCGGTGCTGTTGTCGATCTTGATCCACTGCCGCCCCCGTGTAACGCCAGGGCGGTTTCCAACAGCACTGACTTTCCGGTGCGCCAGCTGATTAATCACGGTGGATTTACCAACATTGGGAATGCCTAGGATCATGATGCGAATCGTGCGTCCGGTCTGCCCTTTTGATTTATAGGCTTCCAGTTTATCACTGATCAGTTTTTTAACTTCCGGAACGATTCGGTTGATGTTCTTTCCAGTTTTTCCACAGATAGGAAGCACAGGGATCCCCTGCTCCTCCCAGTATCTGATCCACTCTTCAGTCACCTGAGGGTCTGCCAGATCAGTGCGGTTAAGCAATACCAGCTTTGGCTTGTCGCCCCGCAGATCATCAATTTCCGGATTCCGGCTGGAATACGGAATTCTGGCATCCAGGATCTCGCATACCACATCAACCAGCTGAAGGCTTTCCTGCATCTCACGCTTGGCTTTTGTCATATGTCCGGGAAACCATTGAATATTCATTGTTTCATAGGGTATCTCAGCCATAAATCAGATCTCCTGTGATCAATAGACGCTTCCAAATGAAGAAAACGGAAACGCGCGAAGCAGCACTTTGCCGATGATCAGACGTTTGTCAACCATTCCGATGCGGGAATCGCGGCTGTCTGAGGAATTGTTTCGGTTATCCCCCATGACAAAGACGCATCCGGACGGAACGACCTGAGCACCGTCAAAATCGATCCGGTTCTGCGTAAGATCCGCAATGTATGGCTCATCCATTGCCACACCGTCCACATAAACGATTCCTTTGCTGAAATCGATGTCAATGGTCTGCCCTTCTGTTGCAATCACTCGTTTTACAAGAGCTTCGTCCTTGAATTCGGTTTTCTTGAAAATGATGATATCTCCCTGTTTCGGATTGTAAAACAGATTGGAAACGACCATTTTATCGCTGTCCTGAAGAGTGGGAACCATGGATGTTCCTACAACATCCACTAGCCGGACAACAAATACAAACAGAAGAACGCAGAACACAAGAGCAAAAAGAATGCTCTGGATCCAGTCGTATACTTCAGACAGATTGTTGGAAGTTTTTTTCTGGGTCTCGTCCATGATAAATACCTCAGATTAAATTAGAATAAAATATTATACAATAAAAATGAGTATAATAGCAATGAATTTTGCCGGATATAAAGACACACGCTTCCTTAAAAAAGGAAGCGTGTCAGTTAATCTTAAATTATTTAAGCTGTTCTTTGACCTTTGCTGCCTTACCAACACGATCGCGCAGGTAGTACAGTTTGGCTCTGCGAACTTTACCTCTGCGTACCGTATCAATGGATACGATAGACGGAGAATTAACCGGGAATACTTTTTCGCAACCTACACCGTAGGAAATACGTCTTACGGTAATGGTCTCATTGATTCCGCCATGCTTCTTAGCAATAACAGTACCTTCGAATGCCTGTGTACGCTCGCGGTTGCCTTCTTTAACTTTTACAGTTACGCGTACAGTGTCACCAATGCTGACGCTGGGCTTGTCTTCTTTCATGTACTGCTCGGATAAAGTCTTTACTAAATCCATAATAATACCCTTCCTTTATTTAGACGTTCGTATCATATAGAGAATAAAAAGAATGACATAGGACCGCCTTAGTAAATGTACCTTCGTACATAAGCCTTAATACAATACCACAACAAAAAATGAATTTCAAGAAAAATTTATCGGAAAATATTCATTTCTTCATCATAAACTTCAATGCGGTGAAATCTTGAGAAATCCGGTCTCCACGGATCGGGTATCGCCTTGATCAGTAAGTTGGGATTCACGGTCGGATTCTGTGCCGAAATCACTGCGGTCATCTTTACCTTCTGATCACTATGCGGCTGTACTGCCAGTTCCTTCAGATGCGGCTTGCAGTCAAACAACTGCTCCCCTTTTTTTGTTTTTTTCATCACTTCGATGGTATCCTGCCGAAACACATCATTGAGATTCGCAATCAGCTCATCGGATATACCATCATCAAAATCCAGAATCCCTTCGATCTTCAGCCATTTTATGGCGGTCACTTTTACCTCGGGATAATAGATTTCATGAATCACAAGCCCTTCCGGTAGGGCATTGGTAACAGATCGTGCGGCAAGTTCCAGATCCGAAGGAGCCTCGTCCATTTTGAAATCCAGGATCTCACAGTCACTGGAAATTCCCACAGACATGGGAAGTGCAACCGAAAGCAGCGGATGAGGATTGAATCCTTCCGAATACTTCAGCGGATATCCCGCTCTCTGGAATGATCGCTGCAGAGTGCGCATCAGATCCAGCTGGGAAATGTATACCGCACGTCCTTTTTTGGAAAAAACAAGTCGAAGCTTAACTATCGCACACACACCCTTTCTTCAGCAGTCGGGCAGCTCCGCAGGCGCTGCACTGTTTCCTGCAGTCCGGAGATAATGTTGACTGATAGCACAATTCCCGTTCATGCCACAGATGCTTTTTCAGAACTCCAACGTCGATGACATCCCATGGAAGTATTTCGTCAGCCTCGCGCTCACGATTTGCATAGAAGGATGGATCGATGCCAAAATGAGAAAAGGCTTCCATCCATAATTCATAGCTGAAATAGTCCTCCCAGGCTTCCAGACGGCCTCCGTGTTTCCACACATATTCCAGAACATCAGCCAGCCGGCGGTCCCCGCGGGAAAGCACTGCCTCGATAAAGCTTGTCTCAGGATCGTGCCATTTATAAGTAACGTTTTTTGCGGTTATGGCATTTTTCAAGAGGCTGACTCTTCGCCGGTATTCATTCATGGTGATCTGCTGTTCCCACTGGAAAGGAGAAAATGGTTTCGGAATAAAACAGGATGTGGAGATGGTGATCTTTACTCCCCTGTTTTTGTTTTTTGCGTTTTCTCTCCAGCAGTGCAGTACGGCATTAGCCATTTGAGCGATTCCAAGGATGTCTTCATCCGTTTCAGTCGGAAGTCCAAGCATATAATAAAGCTTAACGGTATTCCAGCCTCCGGAGAAAGCAATCTTGCAGGTGTTGAGAAGGTCTTCTTCCGTGACATTCTTGTTGATTGCATCACGCAGCCGCTGACTGCCGCCTTCCACAGCAAAGGTAAGACCGCTTTTGCGAACTCTCTGGATGCGGTCCATGATATCCATCGAAAAATTGTCTGCGCGAAGAGACGGAAGAGAAAGTCCGATGCTCCTCGGTTCGCAGTAATCAAGAAGGCCATTGAGCAGAGGCATCAGTTCGCGATAGTCACTGGTGCTCAGAGAAAGCAGCGTGCAGTCCTGATAGCCGGTGTTTTCCAGAAGTTCTTTGCCCTGCTGGATCAACCGATCCGATTTTTTCATGCGAATCGGGCGGTAGATATATCCGGCCTGGCAGAATCGGCATCCGCGGACACATCCGCGGAACAGTTCGAGACTTACACGGTCCTGAACGATCTCGGTCGTTGGTATCACTGGTTCAACCGGAAAGTCTACTTGATCAAGATCCTGGACGATGCGTTTTTTTACCGGATATACGGCACCGTCTTTCACTTCAATATGATCAAGAAGTCCGTCTTTCCCATAAACAGGTACGTAAAGGCTAGGCACATAAATGCCATGAATATCCGATGCAGTGCGGAGAAAACGTTCTTTACTCCAGCGCTCCTGTTTTGCCTGTTTTAGAAGAGCGAGAAGTTCGTTGTTGACCTCTTCCCCTTCTCCGATAATGGCAAGATCGATGAAATCGGCAATGGGTTCCGCATTGACACAGGCGCTGCCACCCGCAATGACAAGAGGTGTCAGATCTTTCCGTTCGCTGCTCCGAAGAGGTACACGTGCCATGGAGAGCATGTCCAGAACCGTGGTATAGGCCATCTCATAACCGATGGAAAAAGCAAGCACGTCAAAATCACTGATGGGATCTCCGCTTTCCAGTGCATACAGCGGGATCTGCGCATCGGTCATTGCTTTCGCCATATCACCCCAGGGCGCAAAAACGCGCTCACACCAAACATAGTCCAGACTGTTCATCGTGTGATAAAGAATACTCATTCCGAGATTTGACATTCCGATCTCATAGGTATCCGGGAAACAGAAAGCCACTCGAAGATCGATATTATCTTTGTTCTTAATGATCTGGTTTACCTCACCACCGGTATAACGGGCGGGCTTTTCAACCTGCATCAGTATTCGTTCGATACGAGAATCCATATATACAAACCTCAAATAAAAAAATCACCGCAAACATGCTGTTTGCGGTGATTGGTCGGAGTGGGGAGACTTGAACTCCCGGCCTCTTGGTCCCGAACCAAGCGCGCTACCATCTGCGCTACACCCCGAAATGCTTGATAATGCTTGATTATTATAATCCGCACATAGCACATTGTCAAGAATATATAATATTTAACTTTGCAACGCGATTTCAACGGAAAATGCGTACCGTTTAAAGCAATTTGATAACGATATTGGGTGTTGGAAAGAACTTGAAAACAAAAACATGGTATGCTATGATACAGAACATGCGGATATGGTTCATCGGTAGAACGCCGGCTTCCCAAGCCTGAAAGGAGGGTTCGACTCCCTTTATCCGCTCCATAAAAGAAGGTTGAAGATATTTCATTCAACCTTCTTTTTTGTTTTTTTTTGTTTTTTATTCAGAGAAGCATGATATTGTTCTCGCGGCATGCATCCTGAGTCTCCTTGTCCCAGATGGATGCCTGTACTTCCCCGATATGTGCTTTTCCCAGGAGAAGCATGCTCACTCTGGACTGACCGATTCCCCCGCCAATTGTCAGCGGAAGCTCCCCGTTGAGAAGCATTTTGTGGTAAGGAAGCTCGCGCCGATCATCGCATCCTGCTAGAGTCAGCTGGCGGTCCAGAGACTCCGGGTCAACGCGGATCCCCATGGAGGAGAGTTCCAGCGCACAGTCCAGAAGAGAATCCCAAACAAGAATGTCTCCATTCAGATCCCAGTCATCGTAATCCGGTGCACGACCGTCATGCGGTTTTCCGGAGGCCAGCTTTCCGCCGATTCCAATAATGAAAGTAGTGGCATGATCTCTCACGTATTCATTTTCCCTCTCCTTGGGAGAAAGATCCGGATACATGTCCTCCAGCTCCTGTGACGTAACAAAGGAAACCTCTGTGGAGATATCAGGAACACGGTTCAGAGCCGGATAAATGGATTTCATGGTTTTCTGAGTATCACTCAGTGCGTGAACGATATCCATGACCGTGGATTTCAGATAGTCCAGATTGCGGTCACTGGGGAGTATCACCTTTTCCCAATCCCACTGATCTACATAAACGGAATGCAGATTGTCCAGGATCTCCTCGTCGCGACGTACTGCATTCATATCAGTATACAGTCCCTTCCCGGGAAAGAAGTTGTACCGCTTCAGAGCCAAGCGCTTCCATTTTGCAAGGGAGTGTACGATCTGCGCGGTGCCGTCTGCGTGGAGAATCTCAAATTCCACCGGGCGTTCATAACCGTTCAGATTATCATTGATTCCGGAATCCTTTCGGACGAACAGCGGGGCTGATACGCGGTTCAGATTGAGATTTGCAGCAAGATTGTCTTCAAAGATCCGGTGCAGAAGGCCGATGCTCTTCTGAGTATCATAGATACTTAACAGGCTGTTGTAGTTCTCGGGAATATAAACACTCATATCAATTCACACTTTCTTCGGATAATACTTCAATAATGTCTTTATACAGCTGCTCGGCACGAAGACGGAAATTCCGTTTGATCTGTTTCGCCTGTTCTTCATCAGATACCAGCAATTTCATTTTCAGAATATCACCGGCACCGTCATTCAGGGACAACGTCACATAGTTGCATCCGTCTTTTTCTTCCCGTTCCGCACTGATCATCCCCTGGCGGCGCATTTCCTCCACAAACGGAAGAAGTTCTGTTTTTGCATGCATCCGTACCGTATACGGAATGCTGCTTTCCACGGACTCGGAATTTTTGATCCCTTTTTCCGTAATGGAATAAAAGCCGTCATCGTCCAGAATGTGACCGTTTTGAATCAGGTCATGAACGCACTCTGTATAGTCGAAATAATCGATGCCGTCATCAAGGTTGTTGACAAGATCTCCCAGAGTCGAGTAATCCACCGGACCGGGCAAACGATTCAGAACATATAGAATGAGAAGCTTGATATCAAGTTTGTCATGAATAAATCCGTATTTCGGCATATTAATCATTCCTTGTATCGTTATGATTTAAAAACCAGTTTATGATAGTTTTTCTTTCCTTTTCTAAGGATCAGTCCGTCAGCAAACGAAGCTTTCTCAAACTGCTGAGTAAAGTCTGAGATCTTTTCGTTGTCTACACTGACACCACCGCCGTTGATAGTACGTCTTGCATCGCCGTTGCTGCTGCATAGTCCGCTCTTTGTCAGCATCTTTATAATATCGATCTTATCATCGGTGAAGTCTTCTGCCGTCAGCTCTGTGGTGGGAATGTTATCCAGATTTCCGGAGCCGGAAAACAGTGCTCTGGCTGATTCCTCCGCCTTTTTTGCTTCCTCTTCACCGTGAACAAGGCTAGTCAGCTCAAATGCCAGAATCTCTTTGGCACGGTTCAGCTGCTGATCTTTCCATCCTTCCATCTCACGGATCTGTTCCATGGGAAGGAATGTGAGCATCTTAATGCACTTGATGACATCGGAATCGTCCACATTTCTCCAGTACTGATAGAATTCATAAGGCGAGGTCTTTTCCGGATCCAGCCAGACTGCTCCGGATGCGGTCTTGCCCATTTTCTTGCCTTCGGAGTTGAGAAGCAATGGGATGGTCATGGCATATGCGTCTTTGTTCAGCTTTTTGCGGATAAGCTCAGTGCCTCCCAGCATGTTGCTCCACTGGTCGTTTCCGCCCATCTGCATGTTGCAGCCAAGTGTCTGGTACATATGATAGAAGTCATAGGACTGCATGATCATGTAGTTGAACTCCAGGAAAGACAGACCTTTTTCCATGCGCTGCTTATAGCATTCCGCTCGAAGCATGTTGTTTACGGAAAAACAGGCGCCGACTTCACGAAGAAGATCCACGTAGTTGAGATCCAGAAGCCAGTCCGCATTGTTGATCATGATGGCCTTGTCCTTGCCGAATTCAATGAAACGTTCCATCTGTTTCTTGAAACATTCGCTGTTATGACGGATGGTTTCCGGTGTCATCATGGAGCGCATGTCAGTACGGCCGGAAGGGTCACCGATATAACCCGTGCCGCCGCCGATCAATGCGATCGGACGGTTGCCTGCCATCTGCAGACGTTTCATAATGCAGAGAGCCATGAAATGACCGACGTGAAGCGAATCGGCAGTCGGATCAAAACCAATATAAAAAACAGCTTTTCCGGAATTGATCAGTTCTCTGATTTCCGGTTCGTCTGTAACCTGTGCAATTAAGCCTCTTTCCTGCAGTTCTTCATAAATTCCCATCGAATTTAATTCTCCTTATTACTTCTGTGTTTGCGTTTATAATCCAGGGAAGCATCCAGCTGATCCTGCGCGCTCGCAAGCGTTAGGTCCGTAATGTGAACACCGCCGTGAAGACGTGCAATCTCCCACTTTCGATCTTCCATGTTTAACTTATTGATATTGGTAAATGTACGCCCCTCCGCCTCTGATTTTTCGATGCGGAAGTGGCTGTCACCCATCACGGCGATCTGAGACAGATGTGTTACGCAGATAACCTGTTTATGATCCGCTACATCGGAGAGCTTCTCTCCTACTCTCTGTGCAGCGATACCGGAAATGCCGGCGTCAATCTCATCAAACACCATGGTTTCCACGATGTCGTTCTGGGCAAAAACATTCTTCATCGCCAGCATGATACGGCTCAGTTCACCGCCGGAAGCGACTTTTGAGATGCGATCCATCTTTTCACCTGCGTTTGCAGACATGAGAAAGGCGACGGAATCTCCTCCGTTTTTATCAAACCCGTATCGTTTGCTGACAGGATCGATCTGCACCTTAAATCTGACAGAAGGCATGTTCAGATCCCTTAATTCACGTTCGATACTGGCTTCCAGTTCAAGTGCAGTCTGTCTTCTGCGCTCCGACAGTTCAAGGGCCAGATCCCGACAGATCTGAATCTGAGATTCCAGCTCCAGCTGCAGTTTTTCGGAAATATCGTGTGAGAACTCCAGCTCTTCCAGTTCTTTCTTGCTGGTCTCCAGTTTCTGGATCAGTCCTTCTTCATCGGTCATATATTTTCTCTGTAGGCGCCGCAGAAAAGAGAGTCGGCTTTCCAGCTCGTCATATTCCTGCGGGGAATAGTCCAGAGAGGTTCGAAAATCCGCAAGACGCTCTGCGGCATCATTGAGCAGATTCTCCGCTTCGCGAACGATTTCGGAAACCCGTTCCATTTCCTCTGACATCATTCCGGCTTTAGCCAATAGGTTTTCCGCATCGCCGGCGAGATCAAGGGCATTGATTTCAGCACCGGTAATATCGTCATAGGCAGTGTTGAGATACTCCGAGATCTTTTCGGAATTATGAAGCAGATCACGGCGTTCCGTTTTCTCTGCTTCCTCACCTGAAATCAGATTTGCGTCAGTCAGCTCCTGAATCGTGGCACGCAGAAGTTCCTGGCGGTGCTGACGTTCCGCTTCGTCCATGTTCAGACGTTTTATCTTCTGATAGATCTCCGAACAGGTACGGTATTCACCGTGAAACTTCTTCAAAAGATCCTGATAGTCACCATAGGAATCCAGATATCCGAGATGATTTCTTTCGTCCATCAGCAGGCGTCCGTCATTCTGACCGTGTATATCCAGCAGAAAGGTTCCCAGCTCCTTCAGCTGAGCTACCGTAATCGGCTGTCCGCATACACGGCAGGAATTTTTTCCGTCCGCTGTGATTCTCCGCTGAATAATGATATCATCATCGTCAACATCGATATCGTTTTCATCCAGCCAGCGCGAAGCTTCTTTGGAACGGAACACAGCTGTGACAAGACCTTTTTCCGCGCCAGTTCGAAGCATATCTCTGCCGACTCTGGTACCGATCACAGCACCCAGAGCATCAATAACTATGGATTTGCCGGCACCGGTCTCACCGGTCAGCACATTCAGACCCGGTTCAAACTCAATGCTGGCCTCCTCGATAACCGCGATATTCTTAATATGCAGTTCGCTTAACATTCACTAAACTCCAAAATCATATTACAGCATCGCGCTGATTTCCTGGCACAGTCTTTGTGCAGAGGCATTGTCTTTCATTGCCAGAAAAGCGGTGTCATCCCCGGCAAGAGAGCCGACCAGTTCCGGGATGTTCATGGAATCCAATGTGGAACAGGCTGCGTCCGCAAGACCGGGAAGTGTTTTGATGACAATGATATTCTGGGCCGTGTGAACAGACGTGACACACTCTTTGAAAATCTTGGTAAGTTTGTCATCGGGATTAGGGATCTCCCGAACATCACCGATTACATACTTGTATTTATCCTTCCCGCCAGGACCTTTTACCAGATGAAGATCCTTGATATCCCGGGAAAGAGTCGCCTGTGTGGACTGGATCCCTCTTCGAGCCAGTGCCTCCATGAGCTGATTCTGTGTCTCAATGTTTTCCTCTTCGATGATCTCTAAAATAACACTTTGTCTCTTTGATTTCATTCTTCTACCCTTTAATAGCCTTCAATCAGTTTTTCAAAAGCAATATCATAAAAACTCTTCTGCCCTAAATTCGCCATGATAAGTTCGAGATCTGATTTTTTGACTTTGATGATATCGTCATTTTCGAGTTCCATAAGATCGGTTCCGTCTACTTTCAGAAAAGCCTTCTTTCCGTAATGGCATTCAGCGCGAGCGGAAACGATGCGGTCCGGACTTAAAACGAATGATTTTGCGCTCATTCCGTGAACACAGATGGGTGTGAAAATAATGTTCTGTGCCGTTGGTTCAACCAGCGGTCCACCGGCAGACAGAGAATATGCAGAGGATCCGGTGGGAGTGGCGAAAACTGCACCGTCCCCGAAATACTTCGTCATCTTGTCTCCGTCACACCAGGCGGTAACGCCGATGCAGTCCCCAAAGCCGTTTACTACGATATCGTTGATGGCGCTGTTTTCCATGATGGTCTCTCCGTCACGGATCAAAGTGACATCCAGCATCATTCTTCGCTCTTCCATATAATCACCGGATACAGCGCGAAGGACCTGATCTGCATTGCTCTTTTCCAGAATCGCCATAAAGCCCTTGGTTCCGGCGTTGATTCCGATCACAGGGACTTTATGATTTGCAGCGCATTTTCCGCTGTGAAGGATTGTACCATCTCCGCCTATCGCAACGACAAAAAAAGCTTCCTCAATCACATCGCGAAGACGATGCTTTTCAATATGTTCCGGGATAGCACTGTCCTCCACCTCGTCAAAAATAGGGCAGATATAGGTCCTGTATCCGTTCTTTTCCAACAGATCCTGGACATACAACGTGACATCCAGATCCACATCACGAAACGGATTAGGACAAAGCAATACACGATCACCCATAATAGACTCTCCTCAAATTAATCAACTATGATATCTGCTTATGTGCTGCATCAACAACAGAATCGATATCAGGTTCGAATTCTTGCATGTTGGAATTCTTAAGCCATAACAGAAATTCAATATTTCCTTCCGGACCACGGATCGGAGAATAATCAAGTCCCTGACAGGAAAGCTGATGTTCTCTGCAAAAATCAAGAATATCCCGAATGACTTCGCGATGGACATTGATATCGCGGACAACACCTTTCTTGCCAACCTTCTCTTTCCCTGCCTCAAACTGAGGTTTGATCAGACAAATTATGTCAGCATCCGGTTTCAGAATACCTTTCAAGGCAGGAAGAATCAGTTTGATGGAGATGAAAGAAACATCCATGACTGCGATATCCAGCAGTTCGGGAATCTGCTCGCGGCTGATATAACGGACATTGGTTCGTTCCATGCATACAACACGTTCATCTTCCCGAAGTTTCCAGGCCAACTGGCCGTATCCGACGTCCACGGCATACACCTTCGATGCCCCATGCTGTAATAGAACATCCGTGAAACCGCCGGTGGAAGCACCGCAGTCGATGCAATGCCATCCATCAGGATCCACCGGAAATACTTTCAGAGCCTTGTCCAGTTTATATCCTCCGCGGCTGACAAACGGCATCGTCTCACCGTGAATCTCGATCTTGGCATCTTCCGCAACCGGAGTACCGGGTTTGTCCGAACGCTGACCGTTTACAAATACCTGCCCGGCCATGATAGTCGTTTTTGCCCGTTCTCTGCTCTCAGTGAGACCACGTTCAAAAACGAGTTGATCCAGTCTTTTCTTAGCCATTGTACTGCATCAGCTCCTCTGCCGCGGTAACAATGGATCTGCTGTTAATCTTATACAGGTCCATCAGTTCGGATACGGATCCATGCGTCACGATCCCGTCTCCCAGATTGATCAGTCTGTAACTGCAAGGTACGGAAGCGTTCTCTGCAAGTTGCGCGATAACTGCTTCACCGATGCAGCCTGAACGGCAGGTCTCTTCCGCTATGATCAGACGGCCGGTCCTGCGAACTGATTCCGTGATTCTGGAAATATCAAGCGGTTCGATAGTCTTCAGACGGATCAGGTCGGCTTCGATACCGTTCTCTTTCAGCAGGTTCTTTGCTTTTCTTGTTTCCCAGAACATATTTCCGTAGGAAACCAGTGTGACAGAAGAATTCTCGCTGACCTGGTCTTCCTTGTCGGAAGGCAAGTAATCCTTCGGCTCTCCGCCTCTTGGATACCGTACGGCAACAGGACCGTCAATCTGATAAACAGCAGTATGGATCATATCCTTCAGCTCCTGAAAATCTGCAGGACAAAGGATCGTGATGCCGGGTACAGTCCTCAGATAGGAAACATCAAACAGTCCATGATGGGTTTCCCCGTCGCTTCCAACAAGACCGCAGCGGTCAACACAGAACACCACATGAAGATTCTGCAGTGCAATATCATGCAGAAGCATGTCATAGCTTCTCTGGAAAAAGCTGGAATAAACACAGAATACGGGTGTAAGCCCCTGTTTAGCCATACCAGCAGCCATGGATACCGCACAACCTTCCGCGATTCCTACATCGAAGAATCTGCTGGGAAACTTTCTTGAAAAAACATCAAGACCGGTACCGTCAGACATTGCTGCGGTAATAGCAACTACCTTGGAATTTTTCTGGGCAATTTCGCACAGGGTTTCACCCGCAACGGAAGAGTAGGATGGTTTACTGCAGTCTGCAACACCTGTTTCAATATCAAAAGGTCCTACACCATGATATTTTTCGGGATGCTGTTCTGCAAAAGAATACCCCTTCCCTTTCTTTGTTAAAACATGAAGAAGGACAGGGACGCGCATCTGTTTTGCCCACTGAAGTGCAGTTTCCACCTGCCGGATATCGTGCCCGTCGATCGGCCCCAGATAATAAAGCCCGAAATCATCGAACATGGTGGAAGGAAGAACGCGCCGCTTTATGCTTTCCTTGATTTCATGATTGAAATTGTAAAGCCTGGGAAGCCTTCCGATTGTAGCACGATAGTTGCGTTTAAATTCAAGATACTCCGGGCGTACCCGCGCTTTGGACAACACACGTTCCATAGAACCGACATTACCGCTGATGGACATTGCGTTGTCATTTAAAACAATGACCAACGGTTCGCCGCTGACACCGGCATTTTCAAGTCCTTCATAGGCAAGTCCGCCGGTCAATGCACCGTCCCCGATCACAGCAACCACATCGTAGTCAGCGCCCTGGATCGTTCTTGCTTTAGCCATTCCCAATGCAATGGCTACGGAATCGGAAGCATGTCCGGCGATAAACGCGTCGTCATCTGATTCGTATGGCTTGGGGAATCCGGAAAGTCCGTTAAACTGGCGGAGCGTGTGAAGCTGATCCCGTCTCCCTGTGATGATCTTATGGGTATAACATTGATGACCGACATCAAATACGATGCGGTCCTTACTGGAATCGTAGACACGATGCAGCGCAACAGTCAATTCGACTGCTCCAAGATTCGATGCCAGATGGCCTCCTGTCCTGGAAACGTTCTCTATGATCATCTTCCGCAGTTCGGAGCACAGCTGGGGGAGCTGCTCTTCCGGAATCTTCTTGACGTCTGCGGAACTGTTTATTGTTTCTAAGATATTCAAGATAAAAACCTCAAGGCTAAAAAATCATAGTAATAATATCAAATCACGCTCTGTTTTACAACATAACGAGAGCGTGATTTTTGAATATTCATCGATTTTTTGAATATAATTCAGTTGCGTCGAATCGCCATGCTGTCCGCAAGATCCA
This sequence comes from Oscillospiraceae bacterium, assembly GCA_902802565.1. GTDB lineage: Bacteria > Bacillota > Clostridia > Oscillospirales > Oscillospiraceae > UBA2922. The sequence goes on from CADCMP010000003.1 coordinate 57,336, forward strand.
GCAGATAATCACAATCTTCAAAATTAGAAGTAAGGGTATGCTTCGCGCAGAGCGTCAGCTCAGAGATCTTCTGCTCACACTGCTCCTGTCCGAGAAGCGCCATGTAAGTGTTTTTTCCTTCTTCCTGATCCGATCCAATGGGTTTTCCAAGTTCCTCTTCTGTACTGAGAACATCAAGAACATCGTCGCGGATCTGAAATGCAAGGCCGAGATAACGTCCAAACTGTTCCGCTGCTCTGAGCTGCAGTTCGGTACCGCCTGCTGAGGCAACGCCCATTTTGCAAGCTGCGATCAGCAGAGCACTGGTTTTTAACCGGTTGATTTCATCCAGCTGTTTCGTCGTCAGGATGGACCCTTCCCCTTCAATATCCAGAATCTGCCCACCACAGATCCCGTTGACCCCGGATGCCTCGGAAAGATATAAAGCACACGCTGCTTTTCGGTCTGCAGGAAGATCCGCAGAAAGAACAGAGCGAAATGCCTCAGCCTGCAGAGCATCTCCTGCAAGAGTTGCGGTACATTCACCATACACAATATGATTGGTGGGTTTTCCACGACGCAGATCATCATTATCCATGCAAGGAAGATCATCGTGAATAAGACTATAGGTGTGGATCATTTCGATGGCACATGCTACGGGAAGCGCTTTCTCAACATCTCCGCCGGAAATACGGCAGAATTCAAGCAGCAGGATGGGGCGAAGACGTTTGCCGCCTGCAAGAAGGCTGTAGCGCATGGAATCCGTCAGTGTATGATAGGATACATTGGGGTCATTGAAATAGGATTCCAGTGCATGATCGATCATTGTTTTGTAGTCTGTCATCGATTCATTCTCCTTCGTCAAACGGCACTTCATTCGGATCTCCGTTCTCGTCAATCTGAAGCATCTTGACTTTCTGTTCGGCGTTTTCCAAAAGCTTGTTGCAGTTGGAAATCAGAGCAGTACCTTCTTCAAAAAGCTTGATGGATTCATCCAGAGGCACATCCCCTTTTTCCAGTGAAGATACGATGCTTTCCAGTTTATCCAGAGATTCTTCAAAGCTGATTTCTTTTTTATCCATAATTTCAAACCTCATTGTGAATAGTATCTACGGTGCAGTCTATCCTGCCGTCCGCCAGACGAAGCTGGACACTGTCCCCCGGCTTCGTATCATTTACGGATTTGATTACCTTGCTTTCTTTCTGTGCAATCAGATAGCCCCTGCCGATCACAGCCAGCGGACTCATCGCGTCCAGTAATGCGGCAAAACGGATAAAACGTTCCTTCTTTCCGCGTATCGTATTATTCATGGAATTCAGAAGGCGTTCCGTCATGCGGTCGATTTCCAGACTTCTGTTATTCAAATATTCATAGGGTGACTGAAGTACCTTTCTCGAAGACAGTTTCAGGACCAGTTCCCGTCGTTTTGCAATGATATTATTCATGGAAAGAGCCAGACGGTTGGACAAAATCCGAACGCGATGCCGTATGTCCGCCTGATCCGGAACCGCAATCTCGGCAGCGTTGGAAGGTGTGGATGCCCGCACATCGGATACATAGTCGGATATCGTAACATCCGGTTCATGTCCCACTGCAGAGATCACGGGAATCTCAGACTCGAAAATGGCTCTTGCCACACTTTCGTCATTGAATGCCCAGAGATCTTCCGCGGAGCCGCCTCCTCTGCCTGTAATGATCAGATCAGCAAGATGGTGCAGGTTAACGTATCTTATCGCTTCGGAGATTTCCCCGGGGGCCTCCTCCCCCTGCACACGGACAGGTACCAGAAGGATTTCCGTTGCCGGCCAGCGTTCTCCAAGAATACGGATCATATCATGAACCGCCGCTCCGGCAGATGACGTTACGAGTGCAATTTTTGACGGATAGATCGGAAGGGTTTTTTTGTGCCGTTCATCAAACAGCCCTTCTTTTTCCAGTTTTTCCTTCAGCTGTTCAAAGGCAAACTGAAGATCACCTTCCCCCTGCGGGATCATGTGGTTCACATAGAGTTGATACACACCGTCTCGTGGGTAGACAGAAATCCGTCCAATCGCAGTAACGCTCATCCCGCTCTCCGGACGAAACCGGAGTCTGGACGAATTGCTGCGAAACATCACACATTTCAGACTGCTTTCCGCGTCTTTTAAAGTGAAATAGTGATGTCCGGACGGATAGATCTTATAATTAGATAATTCCCCGCAGACCATGATACTGGAAAAGCGGGGTTCATTATCCAACATATTTTTAATTATCTCATTTACTTCTGAAACGGATAAATACATTTCATTCATCGGATTTGGACTGCTCCTTCATATCCTTTACATATTTACCCAGAATACCGTTGACAAATGCGCCGGAGTCCTCTTCGGCAAACCGTTTAGTAAGTTCCACAGCCTCGTTGATCGCAACGCTTTCCGGAACATCCTCCACATAAAGGATCTCGCAGAGCGCACAGCGAAGGATCTCCTTGGTCATGGGTGAGATTCGGTTGATCTTCCAGCTGCTGGAATAACCGGAGATGATCTCGTCCAGCTGTTCCCGGTGGTCAGCGATAAGCTGTGTAAGCTGGCGGATATAGGATTCCTGTGCTCCGGGATTCTCCTTGAAGATATCATCTTCCTCGGAGAGCCGTGCAAAGTATTCCTCCGTCAGAATCTCGTCACAGAGTTCGGAAGGATCCTGCTGTGAAGACGACGCGGCAAAAGAAATCTGCAGTGCTATTTGTCTGGCACGTGATCTAGTCATACTTATCTCCAAACAGATTATTTCTCAAAAGCAATCCCGGAAACATGAACATTTACTTCTGCGGTCTCCACACCGGTCACGGCAATGACACCATCATAGATCGCATCCTGAACCTTTTTGGCTACATCCACAAGATTGTAATGATATTTTACAAGGATAAGTACGTCAACGACGAACGAGTCCTCCTTGATCTGAACCTTAGTGCCTTTGTTTACGTTCTTGATGCCGATGAGTTCGGCAAGTTCGGAACCGGCAGTTGTGGCAAGGCCTGCAACACCGTCAATCTCGTTAACGACTTTGTTCACCAGAGAAATGATTACATCCTCGGAAACATTGATGCTGCCTTTCTCTTCCTGAAGAGTAATATAATTATCAGCCATAGTTATCAGCCTCCAAATACATTTTCACGTAATTTTAACATGCAATAGGGAAAAAATAAAGCGTAAAACAATATCATTTTAAACTCTTTATCCGGTATAGAATTAGACAATTATCACATTCATGTTATTGCTTCTGAAAACAAGGAATGATAGTATGAGAAAAAAACCATGGAGATGGGATTATGGCCAATCAGGTTCTTTATGCTGCTCTTATGTTTCTGGTGGGATGGCTCTGGTATTTTCTAGTGGTCCGTCAGTTCGTATTCAATTTCACGACCGTCAGACCGATGCTCAACCGGTTCAAGAAACTGTCGCCGGAATGGGATACCATCATATCCATCAATTCATTCCGATATCTGAGCATCAACATCATTGTGTGGATCTTAATCAGTGCTGGTCTTTGCCTTCTGGCTTATTATCTATGCCGGAATCATATGTATCTGTTTATTTCATTTCTGATAGGCGGTATGGTCGGCGTGTTCACGTTTCTCGGGCGGTACAGCGAGTATACAGAACGGAACTTCAAGGACTTCTGTTCCACCTATTATCGATTTGTATTTGATGATGAACTTCGTACCGCCATGTTTAACAGTAAGGTTCCGGCAATGAAAAAACGGATGGAAATACTGAATCTGGACAAATCAATACTGATTCCGAATTTTAAAAACTGAAATCTATGAAAAAGATCCTTCGATCAACGATCGAAGGATCTTTTTATTAAACTTGCTGTTTACAGAGATGTAAGTGATTCATTAAAAATGGAAGTCTTCTCCGCGAATCCGTTTCTGACGGTATTCTGCCACTGCCGTAAACAGAACATCGGAGGAAGAGTTGATCATCGTTTCCATGGAATCCTGAATGACACCCACAATGAATCCTACGCCGACGACCTGCATGGCCACATCCGCAGAGATGCCAAACAGTGAGCAGGCCATCGGGATCAGAAGGAGCGAACCTCCTGCGACACCGGATGTTCCGGCGGCACCAAGTGCAGCCATAATGCTGAGCAGAACCGCGACAGGAAGGAAGACATGGATCCCAAGCGTATGCGCAGCTGCAAGTGTCATGACTGTGATCGTGATAGCTGCTCCGTCCATGTTGATGGTGGCACCGAGAGGAATGGAAACCGAATAGATCTCCTTGTTGAGTCCCAGATCTTCGCAAAGCTCAAGGTTTACGGGAATGTTAGCTGCAGAGCTTCTGGTGAAGAATGCGGTGATACCGCTGTTTTTCAGACATTTGAAAACCAGCGGATACGGGTTTCTGCGTATGCAGATGAAAGCAATGAGCGGATTGACCACGAGTGCGGAAACCAGCATGCATCCAACAAGCAGAAGCACCAGTTTTCCGTAATCGGTGAAGATTGCAATTCCGCTGGTGGAAATAGCATTGTACATCAGACCCATAATACCAAAGGGAGCAAAATTGATGACCCAGCGGATCGTCTTCGTAACAGCATCGGAAACGTCGTTCAGGAAGTTCTTCGATGCTTCGGATGCGCTCTTCATGGCGACACCGAAGATCACCGACCAGAACAGGATGCCCAGATAATTTCCGTTGGCAATAGCGCCCACCGGGTTGGCAACCAGACTCTGGAGCAGCGTGGAGAAAACGTCACCAAGCGACTGGGGGGCACTTTCCTCTACTGCAGAGCCCAGCTGAGAAAGTGTTACCGGGAAGATCTCACTGGCAACAACAGCAACAAACGCCGCAATGAAGGTGGAGATGAGATACAGGAAAATAATTGTGATAAACTGTTTTCCCATCTTTTCTTTGGACTGACACAATGAGCTGGCAATCAGCACGAACACCAGCACGGGAGCGACCGCTTTCAGGGCACCGACAAAGATGGTACCGAACATGCCGATCCACTGTGCTTTCGGGAAGATCAATGCCAGACCCAGACCTACGATCAGGCCGATTACGATTCGCAGCACAAGGCTGGTCTCGTTGTACTTTTTGATGATACTCATAATCTTTTACCTCGTTAAAAAGAGTTAACCTATTATTTTATAAAGGAGTGCCGAATAATGAACAGCACTCCTAAATAATTTATTTTATTCTTCGTCTTCCGTTTCCCAGTTCTTCGCTCTTTCAACGGCTTTTTTCCATCTGCTGTAATAGTGATCAGCAAGTGCCTTATCCATCTGCGGAGTGAAGATCTTGTCAGACTGGCGGATTTTCTTGATATCTGAGATATCATTCCAAACGCCAACAGCAAGTCCGGCCAGGAAAGCAGCGCCGAAAGCAGTGGTTTCCACCATCTTCGGGCGATCGATGGGTTTGCGAAGAAGATCGGATTCGAACTGCATCATGAAATTGCTGACGGAAGCACCGCCGTCCACTTTCAGTTCAGACAGTTCATGACCGCAGTCATGTTCCATGGCAACCAGGAGATCCTTGACCTGATAGGTCACGCCCTCCAGCGTTGCTCTAGCGATATGAGCCTTTGTGGAGCCACGTGTCAGACCGACAATGGCACCGCGGGCATACATATCCCAGTGAGGTGCGCCGAGTCCGGTAAATGCGGAAACAAGATACACGCCGCCGTTATCGGGAACACTTTCGGCAAGCAGATCGCATTCACGGGCAGTGCCGATCAGCTCAAGCTCATCACGCAGCCACTGGATGGAACTTCCTGCATTGAACACGCTGCCCTCCAGGGCATACGTGGTCTTGCCGTTAACGTTCCAGGCGACGCTGGTGAGCATTCCGTTCTTGGAACGGGTGGATTCTTCACCGGTGTTCATCAGAGTGAAGCATCCGGTTCCGTAAGTGTTCTTCGCAGAACCGGGCTCAATGCACGCCTGTCCGAGAAGAGCAGCAGCCTGGTCTCCGGCGCTGCCGCATACGGGAACGCCTTCCAGTGCCTCAAGTCCTTTGACATCATGCGCGACTGTACCGTAGACCTGAGAAGAAGGAACCGGAGTCGGAAGCATGCACATGGGGATATCCAGGAACTTGCAGAGTTTTTCATCCCACTTCAGTTCGTTGATATCAAAGAGCATGGTTCTGGAGCAGTTGGAATAGTCAGAAACATGGGCTTTTCCACCGGTCAGATTCCAGATCAGCCAGGTATCGATAGTACCAAAAAGAAGCTCTCCGGCCTCTGCCCTTTCGCGGGCGTGAGGAACATTGTCCAGAATCCATTTAATCTTGGTTCCAGAGAAGTAGGCGTCGACAAGAAGACCGGTCTTTTCTCTGATATAATCTTCCATTCCAGCGGCAATGATTTCATCACAAATGGGAGCTGTTCTGCGGCACTGCCATACAATTGCATTGTAAATGGGCTCGCCGGTTTTCTTATCCCAGATGATGGTAGTTTCTCGCTGGTTTGTAACGCCGATGCCTGCGATATCCGTAGGAGACAGACCACTCTTTTCGAATGCTTCTCCCGCCGCTTCGATCTCAGTGTTAAGAATAACCATGGGATCGTGCTCTACCCAACCGGGATGAGGATAGATCTGCGGGAATGGATACTGTGCAACGGTTACAGGTTTTCCAAGGGCATCAAATATGATAGCTCTTGAACTTGTTGTGCCTTGATCGAATGCAAGAATATATCCGTCCATATCACATTTACCTTTCTGTTGACATATTTTTAATTCGGAATTAATATGTTATTTAATAACATTTTAACATAAGTGGGAGGAATTTACCATGCCTGAACAGAAAGAATTTTATTTTCCTTCTTCCACAGGGAAAAATCAGATTTATGTGCGCATGTGGATACCCGATGCCGGTACGGATATCAAGGCAACCGTTCAGCTATCTCATGGTATAGCAGAAGGCATTGACCGTTATGATGACTTCGCTCAGTTCCTGGCCAGAAATGGCTATGTCGTGGTTGGAAATGACCACCTCGGACATGCCAAATCCGTTCAGGATCCCAAGGATAAGGGCTTTTTTGCTGAGGAAAACGGATGGGCATATGTTGTTGCAGACCTGAAAGGCATTTACAATCAGGTGAAAGAGCTCTTCCCGGATCTTCCCCATGTCCTTCTGGGTCACAGCATGGGCAGTTTCCTCGCCAGAACTTATATTATCAAATATCCCAATGACTTTGATGCTTGCATCATCAGCGGTACCGGCAACCAGCCGAAACTCGTGGTTGGAACCGGTTTTGCCGTTGCCCAGAATCTGGTCAACAGACTGGGACCCAGAGGCGACGGTACGACCATCAACAACCTGTCCATGGGCGGATACAATAAGGGATTCGGACCGAAGAACGGCCCCAGCGCTTGGCTGACCCGTGACAAGGACGTCGTTACTGCATATGACGCCAATCCGGACTATGGTTATGTTGCCTGCTGCAGCGTATACCGTGATATGCTCGGCGGAATCAAACTTGTTACCGATAAGAAGAATATTGCCAAGGTCAACAAAAACATGCCGATCCTCATCTTCTCCGGAGATCAGGATCCCGTCGGTGAAAAAGGCAAAGGCCCGAAGAGAGCATATAATGCATACAAGAAGGCCGGCGTGAAAGATGTTACTCTGACACTTTATCCCGGCGGCAGACATGAGATGCTCAATGAGATCAACAAAGAGCAGGTTTATGACGATATCCTGAAATGGATCCAGTCAAAAGTCGGCTGATCATATGATAAATGAAAGGCGGAACAACAGTTCCGCCTTTTTTTATTTGAAAAGAATAAATCGCGCCATGTCAGTATGACAGGCGCGACTTATTTATTTCTTGAGTTGCCGTTTTCTTGCGAAGTTCACCATTCCCTCCGGCATGTCATTAAGATGCTTCAGCATCTTTCCGGCGCCGTACGCAGCACAGGATACGGCATCATCAACGACCACGGTACGAATACCGGTGGACCGTTCAATAAGCTGATCCAGACCGAAAAGAAGGCTTCCGCCGCCGGACATAACGATTCCATTTGCGGAAAGATCTCCGACCAGTTCCGGCGGAGTACGCTCCAGTGTGTTATGAACTGCTTCCATGATGGAAACCACAGGTTCTCTGAACACTTCAAGAAGCTCGGATGAATGGATCTTTATAACCTTCGGAAGACCTGTTACCACATCACGTCCCTTGATCTCATCCACGCTGTCGCTGGGACGTTTCATGACGCAGCCGATACTGCACTTCAATTCTTCTGCGGTTCGCTGACCGATAATCAGATTATATTTGCGGCGCACATAACGCACGATGGAATCATCAAAGGCATCGCCGGCAGTCTTTATGGATTCACATTCCACCACTCCGCCCATGGAGATCACTGCTACCTCAGTGGTACCGCTTCCGATATCGATGACCATATGTCCATCCGGAAGAGAAATATCGATACCAGCACCCATGGCAGTGGCAACGGCCGTTTCGAGCAGATAGACTTTTCTTGCTCCGGCTTCGATCACGGCATCGCAGATGGCGCGTTCTTCCACGCCGGAGATACTGCTGGGAACGCACATCAGAACACGGGGTTTAAACAGGCTGAAGGAGGTGTTTCTGTTGATATACTCCCGAAGCATCTGTGCCGTCATGTCATAGTCGTTGATGACACCGGACTGAATGGGGTGAATGGAAACAATATTGGCAGGTGTACGTCCAAGCATCTTCTCCGCTTCCTGCCCGGTCTTCAGCATCTCTCCGGAAAACTTGTCTACTGCAACGACAGTAGGCTCACGGAGAACCAAACCGGAATCCTGCGCATAGACAAGCGTTTCCGATGTTCCCATATCAATTGCCATATCTCTTTCAAATATCAGCATCGATCCAACCTCACTATTCTCCTATTTCCTGATAGGCTTTCAGTCTCAGACGAAGCCCGCTGTATCGTTTTGAAACCCGATCCGTCCGGATCATGGTTTGAATGATCTCGTCCATTCCGACGATGATCAGAAGCTCTTTTGCCCGTGTGATCGCCGTATACAGGATCCCACGATTCATCAGGGACTTTGCGCAGCTGTTTAATACTAGTATCACGGCCTGAAATTCGCTTCCCTGCGATTTATGTACCGTCAGTGCCCATGCATGTTCCAGTTCATCCAATGCATCGAATTCGTATTTTACATACCGATCATCGAAGTCCACTGTCACGATCCTGTTTCCGGGATCGATGGATCGGATCACTCCGATATCTCCGTTATAGATTCCCTGCCCTGACTGGATTCCCTTAGAGTCGCTCCACATTATATCATAATTATTTCGCGTTTGCATTACTCTATCGCCTTCGCGGAAAATAATATCTCCAAACGCTTTTTCCATCTTGGTTGGATCCGCAGG
>CADCMP010000004.1 GCA_902802565.1 Oscillospiraceae bacterium
TTGGGAGACGGTCGGCATGCTTCATGACATCGATTTCGAACAGTGGCCGGACGAGCACTGTTCGAAAGCCAATGAACTGCTTCATGAACTCGATATTGACGAAAATGTCATCCACGGTGTCGTATCTCATGGATACGGCATATGCTCGGATGTTGAACCGGAACATTATATGGAAAAAGTACTGTTCGCAGTGGACGAATTATCCGGTCTGATCGGCGCCGCCGCACGTATGCGACCGAACGGAATCTCCGACATGCCGGTTAAATCCCTTGCCAAGAAGTTCAAGGATAAAAAGTTCGCGGCCGGTTGTTCCAGAGAAGTAATTACCCGCGGAGCAGAAATGATGGGCGTGGAACTGAACACGCTGTTTGAGAAAACACTGGAGGCCATGAAAAAAATCTGACCGGGAAGCAAAACAATATGAAAAAACGATCATCAAAACTTCATATCGTTTTATTGCTATCTGTTGTCTTCGCATTGATACTGTCTGTATGCAGCTTTGCCGAAAGCACGGATCTGGACCGATCTTCCTATGTAGACGGCAGCCAGTACGACAATGAAGACATCGATATCAAGCACGTTAAAGTCGGTCTGCTATATGATAAGCAGGCTACCGACCGCATCTATCTTGATGTTCTGGATGGAGCCGGTTTTCAGTTCATGACCTATAATGCGCAGCGTGAGGGGAGAGAACTCGGAAGAGTGGATTCCAATCATGTTGTCGTGATTAAGGATAATTTTTATTCCGATTCTGAACTGAACACGAAATGCTACCACGTGCGCTTAAACCAGGATTATTTTTCCTATTCTGACGCCAGAGCCGAAGCAGATAAATACGAGGATGGTTTTCCCGCATATTATCACGGGAAATACAGCGTTCTTTTCGGCAGTTTCAGTTCGATTGCGGAAGCGAGCGCATACGCATCTGAAAACGGACTGGATGGACACGGAAGCACTTCCGGACAGAATGGTGTTCTTGTTCTGGATACCGCAACGAAAAAACCGCTGTTCGGTTTTGACATGACCACAGCAAAAAATCTCACAATAGCTCCCGTGGAATACGACAGTGCACCGGTTACCGGATTTAACGGGAAAAAGTATTATGGCGGATTTGAGATTCTCAGACGGAATGGAATGAATCTTTCTGTCATTAACTGCATCGATCTGGAAAGCTACGTGAAAGGTGTTATTCCATATGAAATGAGCCCTTCCTGGCCGATTGAGGCCCTGAAAGCCCAAGCACTTTGCGCACGCACATATGTGGCAAAACATATGAATCAGTATGGCGAGTACGGTTTCGATGTCACCGATGACACGCACAGCCAGGTCTACGGAGGTATTGAAGGTGCTACCGAGGATACCAACGCTGCAGTGGACGAAACTGCCGGCAAATTCATCCGCTACAAAGGCGAATTGTGTAACACTTACTATTTCTCCTGTGACGGAGGTAGTACGGAATCGGCCAGTCTGGTCTTCGGGCAGGACTATGAGTATCTAATCGGAAAAGAAGATCCCTTTGAAGCAGCAATCAGTTTTCCAAACAAGACATGGAACAAGACCATTACCTCTTCACAGCTGACTTCAATCCTTAATTCCAAAGGATACAACATTGGAACTGTCATGGAAGTAAGCGAAGATTTCACTCCATCCGGCAACTGTAATTCTCTCACTTTTACCGATGGAAGCAAAAACTCTGTTACGCTGGATCATACTGCATATAATCAACTGGGCCTGCCCAGCTGCCACTTCACTGCAGAAAAGACTAAAATCAAGGTTGTAAAGAAAGTAAAAAAACAGGTGCAGCCTTCACCGTCTCCATCGCCCACGCCAACACCGGCTCAGGACGGTGCCGCTGCAGCCCCCACACCGACTCCCAAGCCTACTCCGACCCCGGAACAGTATGAGTACATCACAGAATACTACGATGGATTCTCATTTAACGGAGGCGGATGGGGCCATAACTGCGGTATGAGTCAGTGGGGTGCATATTCCATGGCTTATGCCTATGGATACAATTACGAAGATATAATTCGTTTCTATTTCACTGGAGCCTATATTGCATGAAAAAATCCGACTTTTACTTTGATCTTCCCAAAGAATTGATTGCTCAGACACCTTTGGATCAGAGAGATCAGTCAAAAATGATGCATATCAATAAAAATACCGGTGCGGTCGAACACCGGCATTTTTATGAACTGCCCGACATGCTTCACGAAGGGGATTGTCTTGTCCTGAATGATTCCCGTGTGTTGCCGGCACGACTTATCGGAACACGTCCTACCGGAGGCAATGTGGAAGTATTGCTGCTGCGTGATCTTGGTGATTCCAAGTGGGAATGCCTCACAAAACCGGGGAAAAAAACCAGAACCGGAACCGAGATTGCATTTGGCAACGGACAGCTTAAATGCGAGGTCATTGAAGTCTTGGATAACGGGAACCGCATTGTAAAATTCCAGTATGATGGTATTTTTCTTGAGATACTGGAATCCCTGGGAAAGATGCCTCTACCGCCATATATCAAAGAGGAGCTGGAAGATTCCGAACGATATCAGACTGTTTATTCCAGAGAACTGGGCAGTGCTGCTGCTCCTACCGCGGGACTTCATTTCACCAATGATATCCTGGACAAAATCAGAGAAAAAGGCGTTAATATCGCTTATGTGACGCTCCATGTTGGTCTTGGGACCTTCCGGCCTGTGAAGGAAGAAAATATAGAACAGCATGATATGCACAGCGAATTCTGCATGATTCCTCAGGAATCAGCAGATATGATCAATGAAACAAAGAACAGGGGAGGACGGATCATTTCCGTTGGGACCACTTCCTGCCGCACACTGGAATCCTTCGCAGATGAGAATGGATTCGTTAAGGCTGTTTCCGATTGGACAAACATCTTCATCTATCCCGGATATCGTTTCAAATGCGTAGATGCATTGATCACCAATTTTCATCTGCCGGAATCAACACTGATCATGTTGGTCGCTGCCATGACAGGGCGGGAAAACATTCTGAATGCTTATAAGATCGCAGTTGAAGAACGGTATCGGTTCTTCTCATTCGGTGACTGCTGCTTTATTGAATAACCCTTGGAGAAAGCATTATGTTTAAAGTTTTGAAAAAAGAAGGCAATGCCCGGCGTGGCGAGTTTACCTGTCCACACGGAACAGTACAGACTCCTGTATTTATGAATGTCGGAACGCAGGCAGCCATAAAAGGAGCTCTGTCTGCAGAAGATCTGGATAATATCGGCTGTCAGATTGAATTATCCAATACGTATCATCTGCACGTTCGTCCAGGTGACGAGCTCATCAAACGGCAGGGAGGACTTCATAAATTCATGACCTGGGAAGGTCCGATCCTGACAGACAGCGGTGGTTTTCAGATCTTCTCACTTGCATCATTGCGAAAGATAACCGAAGAGGGCGTTGCATTCAATTCCCATGTGGATGGCCGTCATATTTTTATGGGACCGGAAGAAAGCATGCGGATCCAGTCAAACCTCGGTTCGGATATCGCTATGGCATTTGATGAATGTGTAAAAATCCCATCTCCGAGAGAATATGTTCAGAAATCTACAGAACGCACATACCGCTGGCTTGTACGGTGCAAGGAGGCTCTGGATCAATATAATCAGGAAAGCGATGCTGTCAATCCAGGTCAAGTGCTGTTTGGGATCAATCAGGGCGCTGTTTTTGCGGACATCCGTATTGAACACATGAAAAAAATTGCAGAGCTTGATCTTCCAGGCTATGCCATTGGCGGTCTGGCTGTAGGAGAAACCCATCAGGAAATGTATGACATTATTGAGTGTGTTCAAGAATACATGCCTCAGGATAAGCCCCGATATCTCATGGGTGTCGGCACTCCGGGAAACATTATCGAATCCGTTTACCGGGGTGTAGATTTCTTTGATTGTGTAATGCCTGCACGAAACGGTCGTCATGGACATCTCTACACCTGGAACGGCGTAATCAATATCAAAAACGAAAAATATGCGAATGACAGCAATCCAATTGATATAAATTGTGATTGTCCTGTCTGTAGAAGATACAGCCGGTCTTACCTTCGTCATTTGTTCAAAGCAGAAGAACTGCTTGCATTACGTCTTTCCGTTATGCATAATCTGTATTTTTACAATAGTCTCATGGCAAAGATACGGACCGCTTTGGATAATGGTGACTACGAAGCATTCCGCAATAATTATTCCAAGATCCTAGATCAACGTATCTAACAATTCTTGAATTTAACATGCGGAGAGATTATAATCATATAAAATGTAAATAAAATAACTGGAGGATAGTTATATGTTTTTAGCAGCAGCAGGAGGCGCAGCTGGTGGATCTTCCATGATCATCATGCTGATTCTGATTTTTGTCATCTTCTATTTCTTCATGATCCGTCCTGAGAACAAGAGAAAGAAAAAGCTCGAAGAGATGCGCAGTGAGCTGACGGTAGGGGACGAGATCGTTACTATCGGAGGAATAATTGGAAAAGTTGTTCAGGCAACTGAAGACACCATTACCTTCGAAACCGGAGAAGACAGAGTACGTATCCAGGTAAAGAAATGGGCCATTTCCACTAATGTAAAACAGGAAGAGGCCGAAGCAAAAGCAAAAGCAGCCAAACGCGCAGGCAAACCGGTCGTTGAAAAGAAAACTGAGAAAAAAGAAGACTCAGATATCTGGGAAACGAAATCCGAAGAGGAAAAATAATCAAAAATATGCACATACCGAGTTTGGTATGTGCATTTTCTTTTTCTGCAGTATTACAATTAGTAATATTTACACGTTTCAATCTCACTTGTAGTATTTTCTACATGTTGTAACCATTTATCACTAGATATAGTGTCTTAATGCGGCCGAAGCACTATATGTCGGAAAGAACAAAACCCTTTATTTTCAAGGCAGTTTCGTGCATAATGGTGTTTACATAATGCAGTTAACATAACTTCCAAGCATAAATTACAATCAGAAACATTTTTTTACAAAAACTCTTGATTATTGTTCTTTTTTGTAATAATATTATGTCTACAAACCAATTATGTTGATTTACATATTTGTTATTATCGCTTGGAGGGGTAGTTGTGAGCAACCAGAACTGCATGGAATTATTTAATAAGTATCTTGTTGATGTAAAGCACGCATCGGAGAACACTCTCAGTTCTTACATGCGTGATATTCGTCAGTTATCTTCTTATTTGGATACTCATGGCGATTCCACACTGGATACGGCCACGAATAAAGAGATCGGGGAGTATGTGAATTGGCTGAAAGCAGCCGGTAAATCCGTCGCTACCGTGTCTAGAAATATTGCATCCATGAAATGCTTCTATTCCTACATGGTCGATAACAACCTGATTGAAAAGAACCCTGCCATTTCCATCATTCCTGACAAAAACACGCAGAAGCTTCCCCAGATCCTCACAAGCGCAGAAGTAGAACTTTTACTGGAGCAGCCTGCATGTGTTGATGCAAAAGGTTATCGTGACAAAGCTATGCTGGAACTGCTTTACGCTACTGGCATTCGCGTCAGCGAACTAATCAACCTGAATGTTGATGATGTCAATCTTTCCGCAGGTGTTCTTCGATGCAAGAACAAGGACAAAGAGCGTTACATTCCAATGTATCCCGCTGCTATCAAAGCATTGTCTGAGTATGCGGAATTCATTCGTCCCGAGATGATCGCGCTTCCGGATGAGCCTTCTTTCTTTGTGAATGTGAACGGAGAACGGATGAGCCGCCAGGGATTCTGGAAAATCATCAAATCCTATCAGCAGAAAGCCGGAATCGAAAAAGATATCACACCTCACACGCTGCGCCACTCTTTTGCAGCTCATCTTCTGGAAAATGGTGCCGATATTCATTCCATTCAGGAGATGCTTGGACATGCTGATATTTCTTCCACTCAGATCTATTCCCAGCTTGTCAAAAAACAGCTGAAGGATGTATACAAAAAAGCCCATCCGAGAGCATAAATAGAACGTATTTTTTACCAGCAGATATCTTCCGGGATATCTGCTGGTTCTTATTTGCGCTCAGTACAAAAAAATGGTAGTATAGGGCAGGATGTGATCGATATGAGAATACTAGGGATAGATCCTGGAATTGCCACTATTGGTTTTGGCGTGCTTGACTATCAGAACAACAATTTTTCTCTGGTCAAATGCGGAGTAATTACCACTCCGCCGCACATCAGCCTATCCAGCCGCTTGGACCAGATTTATAATGATCTGGGTGATTTGATAGGAGCCTTCAAACCTGACTGTGTTTCCGTCGAAGAGCTTTTCTTTAATACAAATATTACCACCGGCATCTCGGTCGCTCATGGAAGGGGAGTAATCCTTCTTGCATGCTATAAAGCGAATCTTCCGATTTATGAGTATACACCGTTACAGGTAAAACAATCTGTTGCCGGTTATGGGCGCGCAGAAAAGAAGCAGGTCATGGAAATGGTTCGCCGCCTTTGTAATCTGAAGACCGTTCCGAAACCGGACGATGCTGCAGACGCAGTGGCACTCGCGATCTGTCATGCTCGCAGCAGCACATCATTACTGCAAAAAGGAGTTTCTAACGAATGTTCTACCATATAGAAGGCACTGTCTCTGATATCCTGCCCAACCTGGCTGTCGTGGATTGTGGCGGAGTCGGATATGCAATCAACACCACTGCCAACAGCCTGTCACAGATATCGTTAGGGAAGACAGCTAAATTCTATACGTTTGATTACATCAAAGAAGACTGTTTTGATTTATATGGATTCACTACAAAGCAGGAAAAGCATTCTTTTGAGCTGTTGATTTCCATTTCCGGCGTAGGTCCAAAAGCTGCTATCAGTATTCTTTCATGTACGACCCCGGAAATGTTTGCTATGGCTGTAATGAGCGATGATGTCAAGGTACTGACAGCTGCTCCCGGCATCGGAAAGAAAATCGCCCAGCGAGTCATACTGGAGCTGAAAGACAAGATTTCCAAGGAAACTGATCTGTCCACCGTTACATTTACTCCGGCCGCTGCAGCGGTACCGGCCGGCTCAAGCGATGAGCTCACCAATGCGATCAAAGGTCTTTCCGTACTTGGATACGGCAGCGATGAGATCAATCAGGCATTGCGTGGACAGGATTTGACGGATAAGAGTGCAGAGGACATAATAAAGCTTGTTCTGAAGCAAATGGTAAAATAAAGGAATGTTTTTATGAGTATTAGTTTTTCGGAAGACGACGAGCAGCAGTTCGTAACATCATCAGTATTACCTGAAGATTCCAATGAAGGTTCGCTTCGTCCGAAATCATTAAATGAATATATTGGGCAGAAAAAGGCAAAAGACAATCTATCGGTCTTCATCGATGCCGCTCGTATGAGAAATGAACCGCTGGATCATGTTCTGCTTCACGGTCCTCCGGGATTAGGTAAAACGACTCTGGCTGCGGTCATCGCAAACGAGATGCATGTCAACATGCGGATTACATCCGGCCCGGCAATCGAAAAAGCAGGAGACCTTGTTGCCTTACTTACGAATCTGAACGAAGGCGATATTCTTTTTGTGGACGAGATTCACCGTTTGAATAGAGCATACGAAGAGATTCTCTATCCTGCTATGGAAGACTACGCAATTGATATCATTCTAGGGAAAGGTCCTTCTGCCAACTCCATTCATCTGGAGCTTCCGCGATTTACTCTGATCGGTGCCACCACCAGATCCGGACAGTTGACCGCACCTCTGCGTGATCGCTTTGGCGTTACGCTGAGATTGGAATTGTATTCTCCGGAAGAACTCCAGCAGATCGTAATCCGTTCGGCTCAGATCCTGAATATTGAAATCGAGGACTCCGGGGCCATGGAGATTGCATCACGATCCCGCGGCACGCCACGTATTGCTAACAGAATGCTGAAGCGCGTACGTGACTTTGCCCAGGTGAAAGCAAATGGAGTTATAACAAAAGACGTTGCGAATGAATCGCTTCTTGCCCTGGAAGTTGATCACTTCGGCCTGGATGCATTGGATCGCAGAATGATGAAAAGCATCATAGAATTCTACAATGGGGGACCGGTAGGTCTGGACACACTGGCTGCCACCATCAATGAAGATGCAGTTACTCTGGAAGATGTATATGAGCCTTATCTTATGCAGCAGGGTTTCATCGTTCGAACCCCGAGAGGCCGCTGCGTTACGAGAAAAGCATATGAACATCTCGGAATAGAATTTACGAATCCACAATATGAAATTGACTTTCAATAACACTATGACTCCCGGCAGTTTGTCGGGAGTCATCTTAGTTTTCTTAAGATCATTTTGCGGTCAATCATCCTCTGTCCGGCAACCTTGACAACAATGATTATTGTTGTATAATTTACATGTAGTATTCTACGCTTTCATTCCTGTATACGTGAAAGCATGTATAACTCTCAGCGAAATCACATTGCAGATCCGTACAATGTTTTGGGGTTAAGAGCTTTATTTCAAGAAAGATCTTGGCATTTTTGAGAGAGCGGAAAAGAAAGAGTTTTACCGCGGAAAAACAGAGATATCCCCTTTGTTTTCTTCGGGATCCCAGATGTATAGAGATCTGGTTAAAATGGCGATTACAGCACAGCTGAACGCAAATAAAAGCCTTAAGGCAGGATTTCAAAAGAGAGGAATTGCAATGTACGAAGACAAAACATTAGTTTGCAAAGAATGTGGAAATGAATTCGTTTTCACTGCTGGCGAACAGGAATTCTATGCTGAGCGCGGCTTCCAAAATGAGCCCCAGCGCTGCAAAGCATGCCGTGACGCTAAGAAAGCAGCCCTCCGCGGCCCGAAACAGTATTTTGATGCTGTTTGCGCTGCCTGTGGTGGACCGGCAAAAATCCCATTCGAGCCGAAAGCAGATCGCCCGGTTTACTGCAGCGAGTGCTTCGCAAAGATGAGAGAAGAAAGAGCCTGATATAATCTAGGTGAGATCCGGGACGTCAAACAGGCGTCCCGTTCTTTTTTATTTCAAAGAAAAGGGAGTTCATACAATGGAAATTACAAGAGACACATTGATTGGAGATATCGTTAACGAGTGCCCGGAAGCAATGCCTAAATTTATGGAAATCGGCATGCACTGCATGGGCTGTGCGCTGGCAAGCCAAGAAAGTGTTGAAGAAGCTTGCGCTGTACACGGTGTTGATCCCGACGATTTTATTGTTGATCTGAAGGAATACCTGGCTACTTTATAATACGGATAAGTCGGCAGATGCCGGCTTATCTTTCTTTAAGGATACTCAAATGTCAAACAGATTAGACTGCATCTATAATTTGATTCCGAAGGATTCTAACGGCGTAGCCGATATCGGTACGGATCACGGCCTCATTCCAATTCGGCTGATACAAGAAGGATATTGCCACACTGTTGTTGCATCCGATCTTCGGGAAGGACCTCTCAGCAAGGCAATTCATGCAGCTGAAGAGCTCGAAATATCCGACCGTATCAGCTTTGTTCTTACCAACGGACTTCAGGGCATTAACAAGTATGATATCGACACCATTGTCATCGCAGGAATGGGAGGGGAGACCATCACCACTATTCTTGATGAGGATTACTGGTGCTGTGCTCCTGGTTATACGCTGATACTTCAGCCGATGACGCAGTCCCAGATTCTTCGCTTTTGGCTCATAAACAATGAGTTTAAAATCAGCAGAGAGTTCCTTAAAATGGATGAGAATAAAATCTATAATGTTCTATTGGTGGAATTCGGAGAATCACCTTCGTATACGGACGCAGAATTATACACCGGAAAATATGAACAGATAAAAGAGAATGATCTTTTTCCTGAATATCTGGATCAGATCATTCATAAGTTTGAAGTTCGAGTACACGGGCAAAGTCTTTCTTCAAATGATACTGGAGATAAGAATCTGAACCGCACCATATTAACGCAGTTATACGATATGAAAGAAAGGTTTCTTCATGAAAGTTAAAGATATCTATAGTTATCTGTGTACGAAAGCTCCTTTGGAGTTACAGATGGATTTTGATAATTCCGGGTTTCTTGTGGGAGATCCGGAGCAGGATGTTTCCAGCATCTTGGTTGCTTTGGATATCACATCGGAAGTGATTGAGGAAGCCGTTGATCATAATGTTCAGCTCATTGTTTCTCACCATCCGGTAATCTGGGAACCAATGAAACAGGTTCTAACATCCGATCCTCAGCAGAGCAAAATCATAAAACTGATCAAGAATGACATCGCAGCAATCTGCATGCATACAAATCTGGATATTACCGAGGGCGGTGTTAATGACAAACTAATGGAACTTCTCGGTGCAAAAACCACCGGTATTCTGGAATACACCGATGTTGACAACGGATGCGGACGTTTGGGAGAATTGGACAATCCTATGGAGCTGCAGTCGTTCATGGATCGCTGTAAAAACGTTTTACATGCTAATGGTCTGCGTTTTCATGATGCCGGCAAGAAAGTCCACAAAATTGCCGTAATGGGTGGTTCCGGGGGCAACGAATTACATTTGGCCTGGGAGAACGGCTGTGACACCTATATTACTTCCGACATCAAATACGATGTGTTTTTACTCGCAAAGGAAGTAGGCATCAACCTGATTGATGCTGATCACTTCAGTACGGAGAATCCGGTAACTGAGGTATTGTATCAATGGATTAGAGACTTCGCAAAGGATGCATGCGTGTTTATTTCCGAAAAACAAGGACCCGCCGCACAGTTTTATTCCTAATCAAATTCCATTGAAACAAAGCAATAAATACACTATAATTTTATCAATTTAAGTGAAGAAAGGCTGATTCGTATGAAAGAATTATCTCGTGTTGCCAGCGCCGTACAAGCGTCTACAACGGTCGCAATCGATTCCAAAGCTAAACAGATGAAAGCTGATGGAATCGACGTCGTCGGTTTTGGCGCAGGTGAACCTGATTTCAACACACCGGACAATATCAACATGGAAGCCATTCGTGCAATTTGTGACGGCAAAACAAAATACACTCCGCCCGCAGGAATCATTCCTCTCAGAAAGGCAATCTGCAACCGTCTCAAACTGGACTGTGATCTGGATTATGATTATACCCAGATCGTTGTAGCCAGCGGTGCAAAACATTGTGTGTATGTTACTTTCCGTGCTCTTCTGAATCCGGGTGATGAAGTAATCGTTCCGGCACCATACTGGGTCAGCTATTCTGAAATGATCAAAATGGCCGGAGGCGTTCCGGTTCTTGTCGTAGCCGGTGAGGAACAGGGATTCAAAGCTACTGGAGAACAGATCAAAGCAGCAATTACCGACAAAACAAAATGTGTTATCATCAATAACCCGAGCAATCCCACAGGCGCTTTGTATTCCAAAAAAGAACTGCAGGAAATTGCAGATATCTGTGTAGAAAATGATCTGTACATCATCTCCGACGAGATTTACTATCAGCTCATTTATGATAATGCCGAGTTTGTCAGCATTGCATCTTTGGGAAAAGACGTTTATGACCACACAATTATCATTAATGGTGTTTCAAAATCCTATGCTATGACCGGCTGGCGTATCGGGTATGTTGCTGCAAGCAAAGAGATCGCAAAGATCATGTCCAACTATCTGAGCCATTCCACCGGTGCTCCGTCCACTATCAGCCAGTGGGCTTCCATCGAGGCGCTGAACGGTCCCCAGGAAGGAATTGAGGCAATGCGTCAGGAATTCGAAAAACGCCGTAATTATATGGTCAAAAGAATGAATGAGATTCCTGGAGTCAGCTGCAGAATGCCCGAAGGTGCATTCTATGTAATGATGAATATCAGTCAGCTTCTTGGAAAGACAATCGGAGGCGCAACAATCAATTCTGCGGACGATTTTGCTATGGCTTTTCTGGACCAAGGTCTTGTAGCTGTGGTTCCTTCCACCGGATTTGGAATCGATAATTTCGTACGTTGGTCCTATGCCACATCTATGGAGAACATTGAAGAAGGCTTGAACCGCCTGGAAAAATTTCTCAATCAATAAATTATCATAAAGAATAAGAGGGAAGAGGAAGTAACTCTTCCCTCATTACATGAGGTATCGATATGGCAAAACAAAGAACCGTTTTCGTTTGCTCTGAATGCGGAAATGAGACTCTGAATTGGGCAGGGAAGTGCCCGTCCTGCGGAGCATGGAACACATTAAAAGAAATTGCTGTAGATTCAAAGGCTAAAAACAAAAATGCCAGGACTTCTGTCGCAGAATCCAGCAGCTCCAAACCACAGCGTCTGTCTGAAATCAGTTCCTCTCAGGACGTACGTTTTTCAACCGGAATCGATGAACTGAACCGCGTGCTTGGCGGTGGTGCTGTAGTTGGATCACTAGTTTTAATAGGCGGTGCTCCAGGAATTGGCAAGTCTACGATTCTATTACAGCTGTGCGGTGAAATCGGCACCTCAAAAAAAGTATTATATGTTTCCGGCGAAGAAAGCGAACATCAGTTGAAAATGCGGGCCAAACGCATCGGTGTTGAAAACGGCGAAATATTTGTGCTCGCAGAAACAAATATGGAACGTATATTGCGGAGTATCGATGAAATCTCTCCCGATATTGTTATTGTGGATTCCATACAGACTGTATACCTAGATCATGTGGAATCAACTCCCGGTAGCATTTCGCAAGTACGGGAATGCACAATGGCATTGATGCGTAAAACAAAAGCCAATACGTTTACCACATTTATTGTAGGCCACGTCAACAAAGACGGAAATATTGCAGGTCCCAAGATTCTGGAACATATGGTTGACTGCGTTCTATATTTTGAAGGAGAACAAAATACGACATTCCGTATTTTGCGTTCTGCAAAAAACCGCTATGGCTCCACCAATGAAATTGGTGTATTTGAAATGAATGATCGCGGACTTCAGTGCGTTGATAATCCTTCAGAAGTGCTCATTTCAGGCCGTCCCAGCAATTCTCCTGGAACGTGTGTTGTTGGAGTTATGGAGGGAAGTCGTCCCATTCTGGCCGAAATACAGGCACTGGTAACACCAAGTGGCTACAATGCAGCGATACGCAGAGCGAATGGAATTGATTACAATCGCGTCACGATGTTGTTGGCTGTACTGGAAAAACGGGGAGGCCTGCAGGTAACCAGCTGCGATACCTACGTCAATGTGGTTGGTGGTTTATTCCTAGATGAACCTGCTGCGGATCTGGCAACCGTTTTAGCCATAGCATCCAGTTACAAAGATCAGCCTCTGGGTGATCATTTTGCCGCTTTGGGTGAAATCGGTCTATCCGGTGAAATCCGTTCCATTCAGAATGTAAACCAGCGAATAGCTGAGATTGCAAGGCTAGGATTTAAAGAATGTCTGATCCCGTTTAATTCCAAGCTGGATATTCCGGAAGACAAAATCAATAACATCGATATCATTCGCGTGAAAAACATTCGCGAAGCGCTGAAAGTATGTTTCAAATAAAAAACATCGATAATCCAAACTGTCCCACCGGAACCGTGACACAGGTACTGATCGGAGAAACATATCGAAATCTGTTTAATTCTTTCTTTGAGAATAAGCAGATTGAACCAATTTACGTGCCGGATAATCCATCGGTAGATGAATCGTTAAAAGGACATGTAGATTTAAGTGTTTTTCATGCCGGAAATGAGGCATTATTTATATCTCGCAGCATTAAAAACGCAGATTTTGTCACAAAAATCAACAATAATTGTGATATTTCCTATGTTTTTGGCCAGAAAAGTACATATCCGGAGGATTGCAATCTAAACATTGCATACAATGGATCATATCTGATATTCAATATAAAAACAGCAGATAAGGATATTGTCAGTTATTTAACAAAGTTAGATATAGCGAATACTGTCCATGTAAAACAAGGATATACCAAGTGTTCGGTCTGTTTTGTAGATGATAAAAGCATCATTACAGGTGATCCAGGGATAGCAAAAGCATGCCGGAACAAAGGAATGGACGTGTTACTGATAGACGACAGTTTTATTAAACTGGATCATTTTAATAAAGGATTCATAGGTGGCAGTTCATTTAAACCATCACAGAACGAACTGGCATTCACAGGAACAATACCAGATCACAAAGCAAGAAATGAAATTGAAGAGTTCTTGGAGAACAAAAAGATAAAAGCGGTTTACATGAGAGAACAAACCATAATTGATGTCGGAGGAATCATACCAATTACAATGAAATGACCTCAAAGACCGAAAAACATGTAAAATCAGTAAAACCAGTCCCAAAAGGCCGAAAATAGTGTATACCGAGAAAAACACTAAAAAAACACCCCCCTAAATGACGCAAAATCTTTATTTTGTTTAATTTTCAGTGTATAATAAAGGGTATGGAAGCCCATTACTCCCTATCTGTCTTGAAAAACATAGAATTTTACCATTCCTCGTTTTTTAATCAGAATTACTTAAATACTATTGATTCAGGTGATAAAAATGGATTATCGCGACGACTGTCCGGAAATACTGAAAGGGTTTTTAACATATCATGAAACTATCAAGGCTCATTCCAAAGCTACAGTGGATGAGTACTATCTTGATATGCGCAACTTCTTTCGTTTTTTAAAGATTGAACGAAACATTGTTCCCCGAAACACGGATCTTGATGAAATAACTATTCGGGATGTTGATCTAGATTTCGTAAAGGATGTTACGTTATCGGAGTTCTATGACTTCCTCTCCTTCCTCTCCCGCGACAAAGTATTGAATGAACGCAGTCGCTCTAAGGAATATGGATTAAAGGCATCCAGCCGTGCCAGAAAGATCTCCACAATCCGCAGTTTCTATAAGTATCTCACCACCAAGGCTAAACTTCTGGATGTTAACCCACTGCAGGATATCGATTCACCCAAAGTACCCAAGACTCTTCCCCGCTATCTCACTCTGGATGAGGCGCAGAACCTTCTCCAGGCGGTTGACGGCAAGAACAAGGAACGCGATTACTGTATTCTCTGTATTTTCTTGAACTGCGGTCTGCGAATCTCCGAAATCGTCGGTTTGAATCTTCAGGACATTCGGGAAGATCAAATCCGTGTATTTGGTAAAGGTAGCAAAGAACGGATCGTATATATCAACTCCGCTGTTGCCAATGCTCTTAATGATTATCTTCAGGTTCGGAAGAACATTGCTGCCATTGATCGCAACGCCCTCTTCCTCTCCAATCGTCGTGAACGGATCTCCAGAGAAACCATCCACGCCATGGTTAAAAAGTATTTGAAGAAAGCAGGTCTTGATGCCGATAAGTATTCAGCTCATAAACTGCGCCATACCGCAGCTACTCTGATGCTCCAAAACGGCGTCGATGTACGTACCCTTCAGGAATTGCTTGGTCATGAGAACCTGAATACAACACAGATTTACACTCACATTGATAATACTTCCCTCAAGATTGCTGCTGAAGCAAATCCATTGGGAAATTTCAATCCAGAACAGGATGAATAAATATTGGTCTTTTCCAGCTTAACATTTATATATGTGTTTTTGCCCGTTGTGTTACTCGGGTATTATCTCATCCCATCCAAGGCAAAATACTATTGGCTGTTTCTAGCTAATCTTGTATTTTACGGCTGGGGTGAGCCTGTCTATGTCCTGCTGATGCTGTTTTCAATCATTATCAACTTTGTCAGCGGGCTTTTCGTGGAGCACTTCTCCCCTTCACCGGCCAAATCAAAAACGGTTCTTGTCATAACAATAATCACCGATATCATGCTTCTTGGCTATTTTAAATATGCCGGTTTTATTCTTCAGTCTTTCAACGCGATTGCCGGAAGCAATTACACATGGAAAGATATCATTTTACCTCTGGGAATCAGTTTCTATACATTCCAGGCTATGAGTTATCCCATTGACGTATACTGGAAAAAAGTTCCTGCTCAGAAAAACATTCTGATCTTTGGTACCTATATCTCCATGTTTCCGCAGCTGATAGCTGGACCTATCGTTCGATACGAACAGATCAGCCGACAGTTTACCGGAATCAATCCTTCCCGTTCCCAGATCACCTCTGGCGTACAGCGTTTCATTATCGGTTTATCCAAAAAAGTATTGATTGCGAATAACGTCGGTCTTATCTGGGACCATTACTCCTCTCTCCTGCCCTCCTCTCTTTCTCTAATGGGCGCATGGCTTGGAATCGTAGCATTTACTCTTCAGATTTATTTCGATTTTTCCGGCTACTCCGATATGGCAATCGGTCTTGGTAAAATGCTAGGTTTCTCTTTTCCGGAAAACTTCCGTTTTCCGTACATGTCTGACAGCATCACAGAGTTTTGGCGGCGTTGGCATATGACGCTGGGATCGTGGTTCCGCGATTATGTTTATATCCCACTGGGAGGAAACCGAAAGGGACTTTTGCGGCAGATTATAAACATTCTGATAGTGTGGGCCATTACCGGCCTTTGGCACGGTGCCAGCTGGAATTTTGTACTTTGGGGGCTTTACTACGCAGTATTGTTGATTATTGAAAAGCTGTTTCTTCTGCGACTACAGAAGCACCTTCCTTCCTTCATCAATCATCTGTATGCTTTGTTTGCCGTTACCTGCGGTTGGGTACTGTTCCAGATCACATCTCTCGGAGATATGTTCACCTATCTGCGCGCAATGTTTTCCAGCAGCATTGTATACACCGGTTCCGATCTTTACATGCTGTTATCCAACGCTGTGGTTTTAATTGCCGCCTTTTTCTTCTCCACTGACTGGATCTACCGGATTGGAGAAAAAGTACCGGAAAAGACCGTTTCTGCAGTAAAACCAATCATTTTGATACTACTTTTCCTTATCTCCACGGCGTTTTTAGTCAATGACACCTATAATCCATTCTTGTATTTCAGGTTCTGATAAATATGAAAATAAAAAGCAACATTTTAATATACTTGTTTTTCGGAATCATTCTTGTTTTTCTGCTATTATTCCTTCTGCTTCCAAAACACACTTTTTCCCAGCAGGAAAACCGGGTACTGCAGGAAAAACCTGAACTGAAAGCCAGTGATGTTACTGCAGGTGTATTCATGGAAAACACGGATCGCTATATTGCAGACCACTTCCCTCTCCGAGACACTTGGATCACCGTAAAAGCTGCTTGTGAATATGCAGCAGGAAAGCGAAACAGCAACGGAATCTATTACGGTAAAGATGGTCAGTTATTTCCTCAGTTTAATGTTCCGGATTATTCCAAACTGGCACAGAAGATCGAATGGATCAACAGCTGGAGTTCTTCCGTCTCCGCACCTGTTTCCCTTTGTCTGATTCCTAGCGCTACCGATATCCAGAGAGATTGCCTTCCGGCACATACTGTCAACACAGCGGAAGAAGATGCTATTCGATTCTGCTACGACAATCTGAGCGGACCGCAGGCAATCGATCTTCGCCCCGTTCTGACAGAACATAAAAACGAAAAAATCTATTACAGGACCGATCATCACTGGACCAGTTATGGGGCAAAACTTGCTTTTGATACTCTTCAGGATCATTTGTATTATGCCCAACACAGTGATACTTCCAATTTAAACGCAACCACGGTCTGTGATGATTTCTATGGAACGTCTTATTCTTCCTCCGGATATACCTGGGTCCATCCGGACACCATCGAAACATACATCGATGGAAACTGTGCCAGTGTAGAAAGCTTCGTTGCCGGAATCTGGAACGAGCCTCAAAGCAGCGGCTTATATGATGAAACCAAGCTTAACGGGAAAGATAAATACTCCTATTTTCTGGGTGGGATCAGTCCGCTGATTCACATTCATAACAGCGATCTGTCCCCTTCTTCCCTGCTGCTGATCCGTGATTCCTATTCCGACAGTATTGCACCATTTTTAAGCCAGACATATTCCGATATTTATCTTGTGGATCTTCGATACTATAAAGACAGCATTCAGCAGTTTATTTTGGAACATCCGGTCAATGAGATTCTGATCATGTACAGTATGAAAAACTTCGCGGAAGACAATAATCTGGGTCTTCTGATAGGCTAAAAAAAGAACCCTCGTACAGACGAGGGCTCTTTTTTAACTATATTCCGTTAGTCATCGAAATCGTCGTAGTCTTCATCTACAAAGACTTTATGTGTCTTAAACTGTCCGGCTCGAATGGAATTCAGGATTGTGCCAAGCGCTGTGGCGAGATCAATAAAGAGTGCAAACCAAAGATTGCAAAAGCCGGTCAAGGTAAGCGCGATAAGAATAGCCTTAACCACAAAACCGATAATTACGTTCTGAACCGCTATATCCGTACTGCGTTTAGCCGCATCAATGGAGAAAATAACGGAGTTCAGACAATTTCTCTCAATTGTAATATCGGATATTTCATCACTGGAAGCGTAGATGGCATCAAGATCGGCATCCGTATGATATTTTCTCGGATGACGATACAGATATAGTATTTTTCCGAGATGCGGGTTGTCTTTCTGATTGCTGATGAGGCTCATCTTCTGATCCTCATTGTATTCATAATAGAACTCAGTAACATCTACAGTTCGCACGAATTTCGTACAGGTTTCTTTATCTTCCGAGCTGACAAGAATGCAGTCGATATCATGATCATTAAATTCATTGATCAGATTCTTTGCCTGTTCATCAATTTCTTCCGAAAGAGTAATATGACCCACATATTTCCCGGCGATGATCATATACAGAGTTGTGCCTTCTGTGGCGATAATGGGAATACCGATCTCATGGGATTCGCAGTACCGCTTCGTCATGAGCCCCATATCCACGCCATTAACCATGATCTTGCATCCAAGGCCGGGAACTTCCCCGAAGTTGGCGACCAGCTCTTCGGAGATTTCACCAGGATAATTATCCAGGATTGACTGCGCGACCGGATCTGAAGAACGATATGCGATATGTGCAGCCATCTTCAAAAACGTATCCGAATCCATGTCGCCGGGATTGATGAAATCAATCTTATACACTCCGCCGGTTATAATGCCGTCCTTGTCATATACAACCGTTCCAACATCGGAATTCAGCTCAAACGCTTCTGCAGAATGGAACAGGACACCATGTTCTGCTACGAAGGCCAATCCAATCAGATTCACAAGATAAATCGATGTAATAATGGACAACGGCGTCGCGATAACTAGTATGATTAGACCGCGATGGATCGATACGTCGTAACTGAAATTGGTGATCCAAGGAATAACGACCGCATACAGGATTGCAAAAACGATAATAGCCTTTGTAAAAATCCCGGCGATCTTCCCTACCCGGTTTTCAAACCGAGTAGGTTTAATATACTCGTTCTGATATACCTGGTCTACGAAACGTGCAGTATCATCATCCGTGATATACTCCAGTGCCGTTCTTCTTGTGCGGTATTTCGTATAATCAATCAGAATCAGACCAATCTGATACAGAATGACAATGGCTGCGCCTTCCATAGCGAATCGTATAAAATAAGAAATAAACGCAGCGATCACGATCAGCACATCCGAATGGAGGAACTGACGGTGCAGTACTTTATCCAATGCCAGCAGAACCAGATCATATCCGGCTATCAGGGCAGCAAGTATAAGAAGTACCATCTGCAGTATCTCGCTCATATTGACAAGTAGCGACAGCACAACAAGTACTGTCGCTACAGCAAGACGTAATAGCAGGATGGGATCAAACCTATACTCTCTCAGCACACTGCTGTTAGCCTGGTGTGCTGCGAATGAATTTAGATTGAAATTCATCATCTCATCCTTTGCAGTTTTTTATGCTTTTCCGTCGCAACCAAGAACGTCTACGATCTTATGGGCAACCATTGCTTTGATAGCAGCTCTTGCCGGTTTCAGATATTCTCTGGGATCGAACTTGTCGGGATGCTCATAGAAGAACTCACGAACGGTAGCGGTCATTGCAAGACGAAGATCGGAGTCGATATTGATCTTGCAGACTGCCATCTGAGCTGCCTGACGAAGCTGATCTTCAGGTACACCGATTGCACCAGGCATATTTCCGCCGAACTTATTGATCTTCTCAACAAATTCCTGAGGAACGGAAGAAGAACCATGAAGTACAATGGGGAATCCCGGCAGACGTTTGGAAACATCCTCAAGAATGTCGAAACGGAGCTGCGGTTTGGTGCCCGGTTTGAATTTATAAGCACCATGAGAGGTACCGATGGCGATGGCAAGAGAATCGCAACCGGTGCGCTCTACAAATTCCTGTACGTCTTCCGGTCTGGTGTAAGAAGAATCCTCTGCGCTGACATTGACTTCATCCTCAACGCCTGCCAGTGTACCAAGCTCTGCTTCTACCACGACACCATGATCGTGAGCATATTCCACGACCTGTCTGGTCAGAGCAATGTTATCCTCGAAGGATTTGGAAGAGGCGTCGATCATAACGGAAGTAAAGCCGCCGTCGATGCAGGATTTGCACAGTTCAAAAGTATCACCGTGATCCAGATGAAGAGCAATGGGAAGACCGGTCTCTTCAATTGCGGCTTCCACCAGTTTCATCAGATAGGTATGATTTGCATAATTGCGTGCGCCCTTGGAAACCTGAAGAATCAGAGGAGCATTAAGATCTTTCGCTGCCTCGGTAATTCCCTGGACGATTTCCATATTATTTACATTAAATGCACCAATAGCATATCCACCGTCATAGGCTTTTTTGAACATTTCAGTTGTTGTTACTAATGGCATATGATTTTCCCCCTAATAATTATTTATTTAACATATATATTATACTTCACAAATATGATATAATCAACAAATCTAAAATGTTTTTTATTTCAATTTCAGGAGGATCATAAATGGATATTTTGGATGATAAGCTCGTAGGCGCATGTATTTTCGGCCAATCCGGCGGTCCCACTGCCGTAATTAACGCCAGTGCATACGGTGTTATCCGCACCGCACTGCAGTCCGAAGATATCACGGAAGTGTATGCTGCTGCCAACGGTATCGTCGGTGTTCTTGAGGACAAATTGTACGATATGGGACAGGAAGATCCTTATGAGCTGAGCCTGCTGCTGAACACCCCCTCTTCTGAGCTCGGTTCCTGCCGATACAAGATGAAAGATCCGGAAGAAGACGACACAGATTATAAACGTATTCTGGAAGTGTTCAAAAAACACAATGTCCGTTACTTCTTCTATAACGGCGGCAACGATTCCATGGATACCTGCAATAAGGTCAGCCGTTACATGGAAAGCGTCGGCTATGACTGCCGTGTTATGGGTGTTCCCAAGACCATCGACAACGATCTTTACGGCACGGATCACTGCCCCGGATTCGGAAGTGCAGCCCGTTATATTGCCACTTCCTGCATGGAGATCAAAAAGGACACCAACGTATACGACACTCCGATGATCACCGTCGTGGAGACCATGGGACGTCATGCGGGCTGGCTTGCCGGTTCCGCTGCTCTGGCAACTGATGCCGGATGCGGTCCCGACCTCATCTATCTTCCGGAAGTTGATTTTGATATGGAAGCATTTTATGCAGACGTTGAGAAGATCCTGAAGGAAAAAGGAAAAGTCCTTGCAGTCGTTTCCGAGGGAATCCACTACGCCGACGGACGTTTCGTTTCCGAAGCCAAGACTTCTGCTACCGACGGATTCGGTCATGCACAGCTGGGCGGACTTGCGGCTCTTCTTGCCAATCTGCTCAAAGAACGTTTCGGCGTTAAAGTTCGCGGAATCGAATTAAGCCTTCTGCAGCGCTGTGCTTCTCATCAGGCATCGGAGATGGATATTCAGGAAGCATTCCATGTTGGTAAGATGGCAGTTCTGGAATCCACCATCGGTCAGACCGGCCAGATGGTCGCTCTGAACAGAAAATTTGATGAAGAAGGCAAATATGTCCTCTCCACTACCCTGTTCCCGCTGAGCAAGGTCGCGAACTATGAGAACAAGGTTCCTCTGGAATGGATCAACGAAGAAAAGAACTTCGTCACCCAGGAATTCATCGACTATGCAAAGCCGCTGATCCAGGGTGATCCGAAGATCGTCTACGAAGGCTCTCTTCCCAGATTTGCCCGTCTGAAGAAGATTCTTGCAGAT
This sequence comes from Oscillospiraceae bacterium, assembly GCA_902802565.1. GTDB lineage: Bacteria > Bacillota > Clostridia > Oscillospirales > Oscillospiraceae > UBA2922. The sequence continues at coordinate 21,969 of CADCMP010000004.1, forward strand.
TAATTCAATAATCAAAATCGAGGTTACCAAAACGGTAACCTCGATTTATTATGCTTTAAAATAATTCGTGATCTGTTCTTTCGTGCAGTTCATCGTTCCCTGAACCATCGTCGGGCTGCCCCCGCCCTTCCCGGACAGAGCACTGTTGATATCCCGGATAACTTCCCGGAGATTGACCTGTTTGGAGCCGAGGATATAACGGTATCCGGCAGAATCATCGCCGGTGAACACACCGACGATTCCGTCGGTCTTCTCTACAAGAGCATTGATAAGATCCCGGCACATGGAGTCTGCAAGTCCCGTGTTGAATTCACAGATATTTCCGCTGCTGATGTCCTTGTAATACTCGATTCTGGATTCCAGGATCGACATCCTCAGTTCATAGATCGTCTGTTTCAGCTCATCCGTCTCATCACTGACGCGGGATACGGACGCTGTGATCTCATCATGTTTTGCCGAAAGCATCTGAGAGACCGCTCTCACCTGCTCATAGTCATTGCGCAGTTTTTCATATGCAGTTTTTCCGGCGATCATTTCAATGCGGACACCGCCACGATGCTTCATCACAGACAAGATCTTAATAATCCCGATCTCTCCGGTACTGTTCACATGCGGTGCGCAGCAGGCACAGAGATCCACACCTTCGATTCGAACCAGCCGAACTGCTTCATCCAGTTCCTTCTTGCTTCTAAAATCCAACGATGCCAGTTCCTCATCCGTGGGAAACCATGCCCGGATCGGAACGTTTTTCCAGATCACCTCATTGGATTTCCGTTCCACTTCCAGCAGCTGATCCCATTCCAGGATCCCGTTGAAATCGATGGTGATGACATCCTCGCTCATATGGAATCCAACGTTATCGTATCCATACAGACCGTGCACAATCCCGGAAACGATGTGTTCGCCGGAATGATTCTGCATCCGCTCAAAACGAACATCCCAGTCGATACGGCAGGGATAATTCCGCCCCGGTTCCAATGGCGCTTTCAAATAATGTACCACTTCCCCGTCTTCGGTCTGCACATCCGTTACGGCTACCGATCCGATAACGCCGTTATCCGCTCTCTGTCCTCCGCCTTCCGGGAAAAATGCCGTCTGATCCAGCACGGTCCGGAACCCCTTATCCGTCTCCACACAGGACAGAACAGTGGCTTCAAACTCACTCAGATGACTGTCATCATAGTATAACTGTATTGCCATATAACACCTCAAAAAAAGCCGGTGAAATCACACCGGCTTATCATTCAGATCTTCTTTTATCTTCGTCGTGGAAATCTCCGGTGTACGCGGCAGATACACCACTTCACACTGATCTTTCAGGAAATCAAACTTCCCTTCCCAATCATTTCCCATGACAAACACATCAATGTCATATTTTTCCACATCGGTCTTTTTCTGCTCCCAGTTCTCTTCCGGGATCACCATATCCACATACCGGATGGCTTCCAGCATCTCCTTACGGACTTCATAAGTGAAATAGCTCTTTTTCTGCTTGCTGTTCCAGTTAAATTCATCCGTTGACAGTGCCACGATCAGGTAATCACCCTGCTGTTTTGCTCGTTTCAGCAGATTGATATGCCCGTAATGAAGCAGATCAAATGTTCCGTATGTTATCACTCGACGCATTCTCTTATGCCTCCATTTTCGATAGGATCCAGTCTGCGCAGCGCCTGGAAGCACTGCCGTCATCGATCATTCCGTATTTGTCCGCAAACGCGCGGATGGAATTTCTATATGTATTATCATCGAAGTTTTCGATATTATCAATGAAAGTTTTATTATTAACAGCAATGGGAAACGGCATCTCATCCAGAGGGATATAAAAGTTCCGGTCGTTTTTATACTCCTCGATATCCGTTGCATACATGAAACAGGGCTTCTGCGAGAGCATATAATCGAACACGACGGAAGAATAATCGCTGATGAGCGCATCTGCCGAGACCAGCAGTTCCTGTATGTCATCATATGAGGTCGCATCCACAGCATCCTCATAGGGCAGCTGATCGGACAGTTTTGCCACATTCGGATGCAGCCGGGTCACAAACACCCATTTCCCTCCGAAACGCTTCCCCAGTGCTTCGCAGACTGCATGGGAATCCATGGTATAGGGTTCCAGGCTCTGCGTCACACGGAACGTAGGTGCGTACAGAACGATATTGACATCCTCCGGGATCCCGAGAGCCTGATGGACTTTCGTACGGACCCATCCGTTCTCCTTAAAAAAGATATCATTTCTGGGAGAACCGAATTCCAGAACCTCTCCGTCATACCAGAAGGATTCCCTGTATACTCTTGTCATGTGACGGGAGTTGGAAACGATCAGATCCGTTTGCTGAGAATCACGGATCGCATAGTTTTCGTAATTGGGATCCGGGATCTTGTCCACAACATCTTTTTCGATCTGCTTTAAGGCAAATCCGTGCCAGACCTGCATGTAGATCTGGCCGTCCTTCTTGTATTTCGCGCCTTTCCGGCAGTTATCGATCCATATTTTTGCAGTGGAAAGCTCTGTCATTCTGGCAGCGGAATCATACTCCACGCAGCGTACGCCTTCCGGTACTTCGGTAGGCTCTTTCGTCAGCCATACGATATCCAGCTCTTTTCCGGAATCAAGAAGTGCTTCCACAATGGCTTTCGGGCTGTCGGAGAATCCTCTTCCGTAATAACTGGTCACCACGATCTTATTCTTTTTTATGGGCATGGTCTTTCCAGCCAGCCAGCCCAGTCCGGACTGAACTTTATTCAAAGGGACTCCCCCCATTCATTAACTTTCAGAAGTTTTCAGAAGATCACGGTGCAGCCAGATCACAACGATCCGGTAACCGAGAATCAGTGTTTCCGCCACTGTGATCAGTGCAGCCAGCGTGATTCCATTCATATGCCCGGAGAAATACAGGACCGCCAGATTGATCACATGGATGCAGGATCCGAAGATGACGGAGTAGTTTGCATGTTTGGATAATCCCATGGCCGTCAGTGTCGGGAAACCGAGAATATAACTGGGCAGGATCAGCACAAGAATCGGAAGCATCACTCGAAGGATCGGTGCCACCGGACCGTACTCAGCTCCAAAGAACCAGACGCATAACGGCTCGGCAAAAATAAAGACAATGAGACAGCCGAGAATGATCACCGGTTCTGCGATGAGCAGGACCTTCTTGATCAATTTAAAATCACGGTTTTTCACCATATACGGATAGAGGCTGTCCGCCACGGGCGACATCGCACTCTTTCCGGTGGTAATGAGCTTATCGGCGGAAGTATAGAATCCGACGGTACTCCCCCCCGCAGAGAGCAGATCAATGATGATCGTATTGGCTGCCGTGTAGGCCGTTGTGGCAATACGGGAATAAAAGAACTTGGAGGAACGTTTGGTAACTCCGGCCACGTCCTTGCCTGTCACACTGCAGAAGGTAATACCGTACTTTCTCTTCAGGTGCAGCCAAACGCCGATGAGTGCGGCAGTATTGCCGATGATATTCAGTGTAGGAACAATCCAGACCTGCTCCGGTTTCTTCAGAACAAGGAAGATCATCATGGTGAAGAACAGCTTGATCAGCACCGTACGAACGGTGATAGCCGTCATCTCCTCCAGTCCCCGGTAAAGATAATCCGGAATCAGCGAGTTTACTGCCGTAGCAACAAAGAACAGCAGATAGAAAACAAGATCGTCATGCCAGCGATGGATCAGCTGACACAGGATCATAAGGATCCCGAAGGAAACGGCCGTCAGTATCAGCTTGGAAATCGTAACTGCCGAGAAGATGCGTCTCAGATAATTCTTGTCCTCTCTGTTTCTGGAAACGTCTTCCGTTGCGGACAAAATGAAACCGAAATCAATGATAAGCTGGAAATATACCATGATTGACATGGCAACACCCAGCTTACCGTAAAACTCAGGTCCAAGAACACGCGTCTCATAAGGAACAACGATAAACGAGAGCAGGTACGTGGAAAACTGCAATATATAGAGCATGATGGTGTTTTTCAGCAGGATGCCCTTTTTGCTGTTCAACTTATCACTGATACTCATGATTAAGAAATACGATCCTTTATCTCAAACATTCTGCGCACAAGATGATACTGTTTATGGTTTAAAAGTCCAAGTACCATTTTCTGATTGCGGCTCATACTGTCCAGACGTTTGTTCTTCTTATAGTCCGGAAAGTTTTTCTTCATATAATTTGCAAATTCCTTCAGCAGCGGGCTTTTGTCATCGATACGAAGGACTCGTACCGATCCCACGACGTAAATGTGTTCCACTGCCAGGCGGCACAATTCTTCGTAGTACTGCTCATAATAGCCGTTTTTCTTAAACCAGGCGATCAGGTCATCGAATGCATCGATAATCTCCCGGTTTCTCGCAACATTCTTATTGTGCGTAATGGAATTCTCACGAACCAGATAGTAGTAGAAACACTGCGGAATCGATACGATGGAATCGGCACAGACGAAAAGTTTCTCTGTTGTGCGTATATCTTCATACCACACACGGCTGGGATACTGAATCTGATGATCGATAAACAGCGAGCGTTTCCAGAGTCTTGTCCACGCCGTGGGATTGGCCTCCATCAGCGCCGGGTGATCCTTTGCCCGAATCACAGTATCCTTGGGAATATTATCGATCTGAGGAGCCGGCTTCTCCCCTTCTCTGCACACATAAAACCCGAAATCATACACATCCGCATGATAGCGCTCAATGTAGCGGTTCAGTTCTTTCAACGTGTACTCGGAAATATAGTCATCGCTGTCCACGAACAGCAGATACTCTCCTCTGGAGGCTTCGATCCCGGTATTCCGGGCTCCACCCAGTCCCTTGTTCTCCTGATGGATCACCCGGATCTTTTCCGGGCTGGCAGCCTGCAATTCGTCGCACAGATCCGGACAGATACCGTCGGTACTGCCGTCATCCACGAGAATCACTTCGTAATCGTCGAACTGCTGATTGAGCGCGGAATCAACGCATTTACGAAGGTATTCTGCCACGTTATATACAGGAATAATTATACTTATCTTCATGCTTACGCCTCGATCGTATCGTAATTTCGGATCATCGTCAGATAGTAGATCACAGCCAGGACCACAGACAGATAGAACGATGAATTCGGTCGTCTGAGCACACCGGCAGTGTTGTATGCATAGATCAGTGCGATGCAGAACGCCATTCCAAACGCCGCAGCTTCCCACGTGAAATACTTCTTGAAGTCTCTGATCAGAACCTTCAGTATCAGAATCACAAAGTATCCCACAAACAGGATAAAGAACAGCAATCCGAAGTATCCGTACAGATAGAACACTCCATGGAAGTCATTTTCCACGTCATATATGTTTCCCGCGTAGGTCATACGGGACAGCTCCATGCCAAACAGTTTGGACCACACGGAATCCTGTTCCTTCATCAGAAGATCACAGTAAATGATTTTCTGATGACGGGTCGCCGTGATCTCCTGAATGGAATAGGTGTAATCATAAGCATCCAGGACCTCATCGATGCCGAAGCGGCGGCACAGGAACTTCGTATTGTAAAACTCATAAATGACGGACAGGATCTGCTTTTTCTCATAATTGCTCATCCGGTTCCACTCTTCTTCCGAGCGTTTTCCGTCCTGCATGTTCATCATGACATTGGCGTCACCTTGCTTGTCGTTCATGGACTGATTATACACGGTCTGGTTGCGGTACATTGGTGACTGTTTGATAAAGCCGCAGCAGATCACAAAGCAGATTCCGATGATTGCCAGAACCTTCAGATCCCATTCTTTCCGAACCAGCATGGTAAAAGCCACGCCAAACAGCGTCACAGCCATAGCTAGGAACGCAAGTCTTGTTCCCAGGAAATACAACTGTGCAAAAGATGCCACCACCGCCAGTGCAATAAGCCAGTATTTCTTTTTCCGATAAGCAAAGATGGTCATCAACGGCGCCATCATACTCATAATGGCACTCTGTGCATTACTGGTATTGAACCACCCCAGAACACCGATCTCATTATCCACATAGGTATGACCGTATGTTCCGGTGATTACACTGAGAACAATGGATACCGTAATGATGACAAAGTTGATGATGAGTCCCTTTTCAATGGCATCATAAGCCTGATCTCCCAGTCTCATAAAGGAGATAAAGCACATGGCAAACAGCGGCATCTGAATGACGCGGACATAGTTTGCGATGTCGTCAACGGGCTGCAGATACTCCTGTTTCATGCAGGCGAATACGTGCCCTGCCAAAACAAACAATGCTGCCAGTGCGAATATGATATAGGCCTTCTTTCGTTTCGATGCGATAAATCCAACCAGTGCAGTCACTGCCAGGACGCCGAAACGAAGAAGAAGTGTAATGCTGTATCCGCTCCCGATCTTCTCCACAAAGAAGGAAAGCATATCCATCAGCGGCTGAAGGATAAAGATCAGGATAATGAACTTGCTGATGTTTCGCTGGATAAAGCCTGATTCGTTATGATTCTGTGTTTTCATGAAACATCAGCCTCCTTTTTCAGATTGATCAGATAGTATGCCATCGCCAGTACCATGGATACATAGAACGAGGCATTGGGTCTGCGGAGAACTCCCGCAGTAAAATAGGAATGAACGAGAAGCAGGAGCAGTGCAATGCCCGCTGCACCGGCTCTCATGGTAAACACATTCCGGAAATCCCGGATCAGCGCCAGCAGGATCATCAGAAGGAAATATCCGATAAACAGCGCCATCAGGATCAGGCCGGTCCATCCGAACAGATAATAGATGCCGTGCCAGTCGTTTTCCACATCGTAGATATAATCATCATACGTCAGACTGTCCAGAGGCAGACCGAACAGATGAACGCCGGTGCCGCAGTCTTCCATGAGATTTTCGTTATACTCCAGCTTCATCCTACGCCAGTCGATTAGTTCCGAAGCTTTCTCCGAATAACCGTATTCTTTCGCGATCCGGTCAAACCCGAACCGGGAGACCAGACCCCCGAGGTATTTTTCATACGCCGGAAGAAGATACTCATGTCCGTCTTCTCCATAGAGTTCCCTTCCCTGTACGAGGAGTTTGTCGATATCCTCCTGCTCTTCCGCAAGGATCTCCTGATGACGGCTCTGATTGACATAGAACGGAGCAAATTTAAATCCGGCTCCACAGACAAGGACACAAAGGATCATGACAATGGCCATGGCCTTCTTCATTCCCTCTTCCCGGGTCAGAAGGACCGTTACGACAAGGCCGAATCCGATGACGAACACGCCAAGATAAGTCAGTCTCGTGCCAAACAGATACAGTGCCGCAAAAGAAAGAACGGACAGCGCGATGAGTAACCACACTGATTTTTTCCGGAACGCATAACTCAGCACCACCGGAACCAGCGCGCACAGAATGGCGCTCTGGGAATTGGCAAAGTAAAACCAGCCCAAGATTCCCAGCGATTTGTTGGGATAGGTATGGGGATCGGTGCCGGTAACGGTACTGATCACTTCCACCAGAAGAATGATGATGAAGTTGATCAGGAAAGCCTTTTCCATAACATCGTACAGTTCTTCCCGGTCCTCTGCCTGCCGGAATGCAGTGATCATTGCCATCGCAAAGAACGGAAGCTGTAAGACACGGAAATAATTGGCAATGTCCGAGAAGATCCAGGACAGATTATATGCCTGACCAAAGGAACGCAGGCATGTTATGACATGTCCCGCAATGAGCAGTACGCTGCACAGTGTCATGGCGCCATAGACTCTCTTATGATCGGAGATGGACCAGGCGCACGCGATCACCATGATCAGCAGAATAAACCGTAACGCAAGAGTGACGGTATTGTCCGCTCTCCAGATATCCATCCAGTAGGAAATCACATCCAGACAAGGTTGGATGATACATAAGAACAATACCGCCGAATACAGCCAGGATCTATTTTGTTGGGCGTTATTAACAGGCATAAATTACCATAAATCCCCTTCAAACATAGTTATAATAAATTTATCATATTATATAGTTATAATCAATGAGGTAAACATAAAATCCGGCTTCTACCGATAGAAAAATCACACAGAATCCTGTAAATGCAGGCATTTCTGTGTGATTTCACATCAGTATTGTTCAGTGAGTGAGAACTCGAACACGCAGCACTTCCTCCATCGCCTGAATCCGGGTGGTCACATTGTCCGGAATCGTATCGCTGAGATCGATGATGGTATAGGCGTATTCTCCTCTGGATTTGTTGATCATGTGCTCCACATTGATGTTGGTCTCACCGACCTTCTGCAGGAAACTGGTCAGCATGTTCGGAACATTTCTGTGGATCACACAGAGCCGGCAGTTGCCAAGACGGTCCAGACGGGCGGTAGGGAAATTGACGGAATTGCGGATATTGCCGTTTTCGATGTAGTCATAGAGCTCTTCCGCTGCCATCAGCGCACATTTCTCCTCGCTTTCCGGCGTGCATGCGCCAAGATGAGGAAGGCAGATGACATTGGGCTGATTGATCAGTTTTGCCGTTGGGAAGTCCGTCACATAACGTGCAACCTTCCCCTCTTTGATGGCTTTGAGCATATCATCATCGTTGACGACTTCCGCACGGGATTCGTTGGTGATTCGGACTCCGTCTTTCATTTTCTTGAACACCTTGCGGTTAAACATGCCCTTGGTGTCATCCGTATAAGGGACATTGATGCTGATATAATCACAGTATGGAAGAAGCTCACTCAGTTCATCCGCGTGAATGATATCCTGATCCAGTCTCCATGCGGCATCCACGGAAAGATAGGGATCGTATCCGTAGACTTTCATGCCCAGAGCCAGACCCATATTGGCAACGAGAGCGCCGGTGGCCCCCAGTCCGATCACGCCCAGTGTTTTACCCATCAGTTCGGGACCTGCAAAAGAAGACTTTCCCTTCTCCACAAGAGCCGGGATCTCATCTCCCATATCGGAAATGGATTTCACCCATTCAATGCTGCCCAGCACATCACGGGAGGCCAGGATCAGCTCACACATCTCCAGCTCCTTCACAGCTTCCGCATTGGCTCCGGGACTATTGAAGACCACGACCCCTTCCTTCGTGCATCTTTCCACGGGAATGTTATTGTATCCCGCACCGGCTCGGGCAATTGCAAGCAGGTTGTCATTGGGTTCAAAATCCAGAATATTGGCGGAACGAATGATGATTCCATCCGGATTTTCAATCTCCGCGGAGACCGTGTATCCTCTTTCCTTCAGAATATCCGTTCCCACTTCGGAAATGTTATTGATCGTTTTAATCTTTGCCATAGAATATATCCCCATAAATAAAATCCACCGCAAACCCGTTAATGATCTGCGGTGGTAATAGTATAACTCTATCGATTTACCTCGTCAAAGCATAACTCCAACAAGGTTTTCACCCTTAACTTCCTTAATTTTGACGTTTTTTACGAATCCTCTCAGATTTTCGCCCTCTACGAGCACATTCAAGTAGGTATCACTGTGTCCCTGCCAGATTTTGCCATCCGTGGTCTCAAACAGGACCGGCAGCGTTTCTCCAATGCAGCCTTCAAGAAAGTCTCTTCGTGTTCCGTCCGTAACTTCCTTTGCAAGATGGGCACGTCTCTTCTTCTCCCCATTGGTGATCTGATGATCCATTGTATCCGCAACGGTTCCTTTCCGGCGGGAATACGGGAAGATATGCACCTGGGAGAAGGAACATTTCCGCAGGAAATCCAGCGTATTCTGGAAATCTTCCTCCGTTTCATCGGGAAAACCGACGATCAGATCGGCAGTCAGACCGCATCCCGGAAAATAATGCCGCAGAAGTTCCACCACATGATAAAAGGCAGCCGTATCGTATTTTCGGTTCATCGCTTTCAGGGTCCGGTCACAGCCGGACTGCAGAGAAAGATGAAAATGCCGGCATATATTGGGATAGGCGGAGATCCGTTTGCAGAATTCTTCCGTAATAACCGTCGGTTCCAGTGATCCGAGGCGCAGGCGCATTTCGGGAACATTCTCCGCTATGGCCGCGATCAGATCATCCAGTTTTACATCTTCCTTGAGATCATACCCGTAGGACGCGATCTCGATACCGGTGATCACAAGTTCCTTATATCCCTCTTCCCTCAGTCCTTTTGCCTGAGACACGGCATTTTCCACAGGCAGGCTGCGCAGTGCTCCACGTGCAAACGGAATGATGCAGTAGGTACAGAAATTAGTGCATCCGTCCTGGACCTTGATCATCGCCCTGGTGCGTCCGGAATAGGATCCCGCGGGCAGTTCTTCAAACTGTTCCCTCCCGAAGGGTTCGTCGATATTGCGGATAGGCTGCTTTTCCAGATATGCTTTCTCGATATCATCGACAAAACGGAGACGGTCTCCGCTCCCGTAAAGGACATCCGCGCCCAGTTCCTCCATCACGTCGGGAGCCACCTGCGCATAGCATCCGCACACTGCCAGCATGGCACCGGGATTCTTCTCCTGCATGGCGCGGATCGTCTGACGGCATTTCCGGCCGCTCTCCGCCGTGACCGCACAGGTATTCACGATGATCACATCAGCCCCGGAATCCTCCACCGCGCTGTGACCGCGCAGTTTCAGGATCTCTTCCATGGCCTGTGTCTCGTACTGGTTGACCTTGCAACCAAGGGTGGATATAATGTATTTCATTCGAAATCTCCTGTAAGGAATGATCAAAATGTACGATATCTATCTGGATAATGCATCCACGACACCAGTCTGTGAGGAATGCGCCGAGATCGCCTATTCCGTCATGAAGGATCATTACGGAAATCCAAGCTCTACCCATACACTGGGGCGCGACGCCGCTTCCATACTGAAAAATGCCCGCGGACAGGTATCGGCTGCCCTAGGTAGCAAGCCGCAGGAAGTCTATTTCACCTCATGCGGATCGGAGAGCGACAACTGGGCCATCATCCGCGGTGCCAGACTTCGCAGCCACGAAGGAAGGCACATCATCAGCTCTCAGATTGAACATGATGCCGTCCGGAAATCTCTGGATTATCTGGAATCCGAAGGATATGAGATCACCCGTCTGAAACCGGATCAAACCGGCAGCATCCATATTCAGGACGTACTGGAACAGGTCCGCTCTGATACTATACTCGTTTCCTTGATGATGGTCAATAATGAGACCGGAGCCATTACGGATATCGATTCCATTGCCCGTCAGGTTCACGCGGTCAATCCCCGGATCCTCGTTCATACCGATGCAGTACAGGCATTTATGAAAATCCCCTTCTCCGCCAAAAAGATGGATGTGGACATGATCTCCATCAGCGGTCACAAGATCCACGCACCGAAAGGGATCGGTGCTCTGTATATCCGCAGCGGCATCAAGCTTCCCGCTTATATTCTGGGAGGCGGTCAGGAAAACGGTATGCGCGCCGGAACTGAAGCACTCCCCCAGATTGCCGCCTTCGGACTGGCCTGCGAGATCGCAAAGAAAGGATTCAAGGCCTATACTTCTGAAATTCGTGAACGCAAGGATACCGTCTCAAGGCTTCTGGCCGAGGAAGTGCCGGAAGCGGTGATCCTCTCCGGTGATGCTCCCCATATTCTCAGCATCTCCCTTCCCGGCTGGCGGAGCGAAGTTCTGATGAACTTCATGGAAGCACAGGGTGTGTATGTGTCCCGGAGTTCCGCCTGCAAGAAAGGCGCCCGCAGCCATGTGCTGGAAGCCATCGGACTGGAGCCGGAAGTGATTGATGGTGCGATCCGGGTCAGTTTCTCCCGATATAACACACCGGAGGACTGTGAGGGTTTCATCTCCTGCCTGAAGCTGGCGCGGGATCAGCTTTCCCATCGCTGAAAAATAAAACGCAGATCTGTCTTTTGATTACAGATCTGCGTTTTCTTGTTATGCCGTTATTCTTCTTCCGTTTCCTCACTGGTACCCGGATAGTGGAAAACCTGCTTTGTCTCCTCGTCGATATAATCCAGATCGATATACTCTCTGGTATCCGTGGGCAGACCTTTGGTCTCCAGCTGTTTATTCATTGCCTTCTGTGCAATGGTATAGATGATGACCCATACCGGAACACCAAGCAGCATTCCCCAGAACCCGAAAAGACCGGCACCGAGGATAATGGAGAACAGGACCCAGAATCCTCCCACGCCCGTTGTGGTTCCCAGGATCTTCGGTCCCAGGATATTGCCGTCAAACTGCTGAAGGACGAGAATTCCAATGGCGAAGATCAGTGCCTTGCTGGGACTGATCATCAGGATCAGAAGGATTGACGGGATCGCTCCGATGAACGGTCCGAAGAATGGAATGACGTTGGTACAGCCAACGATAACACTGACCAGCAGCGCATATGGAATCCGGGCAATAACACAGAAGATGTAGCAGATCACGCCGATTATGGCAGAATCCACGATCTTTCCGGAGATGAAGCCGCGGAAAATGGTATCGGTAAAACTGAACCCGTTCTTGATCCGGCGTGCCGTCGGAAGAGAAAACAACGAGTAAATAATCTTCTTGCAGGACGCTACCACGAGCTCCTTTTTATTCAGAAGATACACGGAAACCACGATGCCGATGATGACATTATACATGCCTCGCAGGACATACATCACACTGGATGTGACATTGGAGATGATGTAATCCAGACGAGGAAGCAGACGATCCGAGACCCACGTCATCGCGGCGTCACCGATATTGCCCAGCGTGCTGGATACGAACGTTTCGGCTTCCGGCCAGTTCTTCAGCAGACCTTCGATCCATTTGAGAATCTTGTTAATATAGGTCGGGCTGTTGAAAATGATCATCTGAATGCTGGTATAAACCTGCGGGAGAACCAGTGCGATCAGAGTGCCGACAATGGCCACCATGATGATCTCTGCCATGGCGATGGAGAGCCATCGGGATTTGAACATGCGAAGCAGACGGGGGTGTTTCCTGGCGTCCACGCGCCCCAGAAGCGGATCGAAAATCTTTTCTTCATTCCAGTCGATGGAAGGTGCCAGAATATATGCGATGATCGCGCCCCAGATGAACGGACTCAGGATCCGGATGATCCAGCTGAGAACACGGATCACCGAACTCACGTAGTGAAGGAGCATGTAAAACACAATAGCACAGGCAATCACAACGAACGCCGTGATTCCCCAGCCGATGTATTTATTATTCATGTCAAAAAACTTTTTCATGAATCGCACCTGCAAATCCGTTTTTTCTTCTGATTATATTTTACTATCTGCCATTCCCATCGTCAACCGAACGAAAAAGAGTGTTTCCAAATTTAAGCCGTATGTGTATAATAAAATCAATAATTAGTGAGGTGATTATCTATGGTAAAAGTTGATCTCTCCGGTGCTCAGTCCTTCTTTGAAGGCGCAGGCCCCGATTACAACGCTGCCGCACAGGCACACCGTACACTTTCCGAGAAAACCGGTCCCGGCAATGATTTCATCGGATGGCCGGAACTGCCCGAAACCATTAAAGAAGGCGAACTGAAACGACTCGTCAGCGTCGCTCAGAAAATTCGTTCCAGATCCAAATATCTGGTCGTCATCGGTATCGGCGGATCCTATCTCGGTGCCCGCGGGGCCATTGAGCTTCTCAAACCGGCTCCCGGTCCGGATGACACCAAAGTCATTTTTGTCGGAAACGGTCTATCTCCCGATGCGCTGAACCGCGCCATCCAGGAGATCGGTGACGATGATTTTGACATCAATGTCATTTCCAAATCCGGCACGACACTGGAACCGGCCATCGCATTCCGTGTTTTCCGCGCTCTCTGCAAGGAGAAATACGGTAATCAGGCCAAGAAACACATCATTGCCACAACGGATGCCGCACGCGGCGTTCTGAAATCCCTGGCCGATGCGGAAGGCTGGGAGACTTTCGTGGTCCCCGACGATGTGGGCGGACGCTTCAGTGTTCTTTCCGCAGTGGGTCTTCTTCCCATGGCAGTTGCCGGCATCGACATCAAAAAGGTAATCAACACGGCCATTGAGGAGTTCAAGGCTCTCGATGTCCGTTCTCCCGAGAACCCGGCATGGCAGTACGCTGCTGCCCGTCAGCATCTGTATGGTCTCGGAAAGAAAACAGAGATCCTCGGCTGTTACGAACCCAGCTTCCGTTTTATGGCGGAATGGTGGAAGCAGCTGTACGGTGAGTCGGAAGGCAAGAACGGAATCGGCATCTTCCCTGCTTCCGTGGAGTTTACCGCCGATCTTCATTCCATGGGTCAGTTCATTCAGGACGGGACCCGTGATCTGATGGAGACCATCGTCCGTTTTGATAAATTCAGTTCCGATTTCACCATCCCCTTTGAAATGGGCGATGCAGACGGGCTGAACTATCTTGCTGGCAAGGACCTTGGTGAAGTATGCACCATCGCTTCCGATGCAGTCAAAGCGGCTCATATTTCCGGCGGTGTTCCCAACATCGAGATCCATGTTCCTGCCATCGATGAGGAAGGTTTTGCTTCTCTGGTATGCTTCTTTGAAATGGCCTGCGGTCTTTCCGCCTATATGTCCGGAGTCAACCCGTTCAACCAGCCGGGTGTGGAAGCATATAAGAAAAATATGTTCCATATGCTTGGAAAACCGGGTGCTTAACGCAAAAGAATCGGAACCCCTCTGCGGAGGGGTTCCTTCATTTTTCATGAAATTATGTCTGGATTTATATGGGTTTCGTATATTGCGAAGAAACCGGAAAAATGGTAATGTATAATCATAGAAAACCACTTTAAAAAGGAGTGTGGTCAACATGGTTAAGATCATCATGGGTCTGAAAGGATCCGGCAAAACAAAACGTCTGGTAGATCTTGTTCGTGAGACCGTCGCAGAAGACAACGGCGATGTAGTCGTCATTGAAAACAACAAAAATCTTACCTATGATATCCCCTATCAGGCACGCTTAATCGATACAAATGAATGCGGTATCAATTCTTATGATCTGTTCAAAGGATTTATTCTGGGTCTTCATTCCGGAAACTACGATATCACTCATTTTTATGTCGATAATTTCCTGAAAATAGTGAAAGACAATTCCCTGGAAGGACTGGAAGAATTCTTGGTCTGGCTTGAGGAGTTTTCAAATAAAGAAAGCATTGAATTTATCATGTCGATCTCTGCTGATCCTGAAGCAGCAAGCGAAAAGATTAAAAGCTATATCATCTAAAAAAAGATTATACCGGCAGTTCGTTTACTGAACTGCCGGTATTTTTTTACTCAATTTCACGGTACATGGCAGGAGCTTCCGCTTTGCCCACATTATCCGCCACTTTCAGCACTTCCACTTTCAGCACGCGCTGTCCGAAGTGGATCTCGATGATATCACCGACTTTTACCTGATAGCTGGCTTTGACCTGCCGGCCGTTTACAACGATCCGGTCTCCGTCGCAGGCCTCATTGGCCACGGTACGACGCTTTATCAGACGAGAGACCTTCAGGTATTTATCGATTCTCATTTCTTTTCCTCCCAGTCTCTTACCTGGTCGCCAAAGCGGTCGCAGGCGTCCTGCAGAGTCTTTTCCAGATTGATTGTTCCATACAGACGGGATACCAGAGACAGCATGAATTGGGAATAGACTTCTCCGATATCGTCAAGTTCCCCGTTTTCAATCTGTTGAACCAGCTGATTGGCACTGCTACCAAGATCGGGAAACTCTTCATATCCGGCCTTTCCGGCCTTCTTCACCATCTTGCTAAGTCTCCAGACGGAAGGCAGTGTATGTGCCACACCGTCCACTGCATCTGCCGTGGAAAGCTGACCGTGCTCTTCCCTTTTGGCGGTCTCCCAGAGATCATATTTCTCCGCGCCGATGTATTCCTCGCGATCCTTAAACACATGGGGGTGCCGCTGGATCATTTTGGTTGCCACGGTATTACAGACATCATCAAAGGAGAAGTTTCCCTTTTCCTCTTCCATGGCGGAATGGAACACGACCTGCAGAAGCAGGTCTCCCAGTTCCTCCTTGAGATCGTCCATATCATTCCGGTCAATGGCGTCGCATACCTCGTAGGCTTCTTCCAGACAGTCCTGCCGGATACTCTCGTGAGTCTGAACACTGTCCCACGGACAGCCGGTCTCTTTATCACGAAGCGCCTTCATCACGCGGCGGAGGTCTTCGATATCATGGAAACGGTTGAGATCAAGTGTCTCATTCATGAATGTATTCTCCTTTATTCGGCACTCTTCAGGTGCAGATAGCGGGCGATCTTGTCACCCTTGGGAATCAGGCTCATATCCTCTTTGGTGATGGCACGGGTCTGAACCACTGCAATCACATAAACCACAACTGCCACAACCACGCAGAACAGCATGCAGATGAGCGTCTCCAGCCGGGATTCCCCGCGGACTACAAGACGGATCAGATAATAGGATCCCAGTGCAAATGCGCCCATGATCAGGCTGCTGATGAGAGGCTTCGGAACAATGCGTGCAAGACTGGGTTTGTACTCATAGTGTTTCCGGATAAAGATGTGATTCATGATGCAGATCACAGCATAGCAAAGAATCGTACCAATGGGGGCTCCATAGATATTGATGGAAGGAATCGCCACCAGGAACCAGTCCACCGTGATCTTGATCAGACCTCCGGTAAAGAGAGAAACGATGGTCAGTTTCTCATTTCCATGCGCCTGCAGGATGGCATTCTGGACCAGAGAGAAACAGACAAAGAATGATGCCAGCCCCATGATGGCAAGAAGTCTCGGACCGGAGGAATGGCTTCCGTGATACAGCGTATCCATAATGGGAGCAGCAAGAACCGCGAGACCGATGCCCATGGGCATGCAGATATCCAGCGTGATACGCAGTGCATCTTCGGATGTCTTACCCGCATTTTTATAGTCTTTAACCACCATGTAAGCCGCAATGGACGGAACGATGGAGATGACAAGCGGTGTCACGAAAGCAGCGGGAAGATTATACAGGGTCTGCGCTTTGCTGAACACACCGAACAGAACCGCAGAGTCATGAGGGCTGAAACCGGCGGCCATCTGAAGACGGTTGTTGATAAATTTCGTATCGATCAGACTGATCAGGCTCATGCCGGAGGATCCGATGGTGATGGGAATTCCAATGCTCAGAAGACGTTTGAGGGTATCCGAGCTGGACATCGGAGTATCCGAACACTCTTCCCTGTCCGGATCGTGATAATTGCGGCGTTTATACAGATACATATAGATCAGCACCGCAAAACCGCCTGCCGTCACGCCAAAGGTGGCACCGGAACAAGCAATTTCCACAGTTCTTCCCTGACGAACGAAGAAAATGGCCAGAGCAAGTCCAACGATGACTTTCACGAGCACTTCGATTACCTGTCCGATGGTGGTGGGGGTCATATTCTTATGGCCCTGGCAGTAACCGCGGTATGCACTGACGACACAGACGAACAGAATGCCCGGTGCGATGGTGTAGATACTCGCGGCCGCTTCCGGACGGTCCAGAAGATTGGCCAGATTCTGCGGGAACAGGAACATGATGCACGCAGAAATGAAACCGATCACCAAAAAAGTCCACCAGGAAACGGAGAACGTGCGGCGAACCTGCATGTAGTGTCCCTGTTCATGCGCTTCCGCCACCATTCGGGACATTGCCACCGGAAGGCCGGCCGTAGTCATGGTCAGGAACACATTATAGACCGAATACGCTGAATAGAAATACGCGTATCCGTCATCCCCCAGGATATTGCCAAGGGGGATCTTGTATATGGCACCGAGTATCTTGGTGATAATAACACCGGCAGTAAGGATTACTGCTCCGTGAAGGAAGTTTTGTTCCTTTGGTTTTGCCAATGTCTTCTACCTCCGACATATTGTTAAAATACATAAATTAATGATCTAAGCTTATTCAATTTACACTAAAAGTATGAATATTTCAATTCTTATCTCGAAATTTGTGCTATAGCGACAAAAAAGTGCTCATTGCAGAATCTGCAATGAGCACTCTTTAATTGTGATTACAAATCAGGCTTTTCTTACGCTGTCGATGTGACGGGTGAGGTCGAGCATCTTGTTGGAGAAGCCCCATTCGTTGTCGTACCAAGCGACGAGCTTGACGAAGTTGCCGTTCAGGGCGATACCGGCCTGAGCGTCAAAGATGGAGGTATGCGGATCGGTGCGGAAGTCGCAGGAGACGACCTGATCGTCGACATACTCCAGAACACCCTTCATCGGGCCTTCAGCAGCGGCCTTGACGGCAGCGCAAATCTCTTCGTAGGTGGCTTCCTTCTCAAGACGGACAGTCAGGTCAACGACAGAGACGTCCGGAGCCGGGATACGCATGGACATGCCGGTGAGCTTGCCGTTCAGAGACGGAATGACCTTGCCGACAGCCTTGGCAGCGCCAGTGCTGGAGGGGATGATGTTGTTGTAGATGGAACGAGCGCCGCGCAGATCCTTCTTCTTCGGGAAGCCGTCCACGATGGCCTGGGTGGCGGTGGAAGCATGCACGGTGGTCATAAGGCCCTCGATGATGCCGAAGTTGTCATTGACGACCTTGGCCAGAGGAGCCAGACAGTTGGTGGTGCAGGAAGCGTTGGAAACGAACTGCATATCGGGGGTGTACTTGTCGAGGTTAACGCCGCAGACAAACATCGGGGTGTCGTCCTTTGCGGGGCCGGACATGATGACGACCTTGGCGCCGGCATCGACGTGTGCCTGAGCCTGTTCCTTGGTCAGATAAACGCCAGTGCACTCCAGGACATACTCGACGCCCAGCTCGCCCCAGGGGATGAGGGAGGCGTCACGATAGGTCTTGTCAGAGAGAACCTTGACGACCTTGCCGTTGACGGTGACAGTGCTTTCCTCGTCGTTGCCGACGACTTCGCCGTCGAAGCGGCCGTGGACGGAATCATACTTCACGCAGTAAGCGATGTGGGAAGCGGGATGACCGGGGGCGTTGATGGCAACGACCTCGATATCGTCGGACTTGATGGCAGCGCGGAAAGCCAAAGATCCGATGCGGCCAAAACCGTTAATACCAACTTTAATACTCATGTTTGTTCCTCCATTAGTATATAATTATTTTTTTAACTATCTGCAGACTCAGTGTATCACAAATTAACGGATAAAACAATAAAGACCCTTTACAAAAAAAGCTCCATGTTTTGCCCTGTTTTTCACTTTTTATTGTGGATTATTACCATTAATCCGGTATATTAAAGAGTCTTTTTCCGTTTTCTGTGGTAATATCCCGGATTTTCTCGGAAGAACAGCCCTTCACCTCGGCGATCTTATCGATGATATAGGGCAGATTTCTGGAATCATTCCTTCTTCCCCGCATGGGCACCGGAGACAGGTACGGACTGTCCGTTTCCACCAGGATACGTTCCAGCGGACAGATCTCCAGAACAGAGATCGCCTTCTTATTGTTCTTATACGTGATTGGTCCGTCAAATCCAAGATACCAGCCGCGGTTCAGCAGTTCTTCCGCCATTTCGGCACTGCCGCTGTAACAGTGAAAGACACCGGTCACTTCCGGATAGTTCCGAACCATGTTCAGACAGTCTCCGTGTGCTTCCCTGTCGTGGACGATTACCGGCTTTCCGGTCTCCACAGCCCATTCCATCTGCATGCGGAATACCATCTTCTGCAGTTCCTTCTGAGATTTATCCCAGTAATAGTCCAGACCAATCTCGCCGATGGCAACACACTTCTGGTGCCCCAGCAGCATGAACAGCTGCTCAAGTTCATCCAGGGAGCTGTCCCCTACTTCTTCCGGGTGAAGACCGACTGCAGTATAAACGAAGTCATACTTCTCGCTGAGCTTCAGGGAATTAAGACTGGACTGAAAATCACAGCCGGGATCCAGGACCAGAGACACATCGTGATTCTTCAGGTCCTGAAAGATAGAATCAAGGTCATCCTTGAAGCTTTCATCGTCATAATGAGCATGTGTATCAAAAATCATGGAACTTCCTCTTCCGTCAGGATATAATAAGTATACAACAATTAGGAGCAAATCTATGAATTATCATCCGATTTATGATGAAATACTGGAATCGCTGGACTGTGATATCGAGATCCGGCAGATCCTCATCGGATCCTCATGGGTCGCCACGATACTGGAAGACGGCAGCTGCGGAATCGCTGCGAAAATGTTCAACCGCCCCACTGCATCGGTGGAGGATCTACTCCGCAAAAAGCGCAAAGCACATATTCTCGGCAAGGAGCTCATCCAGGAAGATCCGTTTCTTTCCGTACTGTCCTTATCTGCCGTTAATGCATGTCTGAACACCGCAAAGCGTGTTTCGGCTTTCCATGCCGCTGCCGACCCGGATACCTGCTGTGTACAGGGATTTAATGTCACAGGGAAAAAAGTTGCCGTCATCGGCCACATGAGCCGAACACGTGATCAGATTCTCAGGGAATCACACCCGGAACAGATCTATATGTTTGATATGGATCCGGCACGGGGAGATCTTCCGGTGGAAAAAGAGCCGGAACTGCTTCCGGAATGCGAGGCGGTAATTATCACCGGTACTACTCTCATCAATCACACGATCGGAGATATCCTGCAGTGGTCCCGGAATGCCGTTCATATCTTCACCGGTCCCTCTGTCCCCTTCCTGCCTGGTTTCAGCAGCATCGATCAGATCCACGGGATGGTTTTAACGGAAATAGAAGAATTCCTCGCATGGAACCAGTCGAATTCCGGTTCTCCGCTGCCCTATTCTCAGACATTTCTTTTAAGAACACCGTTTAAAGATGAATAAAACCTCCGTCACAGGTCAGAACCTGACCGGTCACAAATGCGGCGCCATCAGACGCCAGATATGAGACTGCAGCGGCGATGTCCTCCGGCTGACCCAGCCGTCCCAGAGGAGTGTTGTCGGCCAGTTCACTCAGTGTCTCATCGCCAAGGACTTTCACCATGTCCGTATCGATCACGCCCGGTGCGACACAGTTGACGCGGATCCCGGACAGTGCCAGTTCCGCAGCCATGGATTTTGTCAGGCCGATCACCGCATGTTTGGAGGATGAATAGACCGATTCGCAGCTGGCACCGTGCATCCCCCATATGGAGGATGTGTTGATGATGCAGCCGCTTTTGCGGTGAAGCATGTCCGGCAGCACCGCCTGGACGGTATGAAGAATTCCCTTCACATTCACCGCGAAGATACGGTCCCACAGTTCATCCCGGATATCCTGGATCTGACACTGCTCGGCGATTCCGGCATTGTTGACAAGTACATCCACCGGTCCGAACTGTTCCCGTACAGCTGCCACCATGGCATCCACTTCACTTTTTACGGAGACATCCGCCTGATATGCCATTGCGCGGTACCCTTCCGCGTTCAGCTTAGCGGCTAGTTGCTCGGCAAGGTCCATTCGTTCCACGCAGTTGATGCAGACCGCAAAACCGTCCCGGGCCAGGCGCTCCGCCTCCGCCCGGCCGATTCCTCTGGATGCACCGGTAATTATCGCTGTTTTCATGTTTCGTAATAACCTTTCAATCAAAAAGCCGACGAACGCAGAACACACTTCGTTCCTCGGCTTTTATTCCTTACATTCCGGGATCCTCTCCCTTTGAACGGATGAAATCCGCAATCACTTTTTTGGTGTAGTCCGCAAGCTCAACCGATTTCATCGACTTCACCTTATCACCGTCCACAACTTCCAGAATATCCACATACACTTTGGAAATGCTCCAGAAGTGGTATTTTACGGTCTCCGTGCCCCGCACTGCGGCAATGACCAGCGGGCATCCTGCCTTCTGCGCAATCTTGAAGGAACCAGCATGAAATTCTCCCATCTGCTGGGATTTGCTTCGGGTCCCTTCCGGATAGATTCCGATGGAGACGATATCGTTTTTGATATAACTGGTCGCCTGCTGAATGGTCTTGATGGCATTACGTGCATTCTCACGGTCAATGGACATGAAACACCATTCATGGATCATCTTTCCGATGGCCGGAATCCTCAGATTGCTGATCTTGGAAATGAACGCAATATTATAGTCCCGCATCTTGTCCATGACCACAATAGGGTCAAGATTGGACCGATGATTGGATACAAACAGGAACCTTTTGTCCGTAGGCACTTTCTCCAGACCGGTAGTGATAACACGGATTCCGGAGATATAGAGAACAAATGCAGCAAATTCCTGGCAGACAAAAACTCCCAGGGGGCTGGGCCGTTCCTTCACCTCATCCACATTGATATGCAGTGTGCTGAGATAGGCAATTAGTAAAAACAGGAACAGTGCTACCGCAAAAAACACGAACAGCAGTACAACAGGTACCCAGAACCAGTACCAGTGTGCCAGCAGGTGCTGTGAAACCGTAACCCAGCAGGTACAGCAGATGCTGAAAACTGCAAATGCAATAACAAAGACCAACGACAAAACCTTCTTTTCTGTCTATTTTCTCATATTATATTACATCAATAATCAAACAAGCAAGAATTATCCATTCCGCATCATCAGAATATCCACCAGGTGATGCTTTTCGGTCCCAACTGAAGAGTTCCTTCGAACACCTCTTCCCTTTGGGACAGGCTCTTGCTCCACGTTCCATGAGGCAGGTCATATTGAAACTCCCAGGTACTGTCCGAGATATTGATCGCTGTCAGCACTGTGGAACCTGCTGCTTCACGCAGGAACACATACTGCTGGTTTGTCAGCAGCACTTCCCGGAACGATCCGGTCATCAGCGCAGGTGTGCAGTTGCGGAGCCGAACCATCTCCTTCACCTGCTCACTGAGATCATTGTATTCCGGCGAAACGATCTCCGGTCTCAGTTCTCGGTCTGACTGTCCCGGTCTCTTCCTCCCCTCGATTCCCCATTCCGAACCGTAGTAGATGCACGGGATCCCGGGCAAAGCCATCTGCAGGCCGAAAGCCGCAGTCAGCAGCTCCGGATCCGTCAGTTTACCGGCTATACGATCCACATCATGGTTATCAAGAAAAGACCACAGCGCCCTTCCCGGATACATTTCCGTCAGGTTTCTTTTCAGCGTGTGCGCAATTTCAAACATGTTCCGGGAATTTAATCCTGACCAGATGCTCTTATACAGAGGATAGTCCGTAATGGAATCCAGCTTCCCTTCGGTGAACAGGTGCCCCTGATTGTCCGCGAGTGTCTCCCCCACCAGGAAAAAATCTTCTCTGCGGGAAGAAACATACTCACGGATCTTTGCCATAAACCAGTCCGGAAGCAGATAGGCGACATCCAGCCGGATTCCGTCGATCTGAAACTCGTCCAGCCACAATCCGATACTGTCCAGCAGATAATTCTGAACTTCCGGATTATAAAGGTTCAGCTTCACCAGTTCGTAATGACCTTCCCAGCCTTCATACCAGAATCCGTCATCATAGGGGGAATTTCCGTTGAAATCCACGCAAAACCAGTCTTTGTACCTGCTTTCAAACCCTTTCTGAATCAGGTCCTGAAACGCGAAGAATCCCCGTCCTACGTGATGAAACACACCATCCAGAACGACCCGGATACCCCGTTTGTGCGCCGTATTCACCAATTTCCGGAACTCTTCATTCGTACCAAGCCGCTCATCGATCCGGCGGTAATCTCTCGTATCGTATCCGTGGGTATCACTGGAAAAGACGGGATTTAAATAAACCCCGCCTATTCCGTATTCTGACAGATACCGATCCATATAATCTGTGATTCGATCCAGCCGATGTTCCTGCACTCCGCTGTTTAACTCCGGAGCGCCGCAGAAGTTCAGCGGATAGATCTGATAAAACACACAGTTATGAAACCACATGCCCTTCCTTATCCTTCCGCAGCGTCAGCATCGATCATATTGAATTCAAATACGCAGCTCTCCCCGGCATTTTCCTGATCGTCCTGCCAGGTGATGGTGTAATCGTCCTGCACGAAGATTGCTCCTGTGCCGTTTTCATACTCAACCGTTTCCGTCATGTTGCCGGATTCGTCATATGTCCGGATGGCTTTCCTGCAGTTCGAATAATGGATGGCATGAGTTTCCTCATCCCATTTGCCGGAAAATTCCCAGACGGCCTGCTCAAAGGCACTTCCTGCCCAGCTGATGGTAACACGACCTCCATCATTTCCTTCACACAGGATATCCATGGTGGCTCTCTGGCTGCCGCGATCCATATAGCTTCCGATAATATTCATGACAGGATTCTGTCCGTCTTCCTCATTCACCGCTGCACTCTGTGCAGAAGAAACTGTTTCGGAAACAGCATCTTTTCCGCATCCGGCAAAGCATACCAGCAGCATGGCAACAATAAGAATCAGAACGATTCCTTTGATTTTCATACTCTCATCTTCCTTTACTCAAAAATAAAAAAAGCACGGCGGTTGATCTCTCAACACCGTGCTTTTGGTCCGAGTGACTGGACTTGAACCAGCGGCTTCATGACCCCCAGTCATGCGCGCTACCATCTGCGCTACACCCGGAATAGCATAGAGAAATCATAAAATCAACAAATATTTTAAATTTTTCCAGCCATACCGGGCCGGCAGGATGGTACTGCCGATTCACTCCGTAAAATGAATATGATCATTGATATGTCTGGAGCAATAGCAATGATATCCGATGCACCGGGAACAGTAGCGGAACTCCATATTGGGATCATCCAGATCGGTGATTCCGCATACTTCACACTTTCTGGAATAGGGCGCATCGTTGCGGTCGCGGTTTACCTGCTTTGCCGCTTTCTTATAGTTAATGATCTTCGGACTGTTGTGTCCGGTCTTTCTCCCAAGATACTGGTACAGCCATCCGCCGCAGAACAGCAGATAGTTCAGCACTGCGACCACCGGGAGCAGATTGTACGGAAACGGAGATACAATGATTTCATACAGGAAGAACGCTGCATCGATATAGGCGAGCCATTTGATCTTCATGGGAATGACGAAGAACAGAAGAACCTGCGTTTCCGGAAACAGAGTGGCAAAGGAAAAGAACATAGAAAGGTAGATATAGGATGCGGAGACCCGAATGTCTGTTCCCGTGATGAAATAGATCACGAACCCGTAGATCACGGTAAACAGGATGCCGGAGAAGAAAAACAGCGTAAACTTAGCCTTTCCCCAGTACTGTTCCAGCGTGCTACCGATAAAATAGTAGAAATAAAACATGATCAGTGCAAGAATCCCTCCGCTGGTGGGAATAAATGCAAAGGTAATCAGTCTCCAGATCTGACCTTTCAGGATCATTGCCGGTGAGAACTGGAGCGCACTGACGAGAAGATTCGTGGTGTCCATCATGGAAAACAGCCAGATAATGACGTTTCCAATGACCACATAAAGCATCAGGTTTGAAATACCGAAACGTGGATGCTTATAGCAGAACATTTCAATTTTACGAGAAATCCAATTCATTCTAATCCCTCAGTTGCGAGTTTAATTTGATGGTTTTATTATACATTGAGTTTCCGGAAAAAGCATTAACACTTTTTTAATGATACGGTCTTCATCATTTTTAAAGAAACCATCCCACAGATTTGCATTTTTTCCTTTCAGTTTTCCGGTCATTATGATAATATGAATCTATCTATGTTTATTTATATTGTAAACAGGAATCTGAGCAACACAGAAGGACCTACGTAATGAATCAGCAGGATGAATACAGAAACGAATTGATTGAAGGGCGCAATGCGGTCATCGAAGCGATCCGTGCCGGACGTGCCATAGATAAGATCTATTGTGCCAAGGGCGACACGGACAACACGCTGGGGTTCATAGCCTCCACCGCCAGAAAAGCCGGTATCGTCGTTGTAAACTGCGATAAACGGAAACTGGATTTCATGAGCGTGACAAAAGCGCATCAGGGCGTGATCGCCGTGTGTTCGGTGAAAAGCTACTGTTCTCTGGAAGACATTCTGGACCTTGCGAAGGAAAGGAACGAAGATCCGTTCGTTATCATCTGTGATGAGATCAGCGATCCACATAACATGGGTGCGATCATCCGTACAGCGGAATGTGCCGGTGCCCATGGTGTCATTATCCCCAAGCGGAGGAGCGCCGGTGCCACAACGATCGTGGACAAATCTTCTGCCGGTGCCGCGGAACATATGCTCATTGCCCGTGTTCCCAACATTACTTCCGCCATCAAAGAACTGAAAGACCGCGGTCTCTGGATCTACGGTGCAGCTCCCGGCGGCAGCAGCAATATGTGGCAGACCGATCTCACCGGCCCCATTGCCCTGGTGGTGGGTTCCGAGGGAAACGGTATCGGGAGACTGGTACGGGACAACTGTGATTTCATCGTTGAGATCCCCATGTTCGGTCAGATCGACTCGCTGAACGCTTCTGTTGCAGCCTCGATCCTGATGTATGAGGTTGTCAGACAGAAAAACAACAAGAACAAATAGGTTTATCATGGATCATTATGATTTTGAAAGTACAATAACGGATGCAGATTTCGATTTTACTCTGGATGATATTCTGAATGAATTTCACTCCGGAGGACCATCCTCTGCGATGGATGAGACGCAGCAAGACGCTGTGTCCGATATTCATGCAGTTATTTCCCAGCAGAATAACAATCCGATCTACGGATCGGGTATCGAGGGGGCTTCTACCATTAATACGAATGAATTTGAGGATTCCGTCATGAACGGATCGGATTTGACCACCCCGGACGTTTCCGGTGCACCGGAAACCGAAGCATATGAGGGGTCCAATCCTTATGATTATCAAAGTGTCTATTCCTTTGTGTCCCGGGATGATCCGGATCTGGATCAGATCATCAGCGAGCTGAATGGCAGTGCCCCCGCATCGGACGAATCAGACTATGAAGAACCGGCAGATGAAGAACCCTACCCCGCTGAAGATTATGCTTCGGAAGAAGATGAAAACGAGCCGGCTCCTCAAGAAGAATATGAGGAAGAACGCCGTTTCATGTCCTTCCAGGAAGGCTGGGAGAATCTGAAGGATTCTATCCGCATCTCCGCCGGCGGCGTCCCCACCGGTTTCGCCGCCATTCTGCGCCGCCGTTTCCGTTCAAGCGAAGAAGAATATGAGGCACAGGAAGCATCCGAGCAAACGGATGAAAACCAGGAATATGAGGAATCTGCGGAAGCTTCCGGTGATTACTATGCTTCTCTGTTCGAAGGATCGGAGGACGATCTGGATGACGAGGAAGAAGAACTGGAACCCACCATGGCATATCCGATCATCAAAGAACCGGTGGATTCTTCTCCTGCGCCTGAAATGACGGATGAAGTAACGGAACAGGAAGAGGAAGCCGAGGAATCCTTTACACCGGACATTCATTCCGTGGAAGAAGCAGAAGAAGCCTATGCAAGTGATGTAGCTCCGGAAGATGAGTTTGAAGAGGACCCTGAAGACGCCGGTTCCATGTTTGCCTACTACTGGCATAAGATCCGCAACTTCTTCGTTGCCTTTTTCGGCACGATCATCGCCGTATTTCAGGGAAAGTTCCAGGGATCTGAGGACAGCAGCAAAAAGCCCTCCCGTTTCGTTCAGTTTCTTGCTACCCTCTCCCTGAAGATCCAGCAGCATCAAACCAACGCAAAATCCGCTCCCGCCAGAGATGCGGAAGAACTTGGGCCGGAACTGACTGCGGACAAGGCCTCACGCTACTACGGTTCACAGATCAAGTTTACAAAGCTGCGACTTCGCATCGCAGCAGTGCTGTGCCTGATTCTGGCCTATATTTCCTTCGGACTTCCTGTCCCAGGACGTCTTCACAACTCTGTCGTCCTGACAAGTGCCTGTCTGGCGCTGGAAATCTCCGTTGTCATGTGCTGTCTCGACATCTTTACCGCCGGTATCATGGATCTGATCCGCAAGCGCCCCAATGCCAACACCCTGATCAGTCTTTCCTGCATTCTCAGTGCAGTGGACGCCATCGTGATCTCCATGTCCGGAAAGACCGGCTTGGGCCTTCCCTATTGCGGAATCTCCGCCATTGCCATCACCTGTGCGCTCTGGGGCTCGCTGCTCTACTGCCGGGGAAACCGTATCACACTGCGTACGCTGGCACTGTCCAAAGAGCCCTATGCGATCACCGCAGAGACCGACATCGGCGGATATCCGGATATCACGCTGCTTAAGACCAAGACCTCAACGGAAAGCTTCGTTCGCCGCACGGAAGAGATGGCACTGGATGATGAAGCGTTCACCTTCCTTGCCCCATGGCTCATCGGCGCCGGACTGATCCTTACGCTCCTGGCCGCTGCCATCAGCAAAAACTGGCGGGGATTTATGCACATCTGGTCCGCTATCATGGTGCCTACGGCTCCCTTTATAGCGCTGCTCTCCTACCCGCTTCCGTTCCTCTATACGGCGCGCAGTCTGTTCCACAACGGCAACGCCATCGCCGGCTGGTCCGGACTGGTGGACATCGGAGAGAGCAAACATATCATCGTTACCGATCATGATGTGTTCCCCAAGAACACCATCTCCATCGACAGCATCCGCATTCTGGAAGGTGTCGATCCGCAGAAGATCATCACCTATACCGGCAGTGTGATCATCGCTTCCGGTTCGGCTCTTTCTCCTGCTTTTTCGGAACTGATGAACAAGAATTCCTGTGTCATCGAACAGGTGTACGATTTCAAATGCCATGAAGGCGGCGGTCTGACTGCCATGATCAGCGGCGATGAGGTTCTGGTCGGCAATTCCGGATTCATGCATCTCATGGGGATCCATATTCCCCAGAAGCTGGCATCCAAGAGCAGTGTGTTTGTGGCGGTCAACGGTGTTATTTCCGCCATTTATGCCATCAAGTACACTCCTGTCGTCTCTGTCCAGAAGGCTCTGATCACTCTGCTTCGTTCCAAACGAACATCCATCTTTGCGATCAAGGACTTCAATATCACTCCGGAGATGATCCGCAAGAAATTCCGCATGCCTTCGGATCGGTTTGACTTCCCAAGTTTCGCCGACCGGTATGCCATCGCCGGCGCCAAGAGAGGAAAAGACTCCAAGATTGCCGCCGTGGTTGCCAGAAGCGGTCTTGCTTCCATGGTGCAGCTGCAGGATGAGGGACACCGTCTTTACAACACGGTCCGCCTTTCCGTACTGCTCAGTCTGCTGTGTGTCGGAATCGGCATGATCATGGTCTTCCTGATGTGCCTGTCCTCCGCGATGGAATCGATTTCCGCATCCACGCTTCTGCTGTATATGCTGATCTGGCTGGTAATCGAACTGCTGATCGTGATCCTTCAGAATCGATGAAGATCAGCGTCGGAATCAAGGCAGATAGCCTAGAACAAAATATTGATTCCACTACCCTCTTAGTGTATAATTAACAAGGTTTTGGACCTTTTTAAAAAATTAATTTGAAACAAAAATATAGGAGATGAAAACCGGACATGAGCATTGAAACCAAAAAAATCAGAAACGTCGCCTTGCTGGGACACGGTAACAGCGGCAAAACCAGTCTTGCGGAGAGCATGCTGTATGTCACCGGTGCTACTGACCGTCTTGGAAAGATCAACGACGGCAACACCGTATGTGACTATGATGCAGAAGAGATCAAAAGACAGATCACTATTTCTGCTTCTCTTGCTCCCGTAAACTTCAACAATCATAAAATCAATGTCCTGGATTGCCCCGGCTACCAGGATTTCGTGGGTGAAGTACTCTGCTCCATCCGTGCAGTTGAAGCAGGTGTTATCCTGTGCAGCGCAAAAGACGGTCTGTCCGTTGGTGCAGAACGCAGCTGGAAATATCTGAAAGCCGCTAACAAGCCGGTCATGTTCTATGTATCCAAGCTGGATGAAGAGCATGGTGACTTTTATGCTGTTCTCGATTCCCTGAAGGCAAAATACGGCAGTGTTATCTGCCCGGTCGTTGCTCCGATGTCCGATGGCACCGGCGTTATCGATCTTGTTCACAATGCCGCATACACCACTTCCGGCAACAAGACTTCCAAAGTTGCTGTTCCCGATGCTGACGCTTCCAAAGCCGAGGATCTTCGAGCAGAACTGATGGAAGCTGCTGCAGGTGCTACCGAAGAGCTGATGGAGAAATTCTTCGACACCATGGAACTGTCAGAAGAAGACATCATCACCGGAATCAAAGCCGGCATCAAAGACGGCTCTGTTGTTCCTGTCGTCTGCGGCTGTGCAACTGCCAATATCGGCACTGAAGTTCTTCTTCAGTCCATTATCGATTACGTCCCCGCACCCGATGAAGTCGAAGGCATTGATCCCAACGGCTCCACCGTCGGTTTCGTTTTCAAGACTCTGTCCGATCAGTTTGGCAAATACAACTTCGTAAAGATCATGTCCGGCAACATCACCTCCGACATGTCTCTGCACAATTCCAGATCCAATTCCACCGACAAGCTCGGCAGACTGTATGTCATGACCGGCAAGAAGAACGCCGAAGTCAAAGACGCTTCCTGCGGTGACATCGTTGCCGTCGGCAAGATGGACTGGAAGACCGGCGATACCGTTTCCGATCCGAAGAACGAAGTAGAACTTCCCGCTCTGGATCTTCCCGCTCCCTTCTATTCCATGGCCATCACCCCGAAGACCAAGGGACAGGACGACAAAGTCGCCAGCGGTCTGAATAAACTCAACGAAGAAGACTGCTCCTTCACCCTCGTCAACAATGCCGAGACCAAGCAGATGGTCCTCTCCGGATGCGGTGATATGCAGCTGGATGTTCTGATCTCCAAGCTGAAGAGCCGTTTCGGTGTGGACGCAGAGCTGAAGCCGGCACGTGTTGCTTACCGTGAAAAGATCAAATCCAAGGTCGAAGCGCACGGCCGTCACAAGAAACAGACCGGTGGTTCCGGCCAGTTCGGTGATGTGTGGATCCGCTTTGAACCCCAGGATGAATCCAATGATATGGTATTCGCTGAGGAAGTGTTCGGCGGAAGCGTTCCCAAGAACTTCTTCCCGGCAGTCGAAAAAGGTCTGCGCGAAGCCGTCAACAAGGGCGTGCTCGCCGGTTATCCTCTGGTAGGACTGAAAGCCACTCTGTACGATGGTTCCTACCACCCCGTAGACTCCAACGAAATGGCATTCAAGACCGCTGCTCAGCTGGCATACAAAGAAGGCATCCCCAATGCCAAACCGACCATCCTTGAGCCCATCGGCACTCTGAAGGTCACCATTCCCGATGCCAACCTTGGTGATATCATGTCCGATATCTCCTCCAAGCGCAGAGGTACCGTCCTTGGTATGAACGCGGAAGACGGCATGCAGATCGTGGAAGCAGAAGTTCCCATGGCGGAGATGTCTTCCTACACCATCGACCTTCGTTCCATGACCCAGGGCCGCGGCTCCTTCACTCTGGAGTTCTCCCGTTATGAAGAAGCTCCCGGCAACGTTCAGCAGAAGGTTATCGAAGAAGCCAAGAAGCTGGAAGAAGAAGAGTAATAATAATCAGGGCGGACAGTTGTCCGCCCCGCTGTATTCGGTGATTGTATATGAATAAGAAACGTAAACAATTTAATCTGATCTGGGCTGTTCTGATCTGGCTGTGCGTCATTGCCACCATGGTCGGTATCATCTTTGCGGCCATCACCAAAGATTATACGTATCAGAACAACAATCCGAAAGTTCAGACTTCTTCCGAAGCACCGACCTATTATTATACAGAAACAACGGACTGATCCGTAAACAAAGGCCTGTCTCAGCTGAGACAGGCCTTTTCTTTATGCCATAATGATTTCTTTGATGAACGGTCCCGGAGTGACCGGAGTTTTGGAAAACTGATAACAGGCAAGAAGCTCCTTCTCCGCTCTGGCTGCATCTTTCTCGGTTCTGGCATGGATCACGGCCAGCGCCTCACCCGTGTTCACCGGATCTCCCACTTTTTTCTTCAATTCGATTCCCACGGAAAGATCGATAACATCGTCTTTTGTCTCACGGCCTCCGCCGAGGTGCATGGACACCAGACCGATCTGATCGGCAGTCATATGAGAGATATATCCGTTTTCTCTGCAGAGAACCGTTCTCTGAACTTCCGCCATGGGAAGGCGTTCCGGATGATAGACATCTTCCCTGTTTCCTCCCTGTGCTTCCACAAGGTCGGCAAGCTTTTCCATCGCGCTTCCATCTTTGATATGAGAAGCCAGCATTTCTTTGGCCTTTTCAGATGAATCTGCGATTCCGCCCAGCTGCAGCACACAGGCTCCCAGTTCCAGACAAAGCTGCCGGACATGTCCCGCCTCTTCACCCTGCAGGACCTGGATCGCTTCTTTCACTTCCAGAGCATTGCCCACCATATATCCCAGAGGTTCATCCATGTCGGTCAGGACTGCCGCAGTCTTTTTGCCTGCCAGTGATCCCACATGGACCATTTCCGTTGCCAGGATTCTGGCATCCTCCAGCGTCTTCATGAACGCACCGGATCCTGTCTTTACATCCAGTACGATGATGTCCGCGCCTGCGGCCAGTTTTTTGGACATGATGGAACTGACGATCAGCGGGATACTGGGAACAGTTCCTGTCACATCCCGCAGAGCATACAGCTTTTTATCTGCCGGATCGATATCCTTAGTCTGACCTGTGATGGCAAGACCGATCTCCTTCACATTATCCCGAAACTTTTCCTCGGATATTGAAGTGGAATACCCGTGAAAGCTCTCCAGTTTATCCAGCGTGCCTCCGGTGTGTCCCAGGCCACGTCCGGACATCTTTGCCATCTTGATGCCGCAGGAAGCAAGCAGCGGACACAAAATGAGCGAGGTCTTATCGCCAACACCGCCGGTGGAATGCTTATCGGCTTTGATCCCGTCAAGATCACTCAGATCGATCACATCGCCCGAGTTTGTCATTGCAGTGGTCAGATGCAGCGTCTCTTCCCTGGTCATACCGTTCAGCAGAATGGCCATGCACATGGCACTCATCTGATAATCCGGAATGCTGCCATTGGTATATTCCCGGATCATGTATTCGATCTCTTCCCTGGACAGTTCCTTTTGATCACGTTTTTTTGCGATCAGATCCGTCATTACCATGATTCATCCACTCCTTTGCAAAAGCCACGCCGGAAACACATCCGGCGTGGCAGTTGGATACCTAATTATTATTTAAGAAACAGTACAGACACCGCGCACCATGAATACGGTCTCCGAGGAGGACTTGATGGAAGCGCCATCCGCCAGTGCGATAAACAGATGATTCGCTGCCAGAGTATCTCCTTTGTCCAGCGTCTTTCCATCCGTAACATCACAAATGCTCCTGTCCTTGGATGCTGTCGCATTGCCGGAAACAAAAACAAATTCCGAATCGGAACCGAAAGTGACCTTCTGATCCTTCTCAATCTTCACGGACTTATAGGAACCGTTATTATTATTTACCGCAGCAGCAAAGCTCTTCTGAAGCTCATCCGCCTTCACATCCAGCTGATTGGAAAACTCTTTTTCCAATTCCGGCTGAACCGTATTGTTCAGATAGCTCAGAGAGACCAGCGGATCGGAATTGATCCGAACCAGATGAAACACCAGTGCCGCGACAAGAATGACCGCCGCAACGATGATCGCCAGGATCTGGGTCTGCTTTTTCTTCATATTCATAGTGACTGTTCCTTTAATCAGTATTTCGTCTTGGTATAGATATACTCACGAGGCACACGCTGGCTGACTGCGCATACCAGCTCGTATGTGATCGTATCTAGAATATCACACAATGGTGTGATATCGCAATTCTCTCCGAATATTTCGACGACACTGCCCTCTTTGACGCTGTCTTTTCCGGTGAGATCGATCATGCACATATCCATGCAGATACGTCCCCTCTGCGGAGCCAGTCCCTCTTCCGTCAGGAAGGACGCCTTATTGGACAGTGCGCGGAACAGACCGTCTGCATATCCGATGCCAAGCACGCCGATACGGGTCGGCTTCTCCACTTTATAGAGACGACCGTAGCTGATGGTGGTGCCGGGCTCATACTCTTTCACAGTCAGCACTCTCGTCTTCAGAGACATGACCGGTTTCAGTCCGTATTTGCCGTCATCACCGTAACCGTACAGAGAGATGCCGGGGCGCACCATATCCAGTGCGTATTCCGGATCCAGATAATTCACGGAAGCACCTGTGTTGGCACAGTGGCGGATCTCAAAATGTACACCGGCATCCTCACAGGTCTTGATTACATTCAGGAACAGATCATGCTGTGCTTCGGTATAGGCAACGCTGGATTCCACTCCGGGATCATCGGAAACGGCAAAGTGTGTAAAGATGCCTTCCACATCCAGACACTCCAGTTTGCAGGATCGGATGATGGCCTGTGTTCCGGATTCAAACAGATCTCCGGCGCACTGGAAGCCGAGGCGGGACATTCCGGTATCCACCTTAATATGGACCTTCAATTTCTTTCCGACTTTCTTTGCCTGTTCATTGAACGCAATCGCGGTCTCCTCATTGGTGACTGCCTGCGTAATATTATTGGCAATCAGTTCCGGTACATACTGTGCGGAAGTATGTCCCAAGATCAGGATGGGAAGCAGGATTCCGTCACGGCGGAGTGCAACTGCCTCATCCAGGCATGCTACTGCCAGATAATCCGCACCGGCTTTTTCCAGTGTATGTGCAACTGCATTGGCACCATGTCCGTAAGCATTGGCTTTGACGACTCCCAGATACCTGCAGCCCTTCGGCAAACGGTCTTTGATAGCTCGGTAATTATGAACGATATTATCAAGATTGATCTCTGCCCAGGTTCTTTTTTGAATATCACTCATTGTTTTTTCCTTCTCTCTTGTAATTGATAATTTGTTTTATTACCAATGGAACTTTAGTAATGATATCCGTCGGCAGCATGCTGTACTCTCCCAGCTCCTCTGCCGCCAAATCTCCTGCGGTCCCATGAATAAACACGCCGTTGATGACTGCCTGCTCCAGCGAAAACTGAGCGGCAAATCCCCCGATGAGTCCGGCCAGAACATCCCCGCTGCCTCCGGTCGCCATGCCAGGATTACCTTTTCTGGAAAGAGCAGTTCTCCCGTCCGGAAAAGCAATTACGGTGTCCGGACCTTTCAGCACGGTGATCATACCGGAACCAACTGCGAAATCCGAAGCATTCCGTACAGGATCTGTGATCCCGTCGGAATGGGCAATTCTCATAAACTCACCGTGATGCGGTGTGACTACGATCTCTTTGCTGGCAAAATCCTCCGCGGAAAGATTCATGCGTGAAAATGCATAGAGTCCGTCTGCATCCAGAATGATCTTTCCGGGAAAAGTCTTCAGAAGATCTTCCGTCAGCGCCTGACAGGAATCACTACGCCCCAGTCCGGGTCCCAGGATCAGCACATCACAGGTCTCTGCCTTTTTACGGATCCCTTCCAACGATTCAGTGGCAAAACACCCCTTTTCGGGGTCCGAGGGGAACGGCAGGACCATGGCCTCGGTCATAGCGGAAGCCACGGGAACATAGATGGCATCCGGCACGGCTGCATAGACCAGGCCGGCGCCGGCACGAAGGCAGGCGGCAGAAGCCATTTTTACCGCTCCGGCATAACCCACACATCCTCCGACGAGCAGAACTTTTCCGTAATCCGTCTTATGCGTATCCGGTCTGCGCACGGGAAGATACAGATCCTGTTCTTCGATTGTATGAATAACAGATCCCATCGCATTCACCCGTAAAAACCGTAAAGAAACGGTATTTCTTTCCACTAAATTATATTCTCACCCTATTCAATAGTCAACAAAACCATCCCCCTGTTTTCATCAATATTTCAACGGAAAAGATCCAAAAAAAGCAGCGGTTCGCCGGTGTTTTTTACATTTAAATATTGCGAATCCCATTTGAACGTGTTATAAAGTATATATTGCGTTGATTGGGAAAATGATGATCCCTTCATCTGCTCAGAGAATGAAAGACTTGGCTGTGATCTTTCTGCAGGATGATTCATCTGTTCGCCCAGGAGCTCCGGCTAATCCCCGGCGGGTCGTCCGTTATCCGAATGAAAGTGTAACCGTAAGGTTGAAACCGGGTGGTACCGCGAATTGCTTCGTCCCAGTATTTGGGGCGATTATTTTTTTGTGATTAATTATTTGAAAATACAGGAAGGAATCGAAATGAAAGAGCAGTTAAAAAACCTGCAGGAAACTGCAACAAAAATTATTTGCTCCGCATCCAGTATCGATGAGCTGGAAGCGCTGCGGATCCAGTATCTGGGCAAGAAAGGCGAACTGACCGCGATCCTGAAACAGATGGGAAAACTGTCTGCCGAAGAGCGTCCGCAGATGGGTCAGCTTGCCAACCAGCTCCGCTCCTCTTTAGAGAAGCTTCTGGAAGAGAAAAATGAAGAGCTTTCCAAGGCACTTCTGGAGATGAAGCTGCAGGAGGAATCCGTGGACGTGACCATTCCCGGCAAGAAAGTTGCCATTGGCCACAAGCATCCCATGTACAACGTACTCGATCAGATTAAAGACATCTTTATCGGAATGGGCTTTGATATCCTGGACGATCAGGAGATCGAATTCTCCGATTATAACTTTACCAAGCTGAACACCCCCGACGGTCATCCCGCCCGGGAATGGTCCGATACCTTCTATCTGACGGAAGACAGCAGTATCCTTCTCCGCACACAGACCTCCAACATGCAGATCCGTGCCATGGAAGAAAAGGAACTGCCAATCCGTATCCTGGCCCCCGGCCGTGTGTACCGCAAGGATGAAGTGGATGCCACGCACTCCCCCATGTTCCATCAGATCGAAGGCATGGTCATCGACAAGGGCGTGACCATGGGCGATCTGAAAGCGACACTGAACCTCGTCGTGCAGCAGATCTACGGAGAAGGAACGGTCACCCGCTTCCGTCCCCACCACTTCCCCTTCACGGAACCTTCCTGTGAGATGGATATCCAGTGCCACAAGTGCGGCGGCAAAGGCTGCCCCACCTGCAAGGGCGAAGGCTGGATCGAGATTCTCGGTGCCGGTATGGTCCATCCCGAAGTACTGAAAAACGGCGGTATCGACCCCGACGTGTATTCCGGCTGGGCATTCGGCATGGGCCTTGAGCGTTTGGCTCTGGGCGAATACAAGATTAACGACCTGCGTCTCATTTTTGAAAATGATGTACGCTTCCTCGAACAATTCTAAGAAAGGAGCCGGACAGTAATGATACTCTCTAGAAACTGGTTAAATGAATATGTAGACGTATCCGATATCTCGGATCGTGATTTTGCGGAAGGCATGACGATCTCCGGTTCCAAAGTGGAAATCACCGAAGACCTGGGTGCGGAGATCACCAAAGTGGTGATCGGACGTGTCCTGACCATGGAAAAACACCCCAACTCCGACCACATGTATATCACCACCATCGATGTGGGTGAAGAAGCTCCCGCCACCGTTGTTACGGGTGCATGGAACGTACATGTGGGCGATCTGGTGCCTGTGGCACTTCCCGGCTGCATGCTCCCCGGCGACAAAAAAATTGAACGCAGCAAACTGCGCGGCGTGGAGTCCGACGGCATGCTGTGCTCTCTTGCCGAGCTCAACATCGACACCCACGATTTCCCTTATGCAGAGATCAAGCCGGCAGCTCTGCTCAACAACTACAAACCCATCGATCCGGAAAAGCCCTCCATTTCCCCGGACATCAAAGCGGGAGACAAGGTCTTCGGAAATGTGATCTGTGCTTCCGTTCAGTCGGTCGCCAACGCAGGAATCAACCTCTGGACCGTTAATCTAGATCTCGGTTCCACTCAGAAGGAACTTACCTGCGATTACCAGAACCTCCATGAAGGAGATCTGGTCGCTTACGATACTGCAAAGAACATCATCCTCGGTCTGGAAGACCTCCGTGCCGAGCAGCGTGAATTTCCCAACTGCATTCCTGACGGGATCTTCATTATTCATGAGGAAGACGCCGAGGTCGGCAAGGATATCCGTCCGGTCATCGGCAAGGACGATCATGTTGTGGAATTTGAGATCACTCCCAACCGTCCGGACTGCCTGTGCATGATTGGTCTGGCAAGAGAAGCTTCCGCAACCTTCAACCGTGAGCTGAAGCTCCACACACCGGAGATCAAGGCGGAAGCGGAAGGAAAGATCGAGGACTATGCTTCCATCATCATCGACGAACCGGATCTGTGCAAGCGCTATACCGGCAGAATGGTTCGCAACGTCAAGATCGGTCCTTCTCCCAAATGGCTGAGAGAACGGATCCGCGCCTGCGGCATGCGTCCCATCAACAACATCGTTGATATCACGAACTATGTCATGATGGAATACGGTCAGCCTATGCACGCTTTTGATTTCTCCTGTGTAAAAGACGGTGAGGTCCATATTCGTCTTGCCAGAGAGGGCGAGACCGTTACCACGCTGGACGGTAATGACCGTGAACTGACAACCAACATGCTCTGCATCTGCGACACCGAGAAGCCGGTTGCCGTAGCCGGTGTCATGGGTGGTGCCAACTCTGAGATCGTGGGTGATACCGCCATGGTGCTGTTCGAATCCGCGAACTTCGACGGCACTTCCGTACGCCGCACCGCTACTGCACTTGGAATGCGTACAGATGCATCTGCACGCTATGAAAAAGGACTGGATCCGGAAAACACTCTGAAAGGCGTACAGCGCGCCTGCGAGCTTGTTGAGCTTCTCGGCTGCGGTGAAGTCATGGACGGTATCATTGATGTCTATCCCAATCCTCAGGAAGAAACGACCCTGCCCCTGGAGCCGGACAAGATCAACCAGCTTCTTGGTACCGACATCGATGAAGGAACCATGAGGAAGATTCTTGAGTCTCTGGATTTCAAACTGGACGGGAACATCATCCATGTTCCGTCCTGGAGGAGCGACGTCGGTCATTATTCTGACATTGCGGAAGAAGTTGCCCGTTTTTACGGATACAATGAGATCCCGACCAAGTTCTCCACCGGCAACACCCGGTGTGGCCGTTATACGGAGATCCAGCAGGCCCGACGTCTGGCCGGTGCTGTCTGCCGCAATCTGGGCATGAATGAGATCATCACCTACTCCTTCATCAGTCCGTCTTATTACGACAAGATCGGTCTTCCGGCAGATTCTCCTCTGCGTGACAGCATCCGCATTCTGAATCCGCTGGGTGAAGATACCTCCATCATGCGGACGACAGTCCTGCCCTCCATGCTGGAGATCCTTTCCAGAAACTACAATTACCGCAATAAAGATGTTCGTCTCTATGAACTGGGCAGAACGTATTTCAAACGTGAGGATGGCCTTGCCAATGAACCGGAGATCCTCTGTATGGGGACCTATGGGGACGACACGGACTTCTTCACCATCAAAGGCTGGGTTGAGACACTTCTGGACAGCTTCGGAATCCGCAACGCCAAATACGTAAAAGACTCCGAAAACCCGTCCTATCATCCCGGACGCTGCGCCAAGGTGTATCTCGGCGAAGACTGTCTCGGCACATTCGGTCAGATTGATCCCCGTGTCATGGCGAACTACGGCATCGACAGTGAATTCTACTGCGCAGAACTGAGCTTCCAGGTTCTGTTCGATCACCAGGGCGGACTTCCCGTTTATGCACCTCTGCCCCGGTTCCCGTCCACGACCCGTGATATTGCCGTCGTCTGCGATAAGACCATTCCGGTGGGAGATCTGAAGGAAACCATCCTGGCAGCAGGAGGAGAATATCTCAAAGAGTGTAATCTCTTCGATGTCTACACCGGTTCCCACATGGATGCCGACAAGAAATCCGTCGCATTCTCCCTGGTAATGCGTTCCGATACACAGACTCTGACCGATACGGAAGCGGATGAAGTATTCCAGTCTGTCCTTCAGGCACTGAAGGAAAAACACGGTGCGGTGATCCGCAGCTGATAGGATTTGACTTCATTCAAGCATTTCGTTATAATAATCTCAAATATGCGACCTTAAGGGGGTGACTTGGTTGGAAGATGCAACCAGAAAGTTTTCTACGATTGACAGCAAGACCGAAATGCGGGAGATCCTCAGTTCCGTATACAATTCCTTGAAGGAAAAGGGTTATAATCCAATCAATCAGCTGGTAGGTTATATTCTTTCCGAGGATCCCACTTACATTACCAATTACAACAATGCGAGAAGTCTGATCTGCCGGATCGACCGTGATGATCTGCTTCAGGAATTGCTGGTAAGCTATTTAGGAAAATAACAGTATTGAAGACATGAAGGCTTTCCCTTCATGTCTTCTTTTTGTAAGTATAAAAAAATACCGAGGACTGATGTCCTCGGTATTTTGGCAGCGGATGAAGGATTTGAACCCTCACAAACGGAGTCAGAGTCCGGTGTGCTACCATTACACAAATCCGCTAAACGCATATGCTATTATAACGATTTTAAAACGTTTGTCAAGTCGTAGCCGAATTTTTTCTGAAGAATATTCAAGCAATCCATTCTCCTCTTTTCCCATGATTTGAATCCGGTCAATTTCGATATTATGTAAATTAATATTTACTTTAAAATGATTCAGTGGTATTATTTTTTTAGAAAATTTCATAAGAAAGTGAAGGAGATAGTGATGAAAAAATTCATGAAAGAATTCCGCGAATTCGCTATGCAGGGCAATGTCCTTGATATGGCGGTTGGTGTCATCATCGGTGCCGCTTTTGGTGCAATCATTAACTCCCTTGTTAATGATATCATCTCACCGCTGATCGGTCTGCTGTTTGACACTGATTTCAGTGCTCTTGTCGCAACAGTGGGAAATGTTGAGATTGCCTACGGTGCATTTATTACCGCAATCATCAACTTCATCCTGATCGCGCTGGTCCTGTTCTGCATCATCAAGGCTGCAAACAAAGCCAAAGATGCTGCTTCCAAGAAAGAGCCGGAAGCCGAGCCTACCACCAAGGTTTGCCCTTACTGCCTGTCTGAGATCCCTCTGGCCGCAACCCGCTGCCCGCACTGCACCTCTCAGCTGGATAAATAAGACATTACTAAAACATGAAAAAAGCCGTATCAGACGATACGGCTTTTTTCATTTTATCCCATCATCAGAAAAGGGCCGCACAGGTGCGGCCCTTCCAATTATAGGATCGATTATTCTTCCGTCTTTTCCACTTTTTCCTTGGAAAGCATAACGTTTGCCAGAATGCCAAGAATCAGAGCACAGGCGACCGTACGCAGTTCCACAGCACCGAAGGAAACGGACATTCCGCCGACACCGGTGATGAAGATGATGGAAGCCACGAACAGGTTTCTGTTCTGGTTGAGATCCACATCCTGGATCATCTTGAAACCGGATACGGCAATGAAGCCGTACAGAGCAACGCAGACGCCGCCCATGACACAGGAAGGAATGGTCTCCAGGAATGCCATCAGCGGAGTGATGAAGGAAACGAAGATGCAGAGGAATGCTGCACCCCAGATGCTGATGGTGGAAGCGTTTCTGGTAATCGCCACGCAGGCGATGGACTCACCGTAAGTGGTGTTCGGGCATCCTCCGAAGAAAGCGCCGCACATGGATCCGATACCGTCACCCAGCAGTGTGCGGGTCAGGCCCGGAGTTTCAAGCAGATCGACTCCAACGATAGAAGAAAGGTTTTTATGGTCGGCAAGATGCTCTGCAAAAACAACGAATGCTACGGGAACATATGCCGTGAAGAGAGTCAGGAGATATGTGGCACTGACCTCGGACAGTTTGCTGCCCATCATAAAGGTGAAGTCAGGCAGAGAAATGAATCCTTTCATTGCGGAAAATGCGCTGTAATCAATTACGACAAGAGACGCATTACCGGTTGCATTTCCGATTGCGGCAAAGATAGATGCTACAAGATAACCGGACAGAATACCGATGATAAAGGGGATCAGCTTCAATGTCTTTTTGCCATAAGTAGCGGAGAGCATGGTCACCGCCAGAGTAACAAGACCGCAGAGCAGTGCGATATAGTGACTTCCCTGCTCGATGTTGCTGGTCATCAGATCGCCAACTGCGTTTCCGGCAAGGCTGAGACCGATAATGGCAACGGTTGGGCCGATGATTACAGGAGGCATCAGCTTGTTGATCCAGTTTACACCGCTCACCTTAATGATGATTGCGATTACAACATACACAAGTCCCGCCATAACAGCACCAATGATCAGTCCGATATATCCCACTGCCATGGAAGCGGCGCCGGAAAATGCAGACATCATCGATCCGATAAAAGCAAAACTGGAACCCAGAAATACCGGGCTGGAAGATTTTGTGCAGAGCAGATAAATAATAGAACCGACGCCTGCACCAAACAGAGCAGCAGATGCTGTCAGCGCGGTACCGCAGCTGGAGTTGACA
This sequence comes from Oscillospiraceae bacterium, assembly GCA_902802565.1. GTDB lineage: Bacteria > Bacillota > Clostridia > Oscillospirales > Oscillospiraceae > UBA2922. The sequence continues at coordinate 64,008 of CADCMP010000004.1, forward strand.
ACAGCCGGAACTGCAATAGTGGCAGCCATGATTGCCAGCAGCTGCTGAATGGCGAACAGAAATACCTGACCGCCTTTCGGCTTATCTTTGATTCCGAATATTAGATTCATGTCACCTTTTCTCCTATCTTCAATTTTACGCTATGATGCTCTGAAAGCTTCACCCGGCCTTCCGGCACAAGATATAGAGTAAAAGCATCAAAAAAGCTGTCAGAGCAACAATATATTGTCTTTAAAAATTTTAAACAGTATCCCTCCAAATTGCAAGGGATAAATCCGCTTTTCTCGGTCCATTGGCTGACAATTTTTTCTATTGTTTTCCCCCTTTTTTTCACGGATACGTCAAATTTTTCCTTATGTAAACCAACTCTTTTGCACCATTCTGCCCAACAACGATATTCTTGACATTGGTACCCCCCTATGCTAATATATTTGAGCGACAATTTTTAATTCGGCCTGCAGAAATACCCAAGAGGTCGAAGGGGCTCCCCTGCTAAGGGAGTAGGGTGTGATGAACACCGCGAGAGTTCGAATCTCTCTTTCTGCGCCAGCAGGCGGACATTGTGTTTGTCTGCTGATTATATCTTCCATCTGAAATCGTATGGAGAGATACCCAAGTGGTTTAAGGGTCCGGTCTTGAAAACCGGTAGGCGGGTAACTCCCGCGCAAGGGTTCGAATCCCTTTCTCTCCGCCATATCAGCACAACCATTTTGATACAATGGTTGTGCTGATTCTTTTTTCAATAATCCTTTGATTTCAAAGGGTTTCAGACTTTTTCCTACAGAACGCAAGCCGCCGTGAGAGCAGTTTCACGACGGCTTTTATCTTTTCTTATGGCTTCCTGGCTTCGAATTGATTGATAAATCGTTCGATATGAGGGGAATCGTTCAATTTGAACCCCCTAGTTTACATAATATTTTTCGATAGAAAATCGTCAAATGATGCAAATGCTGGATATGTGACAGAAATTCCTACGGCAATAATAAGGCTCAAAGGATCTCGCTCAGCCTGTAGCCGTTTTTATCGGCGTTCTTTCCTTTTTCACCTGTCTGAACAAGCTGACCGCTCTTTTTGTCATACCAGTAAAAGCCCGTCCATGCCCAGGAAAAAGCGGTGAGGACAACGGCGATCTTTACGCAGTCATAGGATCGTCCGTTCACCGTGATGGTTTCCTCTCCGGCTTTTTCGGCGGAAAACTCACCGAGCCCCATGGCGCCGCGGTTGTTTCCGGTGCCGATCGAATAGAACACGATCTGTTTTTCTTCCGAGGCAATGAACGCGGGCATCGCCATTTCCATCATCTGATACCAGAGGCCGTCCCCAATCTTAAAGGTCTTATCCTGTGCTTTTCCCTTGAACGTTCCGGAGAGTTTGATATAGTCCCCGTCTTTTCGCGCCAGAAGCTCGGTCTGATCGGAGGGCCTGCTGTAATGCCAGTCTGTGCAGGAGAGGTCGCCGGCAACATGGAAGATCTCTTCTGACCAGGGAGCGTCATCCTTCAGCAGGGTCTGTGTGATCTCGGCCTGTTCCGCATACCCGGAAATGTCAACACACCGGGTCTCCGTTCCGTCGGCTCTCCGATACCGCAGCTGCGACACCTCGCTTGGATAAGCATAATCCGGGATGGCATAGGAGGAGATCGCCTTTTGCGAGAACACGATTCTGCCCTTCAGGAACACCTTGTCGATGAACTGGATGTTGGAGATATCCGTTCCCGGATCTTTTTCCAGCAGGATCAGGTCGGCGTCCATGCCTTCGTTCACCAACCCCTTGCGGTCCGCGACGCCAAGATACTCGGCGCTGTTTTTTGTCGCGAGGACGATGGCCTGCATGGGGCTTAGCCCGGCTTCCACATAATAGGCCAGTTCTCTGTGCTCGATGGCTCCGGTCATGCTTTCCAGCATGTTGTCCGTTCCCATGGCGATGGGGATGCCGGCGTCGTACAGTACCTTGAGATTGTGCAGGCTGTGGACTAATCGGGCAGAATCCTTTTCGTAGGTCATGGCATTGACGGTGGGAACGAAGCGGGCACCCGACTGTTTCCAGAGGGCGATGATCGGATCGTCCGGCTCCAGATCTCTGTCAAGGATCCCGTGCTCGATGCCATAAATCCCGGCTTCCAGCAATTCCTTCACATCATCGTAATAGAAAACATGGGCCGTCGCGAGCAGACCGTTTTCTTTGCCCTCACGGATGATCTGCTGCATCAGCGCCTTTTCGATCTTCCGGATTATCCGCTTCTCGTCAAAATACCAGTAGTCTCCGCCCTGATAGGTGAATTTCAAAAAGTCAACGCCCGCCTGCTTCAGCTCCCGGATCCCGGCACTGACCTGCTCGGGGCCGGAAACCTCGATGGCCATCTCCGCTCTTGCCCAGGGGCTGTTGGAGCCGAGGGTGCTGGCGGGATGACCGTCGGGAGCCGTGAAGTTCGGCCCGACAATTCGCAGCTCAGGTCCCAGAATCTCGCCCGATTTCAGCTTGCGGCGCAGCTTGTAGATGAAATGCTTCGGTGCATCCAAATCCTTGATCGTTGTGATGCCGTAGGGCAGAACGCCTTCCCGGAAAATCTGCGGGATCTTCTTCTGCAGAAAAACGTCGCTCTCTTCCTCACTGCGGCAGCTGAAGCCGCCCTGAATATGTACGTGAGCGTCGATCAGTCCGGGCATCAGCGTCAATCCGCTGCCGTCAATGACAGTCACGGCAGCGTCCTCAACCGGTTCACTGCTGATTTTCTGAATGACCTCATCTTTTATCAGAACGTTCTGATGAAACAATTCGCTGCCATCGCCGATGATGACATGAACGTCCCGGATCAGATATCCCGCGGTCTTTTTCTTCTTTGGTCGGAGCAGAAATTTGATCAGAACGAACAGGACAAGGGCGGATCCGAGCAGCATCTGGATCCATCCGATCAGCGGAATTCCAAATAATACAGGCATAGGTCAGTCCTCCTGATTCCGATTTATCCGAAGATTCTTTTGAAGTGTTCGTCAAACGACTCCTTGGGCGGGATCGCCATGCCCTGTTTTGCGTCGGCAAAAATCAGAAGATGATCTCCGGGGTGGATGTCAAAGACGACACGGGCTTCTTTCGGGATTACGATCTGTCCTTTTGATCCAACCGTGACCGTCCATGCGTATTTTCCTTCAGGCTTTTCCATGTGTTTGTGCTCCTTTTGCATTGTTATACAAATCATACATTTCATACCTAGTCTTGTCAAGCGTTTTTTTATTGCGGCGTATTCATGCATACTAGCAATCCTTTTTTCGTCTGAAAGTCGATCATGGCACCTGTTTGATTAGGATTGCTGTCCTTTTTATTATTTGCTAGAATTAATATCCAGAGAAAGAAAGGCCGTTTTTAATCCATTTCAGTCATTCAACGGCCCGACAAGGAGATGAGAGCGATGGCATCCACCAAAGAATATCTGGATTTTATATTGGAACAGCTTTCCGAACTGGAGGAAATAAGCTTTCGTGCCATGATGGGAGAATACATTATCTATTATTGTGGCAAGGTGATTGGTGGAATCTATGACAACCGTTTTCTCGTAAAAGACACCAGATCTGCCCGTTCAATTATGCCGGAGGCTGCCAGAGAACTTCCGTATGACGGAGCAAAGGAGATGCTTCTTGTCAATAACGTGGAAGACCGTGAGTTTCTCCGCGATCTATTGGAAGCGATGTATGAGGATCTTCCTTCACCAAAGAAATAGTAATCCGCATCTCCCCTGTACTTCAGCTGTGTAGGATATTGACATCTTGAAAGATTCAATTAGAATGAGACAAAACTGATTGCTTATAAATAAAGGAACACTATTATGGAATTTACAAAAATGCAGGGTGCCGGCAATGATTTTATTATCCTGAACAACATGGATAATAAAATCCCGTTCTCTTCCCTGCCTTCACTGGCAAAACATCTGTGTACCCGAAAAATGTCTATTGGCGCAGACGGCTTTATGGTCCTCGTTCCCTCTGATCAGGGTGCTGATTTTAAAATGCTGTTTTATAATTCTGACGGATCTGTCGGTGAAATGTGTGGGAACGGTGCAAGATGCATTTGCCGTTACGCCTATGAAAACCGGCTTTCCGGTGAAAAACAGAGTGTTGAGACCACTGCGGGAATCGTATACGGGGAACGGATCACCTCGCGGGAATACCGGATCCGTCTCAATGATCCCACGCTGGTGGAGACCAATAAGAAGATCCAAATCGATGACAAGGAATACACCGTAGACTATATTGAACTGGGAGATCCCAGTATCCCCCACTGCGTGGTAACGATGGACGATCCTTCCGAACTGGATTATCCAGCTTTGGCTGTCCTGGGTTCCAAGATCCGTTATTATAATGGCTTTCCGAAAGGTGCCAATGTAAGCTTCACCGCAGTACAGTCCAGAAACCATGTCATTGCCGCGACCTTTGAACGGGGTGTGGAGGACTTTACTCTTGCCTGCGGTACCGGCTGCGGATCCATCGTTACGGCACATGCTTTAAACGATCGGACCGAATCCGAAAATGTGACCGTCTCCATGCCCGGAGGGGATCTTCACGTCAGTGTAAATCTGGACGGTCCCCTTCCCCACGATCTGTATCTCACCGGTCCTACCAACATCGTGTGTACCGGAACCGTTACGGACGAAGATCTGAACATATAAACCAATATCAATAAAAAAAGAGAGTTCTGAAAACAGAACTCTCTTTTTTGGTGGAGAATGCTGGACTCGAACCAGTGACCTCTCGCGTGTGAGGCGAGCGCTCTAACCAGCTGAGCTAATCCTCCAAAAGCTTTATTATAATAGCACAACTCACATTGCAATGCAATACAAATCCGTGCTGTAAAGCCCAAGAAAAATCAGCCTGCATAAACAGGCTGATTGGTGACCCGGACGAGAATCGAACTCGTGTTACCGCCGTGAAAGGGCGGTGTCTTAACCGCTTGACCACCGGGCCAAGTCGTCAGTAAAAACTGACGATTTGGTAGCGGAAACTGGATTTGAACCGGTGACACCACGGGTATGAACCGTGTGCTCTAGCCAACTGAGCTATTCCGCCATGTCTCAAACGAGCGAGTGTTATTTTAACAAAAAAGCAATATGTTGTCAACACTTATCCTGGAAAATAAATCGAGGGTTCTTCCCTGCCTTTTTTTCCGTTTTTTCCTCAAAAAGATGCCGGATCCTCCATGGATCCGGCATCCTCTAGAGTTATAGGTTCTACTTATTTTTTAATACTGAAGAAAGCATCTTTTCCAAGATACTGAGCTGCATCCAGAAGCTCATCTTCGATGCGGAGGAGCTGATTGTACTTCGCAACACGGTCGGAACGGCTGGGAGCACCGGTCTTGATCTGGCCGGCATTCATGCCGACAACAAGATCTGCGATTGTGGTGTCTTCCGTTTCACCGGAACGATGGGATACAACTGCAGTCCAGCCGGCACGGTTTGCCATCTGAATTGCATCCAGAGTCTCAGTCAGAGTACCGATCTGGTTGAGCTTGATCAGAACGGAGTTGGAAGCGTTGAGTTCGATGCCCTTCTTGATTCTCTCGGTGTTGGTAACATACAGGTCGTCGCCGACGAGCTGTACATGGTCACCGATGGTCTTGTTGAGGAGCTGCCAGCCTTCCCAGTCATTCTCGCCGATACCGTCTTCCAGGGAGATGATGGGATATTTCTCAGAAAAGTCCTTCCACATGGCAACCAGTTCTTCACTGGTCATCACAGTGCCTCTCTTCGGCAGATGGTAGTTCTTCTCCTCTTCGTTCCACCACTCGGAAACAGCTGCGTCGATGGCGATCATGAAATCTTCACCGGGTTTGTAGCCGGCATCCGTCATTGCCTGAACCAGAGCCTTCAGTGCGTCCTCATCGCTCTCCAGGTTGGGAGCATAGCCGCCTTCATCACCGACACCAGTTGCCGGAGAGCCCATTTTCTTCAGAGTGCTCTTCAGGGTATGGAATACTTCTGCGCACATACGCAGAGCTTCTTTCCAGGACTTTGCACCGATGGGCATGATCATGAATTCCTGAATATCAACGTTGGAACCGGAAGCGTGTGCGCCACCGTTCAGAACGTTCATCATGGGAACCGGGAGAACTTTTGCGTTGGCGCCGCCAATGTAGTTGTACAGTGCCATTCCGGTGGCCTCTGCAGCTGCTTTTGCAACAGCCAGAGAAACACCGAGCATTGCGTTTGCACCGAGACGGCTCTTGTTGGGAGTGCCATCCAGCTCGATCATGATGTTGTCGACAGAAACCTGATCCAGTGCATTCAGACCGACCAGAGCTTCTGCGATCTCACCATTGACGTTCTCGACTGCCTTCTCAACACCCTTGCCCAGGTAACGGCCCTTGTCACCGTCACGCAGTTCGCAGGCTTCATACATACCGGTGGATGCACCGGAGGGAACTGCTGCTCTTCCGACAGTACCGTCGTCCAGAGTGACTTCCACTTCGACCGTGGGATTTCCGCGAGAGTCAAGGATCTCTCTGCCCATGACATCAACGATTTCAAAATACTGTTTCATAATTGTCTCCTTTGATTATATTAACTTATAAAATTACCAACTAATCAGAACGTTGCCTGTCATTTCTTCAGGCTGTTCAATTTCCATTACCTTCAGCATGGTGGGGGCGATATCTGCCAGTTTGCCGTCTGCCAGTTTGGCATTGACATCGGTGGCGACAAAAGGAACGAGGTTTGTCGTATGAGCAGTATTCACGGAGCCATCGGCATTGATCATGCAGTCTGCGTTTCCGTGGTCGGCTGTTACAAACAGGGTCATCTCGTCGCTCTTCTTTTCCACTGCTTCCACGACTCTGCCAATGCAGGCATCCACCGTCTCAACCGCCTTAATAGCAGCTTCCAGAACGCCGGTATGACCTACCATGTCACAGTTTGCAAAGTTGCAGATAATCATCTCATACTGATCGGATTCAATGGCCTCCACCAGTTTGTCACAGACCTTGACTGCACTCATCTGCGGGATCAGATCGTAAGTCGGAAACTCTTTCGGAGAGTCTACCAGGCAACGGTCCTCCCCTTCCACCGGGCGCTCAACGCCGCCGTTGAAGAAGAACGTCACATGTGCATACTTCTCAGTTTCCGCGACACGGAACTGTTTGAATCCCTTTGCACTGACCACATCACCCAGAGTATTCACCAGAGTTTCCGGCGGATAGGCAATGGGGATATCCAGTGCTTCATCATACTGAGCAGTGCAGACATAGTTCAGCGGAAATACCGTTTTCTTACGGTCAAAACCGTCAAAGTCCGTATTGTTCAGTGCCCATGTGATCTCACGTGCGCGGTCCGGCCGGAAGTTCATGAAGATCACACTGTCTCCCTGCTGGATCATACCGTCTTCACATACTACAACGGGAACGACGAACTCATCCGTCACACCCTTGTCGTAGCTGTCCTGCATGGCTTTGACCGGATCGGATTCCTTCACGCCTTCTCCGCATACGATCGCGTTGTATGCGGTTTCAAGACGATCCCATCTCTTATCGCGGTCCATGGCATAGAATCTGCCGCTGATGGTGGCGATCTTCGC